>JAFAGG010000073.1 GCA_023422955.1 Pseudomonadota bacterium | reverse complement strand
CTATCGCACTATGCTTGCCATGGTGCGATAGCACGCCGCCTGGATCAGAACGGACATGGACGACAGGACATCCGCACGCAGCTCGCCCATCAATCCCGCGTCATTGCAGACAACACGCTTGCGCCCGCCGCGGCGACCTGCTCGTCCTGGGAAGGCAGCACGCCTGAAACCCCGATGGCGCCAATGATGCTTCCATCAAAGACAAATGGAAGCGCTCCCTGCAAAGGCGTTATGCCTTCCACGGCGGTCAGCGCGATACGCCCGCCCGCCACAGCCTCTTCCAGAGCCTTCGTCGGCCGCTTGTAGCGCATCGCAGTCCTGGCCTTGCCCCAGGCCACCTCGGCGCTGGCTATTTGCGCGCCATCCAGCCGTTCCAGATAAAGCAGATTGGCGCCATCGTCGACGATGGCAATGCTTACTTTCCATTGCTTGGCTATCGCTACCGCATGGGCTGCGGCAGCGATCGATTTAACCGCGTCCAGGGTGAGGCCGTGCTTCATCGCCAATGGCAGGCTGGTGCGAACTTCAGTCATCTGGCTCCCTCTTTATTTTTAACGCACATCGGACCGGCAGGCACGATATGCCAACCGCAATGGCAAGATGTTCCTGACAATCGCAATGCTTCAGGTCGGCGGCACCTGTTTTGCCGCCATCTGAGCGCTGCCGGACATACTCTTAATCTTGCGCAACGAGAAGGAAATCAGAGGCCATATCAGCATCAGAATCGCCAGCGTGGTGATGGAGCCGACCAGCGCGTTGGACCAGAAAGCGTCCATGCCGCCGCTCGGTCCGATCATGGACTGGCGGAATGCGGACTCCATGCGATTACCAAGCACCAGCGCGAGCACCAGCGGCGCCAGCGGATAATCCATCTTTTTCAGCACGTATCCGACGATGCCGAAAAACACCATGAACCAGATGTCGAGCATGGCGCCGAATACGGCATACGCACCAATGGCGCACACGACGATAATGACAGGTGCGATGATCGAAAACGGGATGCGCAAGATCGCCGCAAACAGCGGTACCGTGGTCAAGACGACGACCAGAGAGGCCAGATTGCCGAGATACATGCTGGCGATCAAACCCCAGACAAAATCTTTCTGCTCGACGAACAAAAGCGGTCCCGGCTGCAGCCCCCAGATCATCAGGCCGCCCAGCAGTACGGCTGCCGTAGCCGATCCGGGAATGCCCAGTGCCAGCATCGGCAGCAAGGCTGCAGTGCCTGCTGCATTATTTGCGGTTTCCGGCGCGATGACGCCCTCCATCTGCCCGCGGCCAAATTTATCGCCGTTCGACGAAAATCGCTTGGCGATACCGTAACCCATGAAGGAAGCTGCTGTCGCGCCGCCCGGAGTGATGCCCATCCAGCAACCGACCACCGAGCTGCGCAGCAGCGTCAGCCAGTATCGCGGCATTTTTTTCCAGGTATCAAGCACAACCCGCAGATTGATCTTTGCGCGCTTGCCTTCGAATGCCAGCCCCTCTTCCATGGTGAGCAGGATTTCCCCGAACCCGAACAAGCCGATCACCACCACCAGGAAGTCGATCCCGCGCAGCAGTTCGTACCAGCCAAACGTCATGCGCAACTCGCCGCTGACCGTATCCATGCCTATCGCTGCAAGGCCGAAGCCCAGCATCATGGAAATGATGGTCTTGGCCGGCGCCTTGCTGTCGGCGCCGATGAAACTGCAGAAGGTGAGAAGGAATACGGCAAAGAATTCCGGCGGACCAAATTTAAGCGCAAAGGTCGATACTAGGGGCGCCAGGAAGGTAATCATCAGCACGCCGAAAAAGGAGCCGATGAAGGAGGCCGTGAACGATGCAGTGAGTGCCTCCCCCGCCTTGCCCTGTTGAGCCATCGGATATCCGTCGAAGGTGGTCGCGACGGCTGACGGCTCTCCCGGAATATTGAATAGCACCGAGGTGATGGCGCCTGCGAACAGCGATCCCCAATAGATGCAGGACAGCATGATGATCGCGGAGGTAGGCGGCATGGTGAAAGTGAACGGCAGCAGAATCGCTACGCCGTTCGGTCCGCCCAGGCCCGGCAATACACCGATGAGGACCCCTAACACCACGCCGACTGCCATCATGAGAATGTTGTACCAACTGAGAGCAACGGCAAATCCGTCAAATAAAGCACCTAACTGTTCCATTTAATGCCTCTCCGATCGTAGATTTCAGTAACCCAACATCGCTTCAAGCGGACCTTTTGGCAAAGGTACTTTGAATTGAATTTCGAAGAGCCAGAACAGTAGTGCACTGACACCGACGCCAACCAACAAAACGTACAGCCAGTTACTTTTGTCCATTACCCGCATGAATCCACCGATAAAAATGGCAGAGGCAACGTAGATACCCAGAAACTGGATTGCCAGGACATAGACTGTCGTCGGCAACAGTACCTGCAGTACACGCTTGAACTCCGGCCACGTCGCAAAAGGATCGTTGTCGCGGTTTTTTCCGAACAATGATTTGGTGAAGACAAAGATAGACGCGATGCAAAGAATCACGCCTATCCGAAGAGGAAAATAGCCTGACTGCGGTCCGTCGGTCGCCCACCCTGCGCCTAGCCGGTAGTTATCCACCACCATGACTACGCCGATGAAAAAAACGACAAGGGCGACAATTGTTTCCATGTTGTTGCGCGACGGACCGCCGCCACGCGGGCGGTCATGCGTTTCGTTCTGCTCCATTTCCACCTCCCGCTGGCTGCCGATAAAGAACTTACTTCTTCACTGCCAAGCCGGCTTCCGTCATCAGCTCGTTGTGGAAGGCTTCATCCTTTTCAAGGAATTGGGTGTAATCCGATCCGGTCAGGTAGTTCCCCTTGAGGGCTTGCTTGGCCAGATACTCTTTCCACTCCGTTGTATCAGTCACTTTTTTCAGCAAATCAGCGTAAAACGCAGCCTGCTCCTTGGTAGTCTTGGGCGGCAGGAAGAAGCCGCGCAACATCTGATATTGCACGTCTATGCCTGACTCCTTGCAGGTGGGGATGTCAGACCATGACTGGTCCGCAGTGACTTTGTCCTTGAAATCCATGCGCTGCTCGGCAAACACGCACAGTGCCCGCACTTGACCGGCGCGCCATTGAGCAACGCTTTCGCTCGGGTTATTGACATTGGAATCGGTATGCTTGCCCACCAACTGGGTCGCTGCCTGGCCGCCGCTGGTGTAGGGAATGTAGGAGAACTTTGCACCGGACGCCTTTTCGAGCGCGATGGTGATGATATGGTCTTCGCGCTTGGTGCCTGTGCCGCCCATCTTGAAGGTCCCGGGCGGTACCGCTTTTGCTGCATCAAGAAATTCCTTAGGCGTTTTTTGCGGCGCTTCGGCATGGTTCCACAATACGAATTCATCCACTGCGATCATTGCCACCGGATTGAGATCGCGCCAGTTGAACGGCAGGCCCACCGACATCGGCAGCGTGTAGATGGCGGAAAACGCCACCATCAGCTTGTGCGGATTGTTGGGCGAATTCTTGACATCCATGATGCCCTCGGCACCGCTTGCGCCGCCCTTGTTCAGGATGGTCATGGGCTGCTTCATCAACTGATGCTTGGTGACGATGGCTTGAATGGTGCGCGCCATCTGGTCGGAAGCACCGCCCGCCCCCGCGGGAACAATCACTTCCACCGATTTGGTGGGCTCCCATGCGGCTGCCGGGGTCGACAGCATTGCTGCAGCCAGGGCTGCAGCCGACAGGGGTAACAGGGAAGTTTTCTTTACCAGCCTTTGCATCGTATGAACCATGGTTGTCTCCTCCAGGTGGTTTCAAAATGCCGGATATCCCGACGTATTTTATTTAGGCTGCATTGAGCTTGGCGACCAGGTTGCTTCCGGCTGTTTCCGCCAGATAGCTCATGGCCGCCTGCAAGCCTCCTTGCTGATACGGGACCTTCGCGAGCGAGAAGCCCATTTCTATGCCGGCCAATGTGCCGCACAAAGTCAAGTCGTTGAAATAGCCGAGATGACCGATACGGAAAACCTTGCCCGACAATTTGGTGAGTCCCTGGCCCAGAGACATGTTGAAGTTCTGCAGCACCACCCTGCGGAATACATCAGCGCTATGCCCATCCGGCATCACCACGCCGGTCAGCACCGAGCTGTACTCGGCGGGATTCTGGCAGAGAATTTCCAGTCCCCAGGCACGCACCGCACGGCGCGTGGCTTCAGCGTGGCGGTCGTGGCGGGCAAACACCTTGTCCAGCCCTTCCTCGAACAGCATGGCCAGCGCCTCATGCAAGCCATACAGGAGATTGGTCGCTGGCGTATAGGGGAAATAGCCGGTCGCATTGATGGCGATCATGTCTTGCCAGTCCCAATACGAACGCGGCAGGCGCGCTGTCTTGGATGCCTCCAGCGCTTTTTCGCTGACCGCATTGAACGACAGGCCGGGCGGCAGCATCAGACCTTTTTGCGATCCGGAGACGGTGACGTCCACTCCCCATTCGTCGTGCCGGTAATCGATCGATGCCAGCGAGGAAATGGTATCCACCATGTACAAGGCAGGATGCTTGCTGCGGTCTATCGCCTTGCGCACCTCGCCGATGCGACTGGTGACGCCGGTCGAGGTCTCGTTATGCACGACGCACACGGCCTTGATTTGATGATTCTTGTCGGCTGCCAGGCGCGCTTCGATCTGCGCCGGGTCGGCGCCATGACGCCAGTCGCCGGGCAAGAACTCGACTTCCAGTCCCAGCCTGTCCGCCATTTTTTTCCAGAGCGTTGCGAAGTGTCCGGTCTCCACCATCAATACCAGGTCGCCCGGCGACAGGGTATTGGCCAACGCCGCCTCCCAGGCGCCGGTGCCCGATGCCGGATAAATCACGACATGGGATTCGGTCTTGAATATTTTTTTCATGCCGTCGAGAACGGCCTTGCCCAGGACGGCAAATTCCGGACCGCGGTGATCTATCGTTGCATTGTCGATGGCGCGCAATACACGATCAGGCACTGCAGAGGGACCGGGAATCTGCAGGAAATGACGACCGGACGGATGGGAATTCAGCGAGAGCATATGCCTTCTCCAAAAAGTGGTTTTGGTATACAAAGTACCATAATGTCAGGAGATCATAGTTAGGAGGCCATCATTCCGCAAGTATTTTTTGTTATCCAGGAACAGTGCTTTCTCTTTTAAACTAAAATACCGCAGGAGAATTCATGAAAGCTCAGGTAATCCTTTACCGCTTGATCCGGAACAATTAATCTGGTCATTCAATATTTTGGTATACAAAATTTAATACATTTGTAGTTCTATGGAAAATTATGATAATTCCGGCCTGCGCCTGGCCTTGCCTATCCCCCTGGTCTCCACATCGACCGATGCCGTGGACAGGCAAACGCTGCCTGCCGCGGCGGCCAATCGCTTGCGCACCCTGATCACCGAAGGAGAACTCCCGGCAGGAACGCGCCTGAATGAGCGCGAACTGTGCGAGCGCCTGGGCGTATCCCGCACTCCCCTGCGTGAAGCATTCCGTCTGCTTTCCGCCGAGGGCCTGGTGCAGATCCAGCCCAATCGCGGCGCCCAGGTCGTCGCCCTGTCCGCGGAAGACATCCGGGAAAGCTTTGAAGTCATGGGCGCGCTGGAAGCGCTGTCGGGCGAACTGGCATGCCAGCGAATCACCGATGAAGAAGTGGCGGAGGTCAAGGCCCTGACTTTCGAGATGCTGGCCTGCCACGCCCGCAAGGACATGCCTGCCTACTACCGCCTCAACCATGAGATCCACAACCGCATCAACCGGGCGGCCCGCAACCGCTTGCTGTCGCAGGTGTATGCCACGCTGAATCTGCGCATACAAAACCTGCGTTTCCGCTCCAACTTCGACCAGGCCAAATGGGACAAAGCGGCTCGCGAGCATGCCGAAATGGTCGAGTTGCTGGCAGCACGAGACGGTCCGCGGCTCGC
Organism: Pseudomonadota bacterium; assembly: GCA_023422955.1. Taxonomy (GTDB): domain Bacteria; phylum Pseudomonadota; class Gammaproteobacteria; order Burkholderiales; family Burkholderiaceae_D; genus JAEZLB01. The sequence goes on along the minus strand of JAFAGG010000073.1, from coordinate 19,394 downwards.
GGAAATCCTGCGAGGACACCTGAAGCAAAAAGGCGATACCGTGCTCGAACATCTGGACACGATAAAGAGCGAGACCGACGGCACGCCATAAAGAAGACTTCGATCAACAGGACTCCCATGAATGCACCGACTTCGAACCGTATCCTGTTTCACCCAAGCTCTTCCCACAGCGAACTGCTGACACGCCTGCGAAAAGCCGTCGAAGGCGAAGTGCTGTTCGACCGCGGATCACGCGGCCGTTATGCAACCGATGCGTCGATCTACCAGATCGAGCCGGTCGGCGTGCTGATCCCGAAAACCGAAAGCGATGTGCAGGCTGCCATCGAAATCTGCAGGGAATTGCAGGTGCCCGTGCTGCCGCGCGGCGGCGGCACCAGCCAGTGCGGCCAGACGGTGGGCGAAGCGCTGGTGCTCGACAACAGCAAGTATCTGAACAAGGTGCTCGATTTCGACCGCGAGGGCATGGCGGTGGAAGTGCAGCCGGGGCTGGTGCTGGATCACCTGAATGCCTGGCTCAAGCCGCATGGCCTGTGGTTCCCGGTGGATGTGTCCACCGCTGCGCAATGCACGATAGGCGGCATGGCCGGCAACAATTCCTGCGGTTCGCGCAGCCTGCGCTACGGGAACATGGTTCACAACGTCGAGGCCATCGATGCCTGGCTGTCGGACGGCACGCAGGCGAGGTTCGGCCCGATGGCCGACATGCTGGCGCACTCCCCGCCGCGCCTGCGCGAGCTGATCGCAACGCTGCTGCAGATCGGCACCCACGCACAGGATGAAATCGCAGCGCGTTATCCCAGGGTCATGCGCCGTGTCGGCGGCTACAACCTCGACATCTTCAACCCTCAGTCCGAGCGTCCCTACACCGAAGACGGCAGCATCAATCTCGCCCATCTGTTGGTCGGCTCCGAAGGCACGCTCGCCTACTCGCGCCGCCTGCGGCTGAAACTGGCGCCGCTGCCCAAACACAAGACGCTGGGCGTCATCAATTTCAGCAACTTCCACAAAGCGATGGACAGCGCGCAGCACATCGTCAAGCTGCTGCCGGTTGCAGTCGAGTTAGTAGACCGCACCATGATAGAGCTGGCGCGCAACAACCCCGCGTTCCGCCCCACCATTGAAAAAGCGCTGATCGGCAAGCCGGATGCCATTCTGCTGGTGGAATTCGCCGGCGACGACAGGCAGCAACAGATCGCGCAACTCGACCTGCTCGACGAACTGATGAGCGACCTCGGCCTGCCGGACTCGGTGGTCAAGATGACGGACGAAGCCGAGCAGAAAGCACTGTGGGAAGTGCGCAAGGCCGGCCTCAACATCATGATGAGCCTGAAAGGCGACGGCAAACCGGTTTCCTTCATCGAGGATTGCGCGGTGCCGCTGGAACATCTGGCCGAATACACCGCCCGCCTGACCGAAGTCTTCGCCAGGCACGGCACGCGCGGCACCTGGTATGCACATGCGTCGGTCGGCACGCTGCATGTGCGTCCCATACTCGACATGCGGCGCGACGGGAGCCGCAAGATGCGCGAAATCGCCGAGGAAGCGGCCACACTGGTGCGCCAGTACAAGGGCGCCTTTTCCGGCGAACACGGCGACGGCCTGGTGCGCAGCGAATGGGTGGCCTGGCAATTCGGCGACCGGCTGATGCAGTCCTTTGCCGAGGTCAAGCAAGCCTTCGATCCAGCCGGCCTGATGAATCCCGGAAAAATCGTCAATGCAACGCGCATGGATGACCGCAGGCTCTATCGTTTCAAGCCGGACTACAAGGAGATGCCGCTGCAAACCGCGCTCGACTGGTCTGCCTGGAATGTGCAATCCGACCACGTGACCGAAGAAATCAGCGCACCCGGCACCGGCGGCGATGCGACCGGCGGTTTCGCGAAGGCGGTCGAGATGTGCAACAACAATGGGCACTGCCGCAAGTTCGACAGCGGCACCATGTGCCCCAGCTATCGCGTCACCAAGGACGAGAAACATCTGACGCGCGGCCGCGCCAATACCCTGAGGCTGGCGGTGTCGGGCCAACTCGGCACCGATGCGCTGACTTCCGATGAAGTGCATGAAGCGATGGATTTGTGCGTGGCCTGCAAAGGCTGCAAGCGCGAATGTCCGACCGGCGTTGACATGGCCCGCATGAAAACCGAATTCCTTTTCCATTACCAGCGCAAGCATGGGCTGCGCCTGAAAGACAAGCTGGTCGCCTACCTGCCACGTTACGCGAAATGGGGCGCGCGTTTTCCGCTGCTGTTCAATCTGCGCGACCGCCTGCCCGGCATGGCCGGGCTCAGCGAAAAGCTGCTGGGCTTCAGCGCCCGGCGCAGCCTGCCGGTCTGGCGCAGCGATATCTTTTCCGACTCATCGAGTCACTCGCAGGCGCCCGCAGGCAAGCCCGAAGTGGTGCTCTTTGCCGATACCTTCAACCGCTATTTCGAATCCGAGAATGCCCGTGCCGCGCTGCGCGTGCTGCAGGCAGCCGGCTACCATGTCCATCTCGCGCAATCGGGCAAAGGCGAGCGTCCCTTGTGCTGCGGCCGCACCTTTCTCGCCGCCGGCCTGATAGACGAAGCGAAACAGGAAGCGCGCCGCACGCTCGATGCGTTGCGTCCCTTCATACAGCGAGGATTGCCGGTGATAGGACTGGAACCTTCCTGCCTGCTGAGCATGCGCGATGAATTCCTGGCCTATGGCTGGGGCGACGAAGCAAGGCAACTGGCGCAGCAGGCGATGCTGTTCGAGGAATTTCTCGCACGCGAAAGCAAGGCTGGCACGCTGCAGTTGCCGCTCAAGCCGCTGCCGCAAAAAACCGCGCTGCTGCATGGCCACTGCCACCAGAAAGCTTTCGATGCAGTCAAGCCGGTACAAGCAGTATTGGCCCTGATACCCGGGTTGCAGGTGAAGCTGATCGAATCCAGTTGCTGCGGCATGGCCGGCAGTTTCGGTTATGAAGCGAAGCATTACGACATTTCGATGAGCATGGCTGAACTGTCCTTGCTGCCGGCGGTTCGCCAAGCCGATGAAGATACGCTGATCGTCGCCGACGGCACCAGTTGCCGCCACCAGATCGCCGACGGCGCGAACCGGCAGGCACTGCACGTGGCGCGGGTGCTGGAAGCGGCGCTTCAGGAGGATTAGCCTTACTCGCTGTCGCAACCAGGCGCAGCACCGCTGTAGTTTTGCATGTTGGATTGTTCGACGTTCACAGACTTTTCCGGATTCGCCATGACCACTTCTTCACCGCTGCTTCCCCCGCCCATCGCCGTTCCCGGCCAGGATGCCGGCACGGTAAGCACGCCCGCCCTGCTGGTCGACCTGGATGCATTCGAGTACAACATTGATCATATGGCTGCGCTGGCACGCCATCATGGCGTGAAGCTGCGCCCGCATGCCAAGGCCCACAAATCCAGCGCGGTGGCGATGGCGCAACTCGCGCAGGGCGCAACCGGCATCTGCTGCCAGAAACTCAGCGAAGCCTATCCGTTCATCAATGCCGGCGTGAAGGATATTTTCATCAGCAATCAGTTTGTCGGCGACGCCAAGGTGGCGATGGCGGTCGAACTGGCGCGCCATGTGAAGCTGAGCGTCTGCGTCGATCATCCGGCGCAGGTGGAAGCGCTGGGCAAGGCTGCAGACAGCGCCGGCGTTCACATTACCGTGCTTCCGGAAGTCGACATCGGTCATGGCCGCTGCGGCGTGGCCGATGTGGAAAGCCTGTTGGCCTTGGCCGACTGCATCGCACGCTATCACTCTTTGCGTTTTGGCGGCATCCAGGCCTATCACGGCGGCATCCAGCATCTCGCAGACTGGGAGGACCGCAAGCAGGCGGCAAGTCGCGCTGCTGCAATGACGCTGGAGTTCATCCAGGCACTGGAAAGCCGCGGCATCGCCTGCCCCACTGTCACCGGCGGCGGCACAGGCACCGTGGAATTCGACGCGGCGAGCGGCGTCTATACCGAAATCCAGCCCGGCACCTATGTTTTCATGGATGAGCATTACGGCACCAATGGCTGGGCCGGCAATTTACGCCTGCGCCAGAGCCTGTTCATCGCTTCCACCATCATGAGCACCTGCAAGCCGGAACGCGTTGTCTGCGATGTCGGTCTGAAAGGAGTGGCAGTCGATTCGGGCCTGCCCCGTGTCAGCCAGAGCGGGGGCGGCGATCGCTTTCGTTATATCGCCGCCAACGATGAACACGGCATACTCATGACCACGCAGAATGAGAGCATCGACAGCCGCACCGATCCGCTGGGCGAACGTGTGCTGTTGATCCCGGGGCACTGCGACCCCACTTGCAATCTGTACGCGGAATTCGTGGGCATCAGAAACGGCATCGTGGAATGCGTGTGGAAAATCGATGCCCGCGGCTTGAGCCAATAACCCTCTATGTGATCGCACTCCGCCTTGCACAATCCGGCCATGGACCAAGTCAGGCAGATAAGCACGACTCAGGCATGCGCGAGAGAGTCGGCGTACTGGATGCGAGCCTGGGACGCCCGCCGACATGCCTTGCGGTGTTCCAGGCCGAGCTAGAGGCTTACTTGAATATTTTGAATGAAGATAGGTTCTGGCTGTTCAGCCTAACTGCATAAGGCATTACACCCATTTCGTAATCCCTCGCTCTATCCTGTCCTCGGCTTAAGCAAGCATCAAGAATTTGACATCGGCGCCACCACCAGGCAATTGCGCCCGCCATGTTTGGCGCGGTATAACGCCTCGTCAGCACGGCGCAGCGTGAGCTGGTAATCGGGATGGCCGCTGTGAACCGCGATCCCGATACTGATCGTCAGCTTGATGGTGCGCTCCATGGGCAGGCGGAAAATCTCATTCTCCATGCGGCTACGCAGTTTCTCTGCGGCCGCGATGGCGCCTGCTTCGTCGGTATCGACCAGCAGCATCAGGAATTCTTCGCCACCCAGGCGGAAGATATAGTCGCCGCCACGGCTGTAATTGCTCAGCAAGACCGCCACCTGCTGCAGCACCGCATCGCCGGCATCGTGGCCGTACTGGTCGTTCACGTTCTTGAAATGATCGATGTCGATGGCAAGCAGCGAGAAAGTGCCGCCGCGCTGACGCGCATAAACGACCTCCTTGCTCAGCACGACCGGCAGGAATTTCCGGTTCAGCAGGCGCGTCAATACATCGCGCCCGGCTTCAAGCTCATTGTTTTGCTGGAACAGGTTATCCAGATGAAAGCCTATGCTCTTGCTCTGCTCCCGCAGATCGCGCAAGCGGCGATTGCTTTCTTCTCGATCAATTTCTTCCGGCTGATCGAAAAGCGGCAGGAGAACGTTATCTATGTGCTGCATGGCTTTCAGAATGAAGTCCGACTCGCTCGAACCTTCAAAAGCATGCGATCCCTTATGGTTGAACCACAGCCCGAATTCGGCCTTGCCTATGCGCGGCAACTGGCCGCCGCCCTGCCCCATCGCCAGTTCGAACATTAGCTGATTCTCCCAGTCCAGCAAGGCAGCACGCTGGCGCTCGCGCTCGGCCGCCACGTTCTGCACGACCGAGAACAGGCGATAGGCTTCCTCGGCACGTGAATTACGATCATGCGAGCCGGAGAATGCACCGCTCATGATTTCCATCGCCAGATCGATGACGGCGGAGACCAGCCGTATTGCATGCAACTGCGTTCCAGTCGCCTGCTGATCGGCACACAAGAGCTCGAAGAACTTTTCCTTCAGATTGCGCGCGCCGCCCAATACGAGATGTACCGGCACATCGATGCGGGCATGGACTTCGCCGATGTGCATCTGCTGCGCGACCAGAGGGCTCAGATTATCTTCCGGCGTAACGGCAAAGGTCGCGGCGACCCATCGCATCATCGAGCGATGCAAGCGGGTCTTGACCTGGTCATGCGAGATCAGTGTGGAGGCTGCGGGATTATCGAGCAAGCGATCATAAAAATGGGTCGCCAACACTTCCTGGTGCGCTTCCGCGCAGTTCCGGACAAGCTGTCGTGCATCAGGCGGTACCGAGTTCAATAGATCGCGCCATTCGCTGACAAGCTGTTCGGGGAGGGACAAGGACATACTCAACCTGTGATGAAAATACTATCGTCCGATAAAATCTTATCGGCGCCCCCCGTATTTTAATGAAAAGCGCGCGCTCCGGTTGAATGATTGCATGCCCCTCTTCGCAATGAAAGCCGGAATTTTGACAACAACTCAAGGCCGGCAAAGAAGCACTGCCGTTTTAACAGCCGAACTTGCCATGCTGCGTAAAAAATAAGCACTATGCCGAATCAGGCCGAAGCATGGAGCTCAATGCGTCCTGACCGCCTGACAGCTTGTTCAGAAGACCAGATAGCCTCCCTTGCGAAACAGAGCGAGATCCAGATAGTGCGACAGCCGCTCATGCTCGCGAGAGAAAACGATGGGAAGGCCGCCGAGTTCGATTTCGGTACGCTTGCTGCTCAAGTCTCGCAGCACATGGTGACTGCCTTGCCTGGACATGCCAATTGCAGAGGCAAGCGACTTGGCAACCGCGAATCCTTCCAGCGTCATCGCAGAGGGCGGCTCGTCGCGAAAGCGGCGCAGCATATCCATGTGCTCAACCTGCAGCAGAGAACGTCCGGCACGCGGATTGGGAACGGCTTGCGAAAACAGCGTCCATTCAACCGCTTGCGCGCCAGCCACCTGTAGCAAGGTTTCCAGGTTGGTCAGGGAAGTACCGGCGACATAAGTCTCGCGCTGATGCTTGCGGAATTCCTTCAGAAAAAGCGCGGTGCTGATACTGTCCGCAATCACCACCACAAAACGCGGCGCTGACTTTGCAAGCCTGGCCGCTTCTTTAACCAGGCTATCGCTGTCCTCGTTGATGCGAACCATGCCGGTGATCTGCAAAGCCTGCCGCTTCGCCTCGTCCTGCAACAGTTTCGGAATCTCGCGGTACATCGGCGAGTCCTGGTAGACGAGCCCCACGTCCTTTAGACCCAAGGCTGCAAAATGCGAAAAGATGTGCTTTATCTCCTGCTTGTAGCCGGGCCGCCATGGCATTACGCGGTCGGTCCAGTCGTAAGCATCGCCCGCTACCGGCGCGAACAGGATATGGTCGCTGTTGCGAAAGCGTGGGGCATTGAGTATCGCGCGCGTCATCTCGTCGCCGATGCCGCCGATCAGAAAATCCGCCTTATGCCGCTGTATCAGCTCCGTGACAGCAAAGGCCGCCTGCGCGGGATCGCCTTTATCGTCATAGACCACATACTGGATGCGCTTGCCCTGCACGCCGCCCTTCGCATTCAAGCCATCGAAATAAGTCTTGATGCCGGCAACATAATCGCGCCCCAATGCTGCACTTGGTCCGGACAAGTCTACGGCCTGACCGATCACGATGCGATCCGCATGCGCCAGCAAAGGCATACACGCCAGTGCCAGCCAGCTGATGTACTTCATCCACCTTCGCAAGATGACCGCCATGAATACTCTCCCGTCATAAGTTGACGGAATTTTAAGAAGCATTTATGACGGGATCGTGACAGCGTGGCGTTCGGGGCGGGGGCAACAGGCTATGCGTTGAATGGGTGAGGCAGGGAGGGCTATTCCTCAGACCAGCCAATCTTCTTGCACACCTGAGGCATTCTCAGATTTTCGGACTGCATACGATCTGCCTTTCAGCGGCAGGAAGCTATCCTTTATGTTTTCTATTCCATCGAACAAGGAGGGCTGCCTCTTGAAAACCGCCACAGCGTCCTTGATTCGACGATTCAGCGTACTGCCCGAGATTGCCAGGTGTGCGCATATGCGCCTGTGGTCATTCTTCAGGTTGGAAAATGCCGCGAGATAGGCGACGGCCTGAGAGAAGCTATTAGCCAGCAGCTCTTCCAGCTTCTGCGCCGACTCGCACATAATCAGCATGGTCACGGGATCCGAGGCAGGTGAAGCGGCAAGGCGATCAGCCCAGCGTAGACTGTTCTCGTCATCATCGGGCTGGCGATCTATGCGCACGGCCTTGCGCAGCTTCCAGTCGCCACGCGCAACGTTGCGAAAGTTCACCCTGCGCATCACCAGCGCCTGATCGTCAGGATCGGAAAAATCGACTTCTCGCCCTCTTTTCTCACCCAGTTCTTGAGCAATGAGCCAGGCATCCTGCTTCAAGTCGTCTACTGTCACTTCGTGCTTTGCAGCCTTGGCGATACTTCGAAAGTTCACCGCCATTTTCTTGAGGAAGGCTTGGAAGAAATCGAACATGCGCATTACCTGGCAAAAGGAAGATGCGCATTATTGTCGTCTTCAAAATGCCATTCAAGTATCTTCAGTTAATCAGCTATGCCGGACGAAGGCGAGCACGGCGCAGTATGCTCAGGCCTTACCTTCCCCTTCAAGGGGAAGGCCGGGATGGGGATGGGTTTTAGCGCATACCTGCAAGACCCATCCCCACCCCACCCCTCCCCTTGAAGGGGAGGGAACCTGAGCGCAGAGTATCGCTGGCCGCAAGCAGACGACATGTCGCCTGACCCCCTAACCTTTCCCGTGAACGGGAGAGAGTGAGGAAAGGGAAGCAGATACGAAGTGTCCGCGCTTTTAACATGAGCCGCCCGGAATGTTAAAAAACAGCGATTTTTTTAACATGATGCCCGCTTCATGTTAAATTCCTGCAAAAAAGAGGAGACCTCATGGCTTTCCAGCCCCTTTACCTGATTCCGCCGTTGCCGCCGGCAAACGTGGACTTTCAGTTGCCGGAAGTGCAAAAGGTGCTGGTGGCTGCGCATCGTCATCTCGCGGAGCTCAAGGGTTGCGCGGCCAGCATTCCCAATCAAGCCATCCTGATCAATACTCTGGCACTGCAGGAAGCGAAGGCCAGCTCGGAGGTGGAAAGTTATGTGACCACCCAGGATGAACTGTTCCAGGCCGACCTGCACATCGCCGAGTGGGTGTCGCCAGCGGCCAAGGAAGTGGCACGTTATCGCGAAGCCTTGAGGCATGGCTTTCAGCGCATGCGCGAACAGCAGGGTCTGCTGTCCAACGGCACCCTGATTGCACTGTTCCAGCTCCTGAAGAACAGCAGCGAAAGCTTACGCGCCAGCGGCGGCACGGTACTCAAGAATGAAAGAACGGGCGCCACGGTATTCGTGCCGCCGCAGGATGGCGCGAGCGTTCAGCGTCACATGCAGGAGCTGGAACGATTCATCAATGATGACGCCGCCTGCGACCTGGACCCCATCATCAAGATGGCGCTGATTCATCACCAGTTTGAAAGCATCCATCCTTTCAGCGACGGCAATGGCCGCATAGGACGGATACTGTGCGTGCTCTATCTGGTGCAGACCGGCTTGCTGGATACGCCGATACTTTATCTGTCGCGCTACATCAATGAGCACAAGAACGATTACTACCGGCTGCTGCAGGCAGTGCGCGATGAGCAGCCCAATACGGCCGCATGGCAGGAATGGGTGGTGTTCATGCTGAGCGCGGTGGCGGATACGGCGCAGCGTGCGGTGCAACTGGTAGGCGGCATGCGCGAGCTGATGGCAAATACCAAGCACCGCATGCGCACCGAGCTGCCGAGGCTCTATTCGCAGGATCTGCTGAACAATCTTTTCCGCCATCCCTATACGCGCATCGAATTCGTGCAGAACGATCTCGGCGTCACGCGCCAGACAGCGGCGAAGTATCTGCGTCAATTGGCGCAGGTGGGCCTGGTGCTCGAACATAACCAGGGCAAACATGTGTACTTCATCAACGCACCGCTGGTGCAGTTGATGACCCAGGGGGAACGATAATGGCCTTTCTCAGCGAAGCCCAACTGCGGGATATTCGCGCGGCGCGCAGCCGGGATGAGCCGTTGATTGACACAAGAATTGCTTCGCGCGTTATTCTGGATCTCGGATTAAACAGATTGACGGCCCACTTCCACACTTTTCGGCAAATACCATGTTACTCAAAAGTGCAGACGACAAGGAAAGTCAGATAGCCATCCTCAAGAACCTGCTCAATCACGATAAGGTTCCGGCGGCAAAAAAGCAGCAGATCGAAAAAGAGTTACGTGATCTGACGATAGGCGTGGCAAGCGAAAAGCAGGCGGCTTACGAGATCGATTTCTATTTCGCGCCCTCAAAAAACATCGCCGTCATCCATGATCTGCGACTGGAAATAAATGGAAGAGTCGCGCAAATAGATCATCTCCTGATTGGCCGGATGCTTGAAGTGTATGTGCTGGAAACCAAAACCTTCAGTACTGGCATCACTATCAACGAGCATGGCGAATTTTCGCTTCCGTATGAGGGAAAGGAGATCGGCATTCCCTCCCCTATCGAACAGAACAATCGGCACATTAGAGTGCTTGAAGATGCTTTTAAAGAAATTGGGCATCCGACGCGTCTTGGCATCCCAATGCCCCCTTCTTTCCGTTCTGTCGTGCTGGTATCTCCGAAAGCGACGATCAAGCGTCCCAAGACAAGCAAGATTGATCTGGAAAGCATCGTAAAGAGTGATAGCTTCTTTACCTGGTACATGAAGGAGATGGATAAGCTGAAACCTTCAGATGTACTTCTTGCGATGAAAATCATATCGGCCAACACCGTGCGCGATCTGGCCGAGAAGCTGACAGCCCTACATAAACCGGGGCGCATCGACTACGTGAAAAAGTTTGATCTGGCCGGCGCTCTGCTTGGCAACCATCCTGTGGTGGAGCAGCCTGCGACTCCCGAGTATTTCAAGAAGGCTGATAGTGGCGAAGGCAAGAGAAACGCTTACTACTGCTTTGCCTGCAAGATCACCATTCCAGATGTCGTGGCGGACTACTGCTGGAAGAATAAGCCTCGCTTCGGTGGCAGAACCTACTGTCGTCCCTGCCAGACAAAGTTTCAGCGTGGGTAGCGCACCCACTCACTATGTAAGCAACATCGCCAAAAGGAAACCGACCGCTATGCCGGCAAGGAATATCGGGAACTTCCTCACGCGCTCAGCGGAGAGTTGATCACCTGATTGGGGCGGTTGAGATGCCTCCCATTCATTCACGATTTCCTTGGCGGCTTGATAGTCATCCTCCGCCACCATCACTCGCACCAATCCGGCAGCGGGCAGTTCGCCTACGCCTCCCTGCAAAAACTCTCCGTCTATTCTGCCGCTGATGCCTTCGGTTTCGAGCAGGTTCAGGATCATGTGGGCTTCGAGCGCGCTTGATGCCTGGTAGAGGGTTTTCATGGGATTGCCTCGCTGGTCGTTGTAGCGGTCAATTTAGCACGGCGAGGGGAAGCAGGATCGCTCCTTCCCCTTGAAGGGGAGGGGAAAGAGTATGACTAATTGTGAGGCCTGACCTGAAAGTGGAAAAACAAAGGCGCTCATTTGAGCGCCTTTGTTGGATAGCGTTACCGCTTACCGCTTCCGTGCTGGCGGAAGATCGGTACACACCCCTTTAAACACTTCCGCCGCCATGCCTATCGATTCACCCAGCGTCGGATGCGGATGGATGGTCTTGCCGATATCGACAGCATCTGCGCCCATTTCGATTGCCAATGCGATTTCGCCGATCATGTCGCCGGCATGCGTGCCGACGATGCCGCCGCCGACGATGCGGTGCGTGGTAGCGTCGAACAGCAGCTTGGTGAAGCCTTCTTCGCGGCCATTCGCCACGGCGCGACCACTGGCCGCCCACGGGAACAAACCTTTCTCGACCTTGATGCCTTGCGCCTTGGCTTCGTCTTCGGTGAGGCCAACCCAAGCCACTTCGGGATCGGTGTAGGCCACCGATGGAATCACGCGTGCATCGAAATGCGACTTCTCGCCGTTAGCGGCTTCCGCTGCCACGTGCGCTTCATGCACGGCCTTGTGCGCCAGCATGGGCTGGCCGACGATGTCGCCGATGGCGAAGATGTGCGGCACGTTGGTGCGCATCTGGGTATCCACGTTGATGAAGCCGCGGTCGGTGATGGCAACGCCGGCCTTGTCGGCGGCAATCTTCTTGCCGTTCGGGCTGCGGCCCACGGCCACCAGCACCATGTCGTACAGCTGCGGTTCGGGCGCGGTGCCGCCGGCTTCGGCCGCTTCGAAGGTGACCTTGATGCCTTCCTTCAGCGCTTCCACGCCGACGGTCTTGGTCTTCAGCATGACGCGGTCGAAGCGCTTTTCATTGAACTTCTGCCAGACCTTGACCAGGTCGCGGTCCGCGCCCTGCATCAGGCCATCCATCATTTCGACTACGTCGATGCGCGCACCGAGCGTGGAATAGACGGTCGCCATTTCCAGGCCGATGATACCGCCGCCGATGACCAGCATTTTTTTGGGCACGCTACGCAATTCCAGCGCACCGGTGGAATCCACGATGCGCGGATCTTCGGGCACGAACGGCAGATTCACCACGGAAGAACCGGCAGCGATGATGGCTTTCTCGAACTTCACCACTTTCTTGCTGCCGTCAGCGGCGCTCACTTCCATGTGATTCGGGCTCAGGAACTGGCCCACGCCCTGCACCACGTTGACCTTGCGTGCTTTCGCCATACCTGCGAGGCCGCCGGTCATCCTGGAAATCACTTTGTCTTTCCAGCCGCGCAGCTTGTCGATATCGATTTGCGGCTTGCCGAAGCTGATGCCGTGGTCGGCCATCGTCTGGGTTTCATCGATGACAGCGGCTACATGCAGCAATGCCTTGGATGGAATGCAGCCTACGTTGAGGCACACGCCGCCCAATGTCGAGTAGCGCTCTACCAGCACGGTATTCATGCCGAGGTCGGCTGCGCGGAAGGCGGCGGAATAACCGCCGGGGCCGGCGCCCAATACCAGCATCTGGCATTCGATATCGACTGAACCGCCGAAGCTGGATGCTGTGGGAGCGGTCGTTGCCGCCGGTGTCGCTGCAGGGGCAGGAGCGGCCTGAGGAGCTGGAGCAGGAGCCGCTGCTTGCGGGGCTGCTGCAGGAGCCGTATCGGCTGTGGGGGCACTTTCCGCACCGGCCGCTTCTTCCAGCGTCAGCAGCAAGGAGCCTTCCGACACCTTGTCACCCAGCTTGATCTTCAACTCCTTGATCACGCCCGCATGGCTCGACGGAATCTCAAGGCTGGCCTTGTCCGATTCCACCGTCACCAGCGATTGATCCACGCTCACCGTATCGCCGGCTTTCACCAGCAATTCGATGACTTCCACATCCTTAAAGTCGCCGATATCCGGCACTTTCACTTCAACCAAACTCATATTCGTCGCTCCAATGTTTTATTCTGCCGGGACTGCCAGCGGCCCTTGTGGCGAGCTGCTTTCCATCATTGCTTTCTCTCGCCCTTGCCCATCATCCATCATCAGGCTGAACACCTGGAAAGGGCCGGCCGTATTCTTGTCAAACTCCGCGCCGGCGCGCACGCCGATTTCCGCGATTTGTCTTGCACTCAACTCTGATTCGTACACCGCATACATCGCACCCAGTGCGAAACTGCGGCCGCTGCCTATGCTCCAGAAGCGCTCGAAACTGAACACTTCACGATAGGAATACACGCCGAAGATGCCATGCGGATTGGCGATCAATGACACCAACTGCGAAGATTCGTAAGGATCTTCTTCGTCTTCCTTGGGATTGAGGAAGTATTTTTCCTTCAGTATCTGGTGCACGCGCGTATAGGTATCGAATACCTGATCGCGGTCGCACAGCCTGCACTCGTCGCCCATTTCAGCCAGCAATTTGCGCATGACCGGGAAGTGCGCGGTGGTGCCTTCCATTGCGACATAGGAGTCGCCTACCCTGAAGATCTTGTCGTTCATCTCGTAGGGCTGGGGAAGGCGGGTGTCCCCGAAAGTCACCAGTGTATCGGCAGCAATGGCAATTTCATTGCCCTTCCTTACCACGACACAGGTGGTCATGCACGGCCTCCGCGAGAGAAACTGCAAAAAGCAACAAGCCCGCGAACGGGCTTGGCCTTATAAGGTGTTTGCATCACAGCAGCGTCTTGCGCATATCGGCCAGTACCTGCGCGATATGCACGACGAACCGCACGCCCATCGCGCCGTCGATCACGCGATGGTCATACGACAGCGACAGCGGCAGGATCTGGCGCGGCACGAATTGCTTGCCGTCCCATACCGGCTGGGTATCAATGCGCGACAGGCCGAGGATACCGACTTCGGGCGCATTGATGATGGGCGTGAAGTAGGTGCCGCCTATGCCGCCCAGCGAAGAAATCGTGAAGCTTGCACCCTGCATGTCGGCCGGCTTCAATTTTCCTTCGCGTGCCTGTGCGGACAACTCGCCCATTTCGCGTGCGATTTCCAGCAGACCCTTCTTGTCGGCATCTTTCACCACCGGCACCACCAGGCCATTCGGCGTGTCGGCGGCAAAGCCGATGTGGTAGTACTGCTTGCGGATCAGGTTCTCGCCGTTTTCATCCAGCGATGCATTGAAGTCGGGATAAGCCTTGAGTGCGGATACGCAAGCCTTGATCACGAAAGCCAGCATGGTCAGCTTCACGCCGCTCTTGTTGCTCTTGGCGAGCTCTTCGTTCATCTTCTTGCGGAAGGCTTCCAGCTCGGTGACGTCGGCCTGCTCGTATTGATTTACGTGCGGGATCATCACCCAGTTGCGATGCAAATTGGGGCCGCTGATCTTCTTGATGCGCGACAGCGGCTCGATCGTGGTGGGGCCGAACTTGGAGAAGTCCAGCGACGGCCACGGCAACAGATTCAGCCCTGCGCCACCGCCGGTTGCGCCTGCCGCACCAGCCGGCGCGGCGGATGCGCCGGACATCACGGCCTTGACGAAATTCTGTACGTCTTCCTGCGTGATGCGTCCCTTGGGACCGCTGCCCTGCACGCGGGTGAGGTTCACGCCGAGTTCGCGCGCGAACTTGCGCACGGAAGGCGAGGCATGCGGCAGCGTGCCAGGGTTGGAGTTATCCACTTCTTCTGCCGCTTCAGCACGCGGAGCGGGTGCGGATGCAGACTGAGGGGCAGGAGCTTGCGCTGCCGGAGCGGGAGCTGCGGGCGCAGGGGCTGGAGCGGCCTGAGGAGCAGGAGCCGGAGCCGCTGCTTGCGAGGCTGCTGCAGGAGCCGTATCGGCTGCGGCGGCACTTTCCGCGCCTGCCGCTTCTTCCAGCGTCAGCAGCAAGGAACCTTCCGATACCTTGTCGCCCAGCTTGATCTTCAACTCCTTGATCACACCCGCATGGCTCGACGGAATCTCAAGGCTGGCCTTGTCCGATTCCACCGTCACCAGCGATTGATCCACGCTCACCGTATCGCCGGCTTTCACCAGCATTTCGATGACTTCCACTTCCTTAAAGTCGCCGATATCCGGCACTTTCACTTCAACCAAACTCATATTCGTCGCTCCATCGATTCCTTCCTTTCGGATAAGACTGGGGGCGATGGTTGTTGCCATCGCCCCAGCTTCCTAACTCAGCAAAGGAATGTATTTGTCATTTATTGTGTGACCGGATTTGGCTTGTTCGGATCAAGACCGTATTTCTTGATCGCCTTGGCTACCACGGATGCATCGATCGCGCCTTCATCGGCCAGGGTCTTCAGTGCGGCCACGGTGACGAAATAGCGATTCACTTCAAAGAACTCGCGCAGCTTGGTGCGGCTGTCGGAACGGCCGAAGCCATCGGTGCCCAATACCTTGTAGCTGCGGTCTTTCGGGATGAAAGCACGAATCTGCTCGGCGAACAAGCGCATGTAGTCGGTCGCCACCACGATAGGACCGCTTGTGTCCTGCAGGCATTGCGTGACATAAGGCAAGCGTGCTTTTTCGGTTGGATTGAGCATGTTCCAGCGTTCCGCATCCTGGCCGTCGCGCGCCAGCAGCGTGAAGGAAGGCGCCGACCAGATATCGGCTTCGATATTCCAGTCTTTCTTCAGCAATTCAGCAGCAGCGATCACTTCACGCAGGATGGTGCCGGAGCCCATCAGCTGCACGCGCTGCTTGGCTTTCTTGTCGCCTGGTTGCAGCAGGTACAGCCCTTTGAGTATGCCCTCTTCCTGGCCAGCCTTCAGGCCCGGATGCGGGTAGTTCTCGTTCATCACGGTGATGTAGTAGAACACGTCTTCCTGGCGTTCCACCATGCGCTTCAGGCCATCATGGATGATGACCGCGACTTCATGCGCGAAGGTCGGATCGTAAGGCAGGCAGTTCGGAATCGTGGCCGCCATGACGTGGCTGTGACCGTCTTCGTGCTGCAAGCCTTCGCCGTTCAGCGTGGTGCGGCCGGCAGTACCAGCCATCAGGAAACCGCGCGCATGCATGTCGCCGGCCGCCCAGGCCAGGTCGCCCACGCGCTGCAGGCCGAACATCGAATAGAAGGTATAGAACGGGATCATGACCCGATTATTGGTCGAGTACGAGGTTGCCGCGGCAATCCACGAGCTCATCGCACCGGCTTCATTGATGCCTTCCTGCAGGATCTGGCCGGCCTTGTCTTCGCGGTAGTAGCTGACCTGGTCCTTGTCGACTGGCTCGTATTGCTGACCGTGCGGGTTGTAAATGCCGATCTGGCGGAACAGGCCTTCCATGCCGAAGGTACGCGCTTCATCCACCAGGATGGGCACGATACGCTTGCTCAGGCTCTGGTCGCGCAGCAGTGCGGTAATCATGCGCACATAAGCTTGCGTGGTGGAGATTTCGCGGCCTTCTGCGGTCGGATCGAGCACGGCCTTGAAGGCTTCCAGCGGCGGCACCACCAGGGTTTCGTCTGCTTTCTGGCGACGTTCCGGCAGGTAACCGCCGAGGGCCTTGCGGCGCTCGTGCATGTATTTGATTTCCGGCGCGTCTTCGGCCGGGCGGTAGAACGGGATATCGGCCAGCTTGTCGTCGGGAACGGGAATATTGAAACGGTCGCGCATTTCGCGGATCGCTTCGTCGTCCAGCTTCTTGGTCTGGTGCGCGGTGTTGCGCGCTTCGCCGGACTTGCCCATGCCGAAGCCCTTGACGGTCTTGACCAGCAAGACGGTAGGCTGACCGGTATGTTCCTGGGCTTTCTTGAAGGCTGCGTAAATCTTGTGCGGATCATGACCGCCACGGGTCAGGCGCCAGATGTCGTCGTCCGACAGCTTGGATACCAGATCCAATAACTTGGGATGTTTGCCGAAGAAGTGCTTGCGCACGAAGGCGCCATCCTTGGCGCGGTAATTCTGGTATTCACCGTCCACGGTTTCCATCATCACGCGCATCAGGATGCCGTCGGTGTCGCGCGACAGCAGGTCGTCCCAGTTGCTGCCCCAGATGACCTTGATAACGTTCCAGCCGGCGCCGCGGAATTCGCCTTCCAGTTCCTGGATGATCTTGCCGTTGCCGCGCACCGGGCCATCCAGACGCTGCAGATTGCAGTTGACCACCATGACCAGGTTATCCAGGCCTTCGCGCACAGCCACGCCGATTGCGCCCTTGGACTCCACCTCGTCCATTTCGCCGTCGCCGCAGAATACCCAGACCTTGCGGTTATCGGTCTTGGCAATGCCGCGTGCATGCAGGTAGCGCAGGAAGCGCGCCTGGTAGATCGCCATGATCGGGCCCAGGCCCATGGACACGGTCGGGAATTGCCAGAAGTCCGGCATCAGGTGCGGATGCGGATAGGACGACAGACCCTTCTTGTCACCTTCCACGCGGAAGTTGGTCAGTTGCTCTTCGGAGAGACGGCCTTCGAGGAAAGCGCGCGCATAAACGCCGGGCGAGGAGTGGCCCTGGATATAGAGCAGATCGCCGCCGTGGTCTTCGGTAGCCGCATGCCAGAAATGGTTGAAGCCTATACCCAGCATGTTCGCGAGCGACGCGAAGCTGGAGATATGGCCGCCGAGGTCACCGTCGGCGCGGTTGGCTTTCACCACCATCGCCATTGCATTCCAGCGCATCCAGGAGCGCAGGCGCTCTTCGTATTCCAGGTTGCCGGGGCAATGGTCTTCGAGATGGGCCGGGATGGTATTGACGTAAGCCGTCGTCGCAGAGAACGGGATATTGGCGCCGCGACGGCGGGCCAGGTCAACCAACCGCTCCATCAGGTAATGCGCGCGTTCCGGACCTTCATTCTGAATTACCGCTTCGAGGGCATCCAGCCACTCCTGCGTTTCCATCACATCGGGATCATTGGCGGCTTGCGCCAGAACTTGATCGATTTGGGCGGACATAATAGTGCCTCTCCTTTATATGATCACCTGCCGTGATGGGTCATCGCAGCGGCAATTTTGCTTATGATCTTAGGGGTAAATAAACTGGCAGATATTAACAGGACTTTTCTTCATTTCCAAATTGCGATACGTGCTTTCACAATATGAAAAATGGCCCACCCAATGAGATCCCTCTTTCTATGGCATGCTTTGCCTGCAAACCGTTCCACCGTCCGTGAAAAAAGTCGCGGCGGAGGGACGGCTATAATCTTCGTTTTACTTATTTGACCTCTTCAGACTCTTCAAAATGCCAGCCCAGATTATCGACGGAAACCAGATCGCCAAACAAATTCGCAGCCAGGTAGCAGAACGTGCCGCCGCCCTCACCGCCCAAGGCAAGCAACCCGGACTCGCCGTCATCCTGGTCGGCGCCGACCCGGCCTCGCAGGTTTATGTACGCAACAAGGTCAAAGCCTGCGTGGATAATGGCCTGCATTCGGTCATGGAGCAATATGAAGCCGAGATGTCGGAAGCCGAGCTGCTGGCCCGCATCGATGCGCTGAACAAGGATCCGAAAATACACGGCATCCTGGTTCAGCTTCCGCTGCCCAA
This sequence comes from Pseudomonadota bacterium, assembly GCA_023422955.1. Classification (GTDB taxonomy): domain Bacteria; phylum Pseudomonadota; class Gammaproteobacteria; order Burkholderiales; family Burkholderiaceae_D; genus JAEZLB01. The sequence goes on along the minus strand of JAFAGG010000073.1, from coordinate 768 downwards.
GCATATCGATGCGCACAAGGTAATCGAAGCGATTGCGCCGGAAAAAGATGTGGACGGCTTTCACGTCGCCAATGCCGGCATGCTGATGACCGGCCAGCCGCTGTTCCGCCCCTGCACGCCTTATGGCGTGATGAAAATGCTGGAAGCCATCGATTACCCGATCCGCGGCGCGCACGCAGTAATCGTCGGCGCTTCCAACATCGTTGGCAAACCGCAAGCCATGTTGCTCTTGCAAGCGGGCGCTACCGTCACCATCTGCAATTCCAAGACGCGCGATTTGAGCAAGCACACCCGCGATGCGGATATCGTGGTGGTGGCAACCGGTAAAAGGAACATCGTCACCGGCGACATGCTCAAACCAGGATCCGTGGTCATCGACGTGGGCATCAACCGCGATGAACAGGGCAAATTGTGCGGCGACGTCGATTTCGACTCCGCCAAGGAAGTTGCCGGTTTTATCACACCGGTGCCGGGCGGCGTAGGACCGATGACGATTACGATGCTGCTGGTTAATACAGTTGAAGCGGCGGAAAGAGCATAAGCGCCGAACGAACTAACTCCTCCCCCTTCAAGGGGGAGGTTGGGAGGGGGATGGGTTTCGGTCACGAAGCTTGATTAACCCATCCCCACCCTTGCCCTCCTGTATAGACCGGCCACATAGTGGACAGGTGTTCGGAGACATGGTGGACACTTTACGGCATTGTATTTATGGAGAGATACGATGCCGTGGAAAGAGACATCCATCATGGACCAAAGGCAGGAATTCGT
>JAFAGG010000047.1 GCA_023422955.1 Pseudomonadota bacterium | reverse complement strand
GGCATACGCGATGCAAAAATCCTGCTGGAGCCGATGCGCCGCAATACCGCGCCGGCCATTGCCAGCGCCGCGCTCTGTGCCTTGGCCAGGCATGAAGATCCGCTGATGCTGGTGCTGCCTTCCGATCACCTGATCAAGGACACGGCAGCCTTTCATCGCGCCATCGAAATCGCATCGAGCGCCGCGCTCGACGGCAAGCTGGTGACTTTCGGCATCAAGCCCAACCGTGCCGAAACCGGTTACGGCTATATCTGCGCCAATGAACCCGATCCGGGCAGTGCACGGCCGGTACTGGAGTTCGTGGAAAAGCCGGACCGCCATACCGCCGAACAGTATGTCGCCAACGGCAACTACTACTGGAACAGCGGCATGTTCCTGTTCCGCGCCCGCACCTTCCTGGAGGAGCTGGAGCAGCATCAGCCCGATGTGCTGAAGGCCTGCCGCGAATCGATGCAGGATGCGGCGCAGGATATCGATTTCGTTCGGCTTGATGAAGCGGCCTATGCCAAGAATCCCGACATCGCCGTCGACTATGCGGTGATGGAGCGCACGCAGAACGCCGCGATGGTGGCGCTGGATGCCGACTGGAGCGATATCGGTTCCTGGGCTTCGGTATGGGAAGCCGCCGACAAGGATGAGCGCAATAACGCCACGCAGGGCGATGCGCTGCTGGAAGGATGCGAGAACTGCCTGGTGCACGGCACCGACCGCCTGGTGGTGGCGGTCGGCTTGCGCAATGTGGTCGTGGTCGAAACGCCGGATGCCGTGCTGGTGATGGATGCCGATCATGCGCAGCAGGCCAAGCAGGTCGTTAAACGGCTCTCCGATGCGCAACGCACTGAAGCCACCCAGCACCGCAAGATTTTCCGTCCCTGGGGTTCTTACGATTCCATAGGCACGGGCAAGCGTTTCCAGGTCAAGCGCATCTCCGTCAAGCAGGGCGCCAAGCTGTCGCTGCAAATGCACCATCATCGCGCCGAGCACTGGGTGGTGGTATCCGGCACCGCGAAGATCACCAATGGTGAAAACGAATACCTGCTGACCGAGAACCAATCCACCTACATTCCGGTCGGAATCGTGCATTCGCTGGAAAATCCGGGAAAAATCCCTCTCGAACTCATCGAGATTCAATCCGGCGAATACCTGGGCGAAGACGACATCGTTCGTCTGCAAGACCGTTACGGTCGCGCCTGATCCGCGAACAAACCCCCATCTGTCGGGATGCATGCTGGCATGCATGCCCGGCATTTCACCCTAGCTATCGTTATCGTTTTTGATGAAAAGTACCGACTCGCTCCCCCGGCAAAACAGGCTTGCTGTCCCCGCCTTCCCTTTGCGGCGTTATTCCCTGAGTGCCGCCATGCTGTTTTTTGTGCTGATGGTCGCCATTGGCTCCATTCCTGGCCAAGCCGAAGCCTTATCGGCGGCAACGCATGACAAGTTTCTTCACTTCACTGCTTACTCCGTGCTGAGTGTGTTGCTGTATGCCGGAATAAGGGGCTCATCCCGGCAACGCGCGCTGGGAACCCTAGCGGCTGTTGCATTGCTGGGACTATTGGACGAGACAATTCAACATTTCTTGCATTATCGCAACTCCAATGTCTGGGATTGGCTATTCAATATGCTGGCAGCCGCACTTAACGTAACGGCATGCAGTGTGATGCACCATTTAATAACGATGCGCCGCTCGTCAACTTCATACGACCAAAAAATCAGACGAAGTAGCGATAGAAGCCAATAAATAAAAACCAGTAAAAGCCGATAGAACAAATTAATACTTTGACAGTCTATATACCGTCTTTCATAAAGTGACCTACAACATGCCCAAGAAAATTACCAAAGCCGTTTTCCCCGTCGCTGGAATGGGTACGCGCTTTTTGCCTGCAACCAAGGCAAGCCCGAAGGAAATGCTGCCTATCGTCGATAAGCCGCTGATTCAATATGCTGTAGAAGAAGCGGTTGCCGCCGGCATCACTGAAATGATCTTCGTCACCGGCCGCAACAAGCGCGCGATCGAAGATCACTTCGACAAAGCCTATGAACTGGAAGCAGAACTGGCGGCACGCGATAAGAAAGCGCTGCTGGACGTGCTGCGTCATGTGAAGCCGGACAATGTGAATTGCTATTACATCCGCCAGGCGGAAGCGCTGGGCCTGGGCCATGCGGTGCTGTGCGCCGAGCGCCTGATTCATGACGATCCGTTTGCCGTGATTCTCGCCGACGATCTGCTGGATGCGCAGGTGCCGGTCATGCGCCAGATGACGGAAATGCATGCGCACTATGGCAGCAGCATCATCGGCGTGCAGGCAATTGAACCTGAGCAGAGCCGCTCCTACGGCATCGTGTCCGGCACGCCCTTCGGCGATCGCCTGCTCAAACTCGACGGCATCGTGGAAAAGCCGGCGCCGAAAGATGCGCCCTCGAACATGGGCGTAGTCGGACGCTACATCCTGACGCCGTCCATCTTCAAGCACCTGCGCACCATTCGTCCCGGCGCCGGCGGCGAACTGCAACTGACCGATGCCATCGCTTCCTTGCTGCGCGAGGAACTGGTGCTGTCGCATCAGTTCGAAGGCACGCGCTACGACTGCGGCAGCAAGCAAGGCTATCTGCAGGCAACCGTGCAGTTCGCGCTCAAGCATCCGGAAGTCCAGGATGAATTCCGCGCCTTCCTGGAAGAACTGGCCAGCAACGGGCACCTGCCGTTCAATACGGCGGACGTGCCGGCAGTCACTCCGACCGCCCCGCAATCCACGGTGGAATACATATAATTCTTCTGTCTGCTGTACCACAAGGGCCCGCAAGGGCCCTTGTCTTATAATGCCTCCACCCTGAACTCTCCGCCTCTCCGGAATCATCATCCATGTCAGAGAACATACTGGTCACCGGCGCTTCCGGTTACATAGGCTCCCACACTTGCGTCGAACTGCTGGAAGCCGGCTTTCGCGTCATCGCACTGGACAACCTGTGCAACAGCTCGCCCAAATCGCTGGACCGCGTCGCGGAAATAAGCGGGAAGAAGCCCCTCTTTTACCAGGCTGATGTCCGCGACCGGGCGGCGCTGGATGAAATCCTGCGCGAGCATCGCATCGATGCCGTGATTCATTTCGCCGGCCTCAAGGCAGTGGGCGAATCGGTGGAGAAGCCGCTGTCCTATTACGAAAACAATGTCGCTGGCACTCTCACCTTGCTGCAAGCCCTGCAGCAGGCGCAGGTGAAGCGCTTCGTATTCAGTTCATCGGCCACCGTCTACGGCGATCCGCAAACCGTGCCGATCACCGAAGATGCGCCCTTGTCCGCCACCAATCCCTATGGCCGCTCCAAGCTCATCGTCGAGCAGATCCTCGGCGACTTTGCCGCCGCCGATCCCGAATGGGGCATAGGCGTGCTGCGCTATTTCAATCCGGTCGGCGCTCATCCCAGCGGACTGATCGGCGAAGATCCGCGCGGCATACCGAACAACCTGATGCCTTTTGTTGCGCAGGTCGCCATTGGACGCCGCCCCCACGTTTCCATCTTCGGCAACGACTATCCGACGCCCGACGGAACCGGCGTGCGCGACTATATCCACGTAGTGGACTTGGCACGCGGCCATGTCGCAGCCTTGCGCCGCCTGTTTTCACAGCCCGGCGGCTTCACCGTCAATCTCGGCACCGGCCAGGGCTACAGCGTATTGCAAGCGATCAAGGCTTTCGAGCAAGCCAGCAGCCGCTCCATCCCCCATGAATTCGTCGCCCGCCGTCCCGGCGACATTGCCACTTGTTATGCCTCGCCCGATCTGGCGGAAAACTTGCTCGACTGGAAGGCAGAAAAAAACCTGGATCAGATGTGTGCCGATCACTGGCGCTGGCAAGAAATGAATCCGCAAGGATATTGATTTTCTCCGCGTCTCTCTCTACCTGGCTTGCTGACACAGCTCAACGCTTTTTAAGCCATCCCTTGCACAATAGAACGCTGAAACGAGCGGTGCCGAAAGGCGCCGCACTCCCCAGCGTTAGACAAGGAATGCCTCATGACGAAAGAGCCTCAAGCCGCCGATCTGAACCAGCTGTCCCGCGATTCTTCCCGCAAAGTTGCCCTCATTACCGGCGTCACCGGCCAGGATGGCGCCTATCTGTCGGAGCTGCTGCTTAGCAAAGGCTATGAAGTGCACGGCATCAAGCGCCGCACTTCGCTGATCAACACCAGCCGCATCGATCATCTGTACCAGGACCCGCACGAAGAACCGCGCCGCTTCATCCTGCATCACGGCGACATGACCGACAGCTCCTCGCTGATTCGCATCATCCAGCAGGTGCAGCCGGATGAAATCTACAACCTGGCAGCACAAAGCCATGTGGCGGTGTCCTTCGAGGAACCGGAATACACCGCCAACTCCGATGCGCTCGGTCCCTTGCGCATACTGGAAGCAATCCGCATCCTCGGCCTGGAAAAGAAAACCCGCTTCTATCAGGCCAGCACTTCCGAACTCTACGGCCTGGTGCAGGAAATTCCGCAGAAGGAAACCACGCCTTTCTATCCGCGCAGCCCGTATGCGGTCGCCAAGATGTATGCGTACTGGATCACCGTGAACTATCGCGAAGCCTACGGCATGTATGCGTGCAACGGCATCCTGTTCAACCACGAATCCTCGCTGCGCGGCGAAACCTTCGTCACGCGCAAGATCACCCGCGCGATGGCGCGTATTGCGCTGGGCCTGCAGGACTGCCTGTACCTGGGCAACATGGATGCCAAGCGAGACTGGGGCCACGCCCGCGACTACGTGGAAATGCAATGGCTGATGCTGCAGCAGGAGCAGCCGGAAGACTACGTGATCGCCACCGGCGTGCAATACAGCGTGCGGGATTTCGTCAATACCGCCGCCATGGAGCTGGGCATGACACTGGAATGGCACGGCGAAGGCGTGAATGAAACAGCCACCGTCACCGATCCGGGCCAGCTCGGCGGAACACAAAAGGGCCAGACCATCGTGCGCGTCGATCCGCGTTACTTCCGTCCGACCGAAGTGGCCACGCTGCTGGGCGATCCGACCAAGGCACGCGAAAAGCTGGGCTGGCAGCCGCGCACCAGCTTCGAACAATTGGTCAAGGAAATGGTGGAAACCGACCTCAATGCCAGCCGCAAGTATGCGCTGGTCAAGAACAACGGTTTCGTCGCCTACGCGCACAACGAATAAGGCAGGTGTTGCCGGCCTCAGCCGGCACGCCTCTTCCCTATCCGCCTGGAGAGACAAGCTAGTTTATGCAGCAAGCCCAAACCAATCTCAATCGCCGCATCTTCGTCGCCGGCCATCGCGGCATGGTCGGTTCCGCCATCGTGCGCGCGCTGAAGCAGCAGGGTCATACGAATATCGTGACCCGCACGCACGCCGAGCTCGATCTCACCGACCAGGCCCAGGTGCGCGCCTTCTTCGATGAACAAGGTATAGAAGCAGTCTATCTGGCAGCCGCCAAGGTCGGCGGCATCTATGCCAACAATACCTATCCAGCCGACTTCATCTACCAGAACCTGATGATAGAGGCCAATGTCATTCATGAAGCCTGGCGTCATGGCGTGAGCAAGCTGCTGTTTCTCGGCTCGTCCTGCATTTACCCCAAGCTGGCGCCCCAGCCCATGGAAGAAGCGTCCTTGCTGAACGGCACACTGGAAGCGACCAACGAGCCCTATGCAATTGCCAAGATCGCAGGCATCAAGCTGTGCGAAAGCTATAACCGCCAGTACGGCACCGATTACCGCAGCGTGATGCCAACCAATCTCTACGGCCCCGGCGACAACTATCACCCGGAAAACAGCCACGTCCTGCCGGCCCTGCTGCGGCGTTTCCATGAAGCCACGCTGCAGGGACTGGAGCAGGTCGTGATCTGGGGCAGCGGCACGCCCAGGCGGGAATTCCTGCATGTCGATGACATGGCCGAGGCCTGCCTGCATGTGATGGATCTGGATCAGACGACCTATGCCGGCGCAACCGATCCCATGCTGTCGCATCTGAATGTGGGCAGCGGCGAGGAAGTAACGATATGCGAACTGGCCGAGCGCCTGCGCGACGTCACCGGTTTCAAGGGCCGCATTGCCTTCAATCCCGACATGCCCGACGGCACGCCGCGCAAGCTGATGGACAGCAGCAAGCTGGCGTCGCTGGGATGGAAGGCACGCATCAGCCTGGCCGAAGGCATCGCGGATACCTACCGGCATTATCTGCGCGATGTCACAGCCGCTTCGGCGATCCCGACATCCGCAACATCCGCTGCAACAGAAAACGGCAGCAAGCAGGAAGTTTCATTACAGGCAGCACGAGCTTGAACCATATGGCAGATTGCGGGAAAGAGAGCAGCATGAATCCACGCCAGCGCGCGTTCAACATTCGAGGTTAAGCTATGGCAGCTGCCAATACTTGGGCCCTGTTGCTGGCATCTCTCGTTCTTGTTCCTATCGCGATAGGAGCATGCATCAAGATGCCCAGGATAGCGACCTACGGCTTCATCGCCCTGTTTTTCATGTTTGCTTCATCGACCTGGGGACAGATTAATACCGAGGCGACTCTCTACGCGCGCGGCACCGGGCTATTTTATTTCTCCCTGGTCAACCTCCTGCTCTTCATCGCCGGCGCGGCAGCGCTGATACGCAAGCTTGCCAACCCTTACGTGCCCTACTTCGTTTTCCCCTGGCCGCATTACTTCGGCGCCTTCCTGTTCCTGCTGATTGCCCACCTGCTGATGGGCATGATGATGGGAGTGGAGATCCCGCTCATCCTCGGATACAACGGCATCATCAACATCGTCAACATGCTGCTGTTCATGTACATCATCCTGATGGCGCTGCATGATGAAAAGGACAAGCGCAACCTGATGCTGCTGATCATTTTCCTCGCCGCCATCCGAGGCGCCTACGGCCTGGTGAGGTATGTGCTGTTCGGCGGCGACACTGCCAATCCCTATCGCAACTTCGAAGGCATCGACGTATCGATTTTCTTCTTCGATATCGGCGACAACTTTGTCTGTGCGCTGGGCGGCTTTGCCGCCGCCTGGCTGCTGACGTCGCCGCAGGTCCGCATGTCGCTGACCAAGCGCATCATGCTGTATGCCTTCCTGGCGCTGATGATTGCAGCCGTCGCCCTGTCCTTCCGCCGCAGTTCGCTGCTGGGACTGATACTGATGTTTGCCCTGCTGCTGTACCGCCTGCCTGCCAAGCAGAAAATCCTGTTCGGCTCGCTCGCCCTCGCCGCCCTGTTCGCCACAATCTCCGTCATGGTCCGGGCGCGCCTGCAGGATGCGGGCGCCAGCGGCGGGCTACTCAGCTCGCTGTTCTACGACATCATGGGCGACCGCAGCGGCGAACAGGGCCGCTTCTACGAACTGTATGCCGCGGCCAATAGCCTGGGAAGCAACTGGCTGTTCGGGTTGGGGTCATGGGGTACCTTCACCGGCGACCGGGAAGCGCTCAGTTATCACCTGGGACGCATGGATTTCATCCATAGCGGATTCGGGCATATCGTACTGAAGTCGGGCGTGGCGGGCTTGCTGGCGTTCTGCGCACTGCTGTACTCGTATATCACTTACTACTTCCGGCATCGCAAGCACTTGCAGGGCAACTCCGCCTTGCTGGCCGACACGGGGTTTGCCGGCATGCTGTTCTGGATACCCACGCTGCTTATCGGCACTCCCATTATCGAATTCAGAACCATGATGCTGCTGGGCCTGACACTGGCCATGCCTTTCGTGGCGGTAGGACTTCATCGCCGGATGCATACCAACTATGTTATTGCGTAACTCTCTCTGGAACCTCTCCGGTTCCGCCCTGCCCGCCATTGCCGCCCTGGTCACGGTTCCGCTGCTGATCGCGGGCCTGGGCGTGGAAGGCTTCGGCATCGTCACCCTGGTCACATCCGTGATCGGTTATTTCGGCATCCTGGATATAAACCTGAATGCCGGCGCCATCAAGTACCTGTCGCAGCACCATGCCGCCGGCGACCGCGAACGTTTCCGCGAAACATTCTGGTTCGGCATTTTCTTCTATGGATTGCTGGGCGCGGTCGGCGCCGCGCTGATCTACTTCAGCGCCGGCTTCCTGACGGAGCGCTTCTTCGATGTCTCGACGGAACTGAGCGACGATACGGTGCTGGGCTTTCAGATTGCCGCACTCGGCTTCGCGCTGACCCAGGCGCAGAATTACCTGATCACCGTGCCGCAAGCCTTGCAGCGTTACGACAAGTCGGCGCAGAGCGAAGCCTTCTTCGGCATCGTCGTCAACGTGGCGACGGCCGTCGCCGCCATGGCGGGTGCCGGCATTGCCGGCGTGATTGCAGTGCGGGTCGCCATTTCGGCCTGCAACGTGCTTTACCTGTGCTACCTGATCCGCAAGTTTGCGCTCGGCCTGGAATTCTGCTGGCCGCGCAAGGATGTGCGGTCCGCGCTGACCTCCTTCAGCGCCTACGCCTACCTGAGCAAACTGGCGTCCACCCTGCATCAGCATGGCGACAAGCTGGTAATCGGCGCGCTGGCCGGCCCTGTGGCCGTGACCTTCTACAGCGTTCCGGTCACTTTGGCCAGCCGCATACTCGGCCTGACCTATCGCCTGTCCAGCGTCATCTATCCGCGCGCCTCCGCGCTGGCGGCCTCGCAAAAGCTCGACGAGTTGCATCCCATCTATCTCAGCTCCATCCGCCACACCACGTATATCAACCTGGTGGCGCTGGGCATGATCGTGCTGGCCGGCGACGAGTTTCTGCGGCGCTGGGTAGGCGAGGAGTTCCTGGCGCAGGGCTATCCGGTGCTGGTACTGATCACGCTGGCCTATCTGATGGATTCACTCACCAATATTCCGTCGCTGGTCAACGATGCGCTCGGGCATCCCAAGGTCACCGGCCATTTTGCGCTGGCGCGCGGTCTGATCGGCATTGCGCTGGTGTATGTCGGCACGCTGCAGGCCGGCATCGTGGGTGCGGCGGTGGCGCATCTTGCCGCATCCATTCTGCTGGGCATGTTTTTCCTGTGGTTCGTGCATGGCCGCACCGTGCCGTTTCATCTGCGTGAAACCGTCAGCCTGGGATACGGAAAAAGCATGCTGGTCGGCCTCGCGATTTTCGCAGTGCTGCTGCCGCTGAAATGGGTATTTCCGGCCGGCGTGATCGGCACCATTGCCGTGGCAGGCATGGCGCTGCTGTTCCTGCTCATGGCAGGCCTTGCATTCATCGTCAGCGTCGATGAACGTGCTGCGCTGATGGCCGTGGCGCGTCGTTTCCGTTCTTAAGTCAGGTAAGCCTATGCGTATTCTCATCGTCAGCGAAGACATTCCCCAACCCGCGATGGGCGGCCTGGCCAAGCACGCGCTGGCGCTGTGCCGCGCCCTTACCCGACTTGGCCACCAGGTCGATCTGCTGGGCAACGACCTGCATCCGATCGACCCTGGCAATGTCGAACTGCAATTCGGCGGCCGTATCTTCGGCAAACTCAACGGCCACTTCATACAATGGAAAGAACCGACGCTGGGCATGTTCCTGCCGCAGCGCCGCACCTGGGTCGCGCGCCGTTTTGCCCGCATCATCATGCAGCACGCGCCCGCTTACGACGTTATTCATTACCACGGCCATTTTCCGAACCTCGCCAAGTTCATTCCGTCGCATGTGAACTTCGTCCAGACTCGCCACGACCAGGGCAGCGACTGCCTGCTCGACACGCGCTTTCGCAACGGCCGCATCTGCACCGAGACCGAACCCGAGGCGTGTGCTTCCTGTCGCAGTGCGCAACCCCACCCGGTGCAGAAATGGGTATCGACCATGGCCGTGCAGCGCTTTCGCTCGGAAGTCATGCAGGGGTTCCGCCAGCACAAGACCGTCTTTGTCTCCGACATGCTGCACCGGAACTTCGCCCGCAGTTGCGGAGAAGGCCCATGGGGCGTCACCATCCATAACTTTGCCGACCTGGAACCCATCATGGCGGCGCGCGAGCGGGCGGAAAGGCAGGCCTCCGCCTCCGATGTGATACGAGTAGTGGTCGCGGCCAAGCTGTGGGCGGCCAAGGGCGTGACGCCTTTCGTACGCGAATTCAGCCGCCAGCACCGGGCAGGCATGGAGCTGACCGTCGTTGGCGACGGCCCTGAACTGCCGGCGCTGCGCCGTGAATTCGAAAGCTCTCACATCCGCTTTGCCGGCTGGTGCGATGCCGAACGCACGCTTGAACTGGCCGCCGCGGCGCATGCCATCGTCGTGCCTTCGGTCTGGGAAGAACCCTGCGCGACCACGGTGCTGGAAGGCCTGCTGCTAGGCAAGACCACATTCGCGCTGGAAGCCGGCGGCACCCCCGAACTCTCGCTCTACGCGCAGGCGCCGGAACAGTTCCGCCTGCATCCCACAATAGAAGGCCTGGTGCAGGATCTGGTCAGCGCCGAACTGCGCAAGACCTATCCGCTGCCGCCGGACCGCCTCGGCAGTGCCGAACGTGCCGCGGAACGCCTGCTGCGCCTGTATGCGGCACCGCTGGGCAAACTTGCCACCTTACAAGAACAGCCATGTCCCTCCGTTTCTCCATAATCACCTGCACCTGGAACAGCCTGCCCTACCTGGAGGAATCGATTGCCTCCGTGTTGATCCAGGATCATCCGCAGATTGAATACATCTTCGTCGACGGCGGCTCCACCGATGGCACGCTGGAACTGATCCATACGCTGCGGCGGCCCTACACGCTGATTGAAAATGTACGCGGCGGCATCAGCAAGGCGATGAATGCCGGCATACAGGCCGCCACCGGCGATGTGATTGCGCATCTGCATTCCGACGATTACTACCTGGGTCCGGATGTGCTGAGCACGGTAGCCAGGGCGCTCGACGACGGCAAGCACGGCTGGCTGTTCGGCCGCACCGTGACCGATATCGAGGGCGACCTGCATCCGGAAGACTGGACGGCGCCACGCTTTTCCTATCGCCGCCTGCTGCGCGGCAACTTCATTCCGCATCCCGCCACCTTCGTGCGGCGCGAACTGATGCAGCGCACCGGCGGCTTCGACAACAACCTGCGTTATGCGATGGATTACGACCTGTGGCTCAAGCTCGCCTGTCTCAGCCAGCCTGCGCAGCTCGACATTCCGCTGGCCGCATTCCGCGAGCATGAAGGCAGCCTCTCGACGCGCAACCGGCTGGCGGCAATGGAGGAAGACATGAGGGTACGCCTGGCCCATGTCGGGCGTCATCCGCTGGAGAAGGCCATGCATTACCTGCGCTATTTCGTGCGCCGCCAGCGCGCCTTGCAAGCCGGATCGGGTAGATAAACAAGGCAGATAAATCAGGCAAATCAGCCGGCCGGCTTTTGCAACAGCCTGGCTGGCCCACCTGCTACGCCGCCAAGCTCAAACAGTTCGGAGAGAGAACCATGCCCGCCTTTTCATTGATACTTGCCACGGTAGGCCGAACCCAGGAATTGAACCGGCTGTTCGATTCGCTGGCATCCCAGTCCTGCAAGGATTTCGAAGTCATCATCGTCGACCAGAACACCGACGACCGCCTGCTGCCGCATATCGCTTATGCCGAGCAGGCCGGCCTGAACCTGCGCCACCTGAAGCATCATCCGGCCAACCTCGCCGCCGCCCGCAATGCCGGCATTGCCGCTGCGCAGGGAGAATGGATTGCCTTTCCCGATGACGACTGCTGGTATGACCCGGCCCTGCTGCAGCGGGTTGCCGCGCGTTTCACCACGCGCCCGGCTCCGGAAGGCGTGACGGTGCGCTGGGTGGAACAGGGCGAGCCGCCCTTTACGGCGCCGGTGCTGAGCTGGAAACGCTCGGCAGCCTTTCGCGATGTGCCGGTGGCCTCGATCACGATTTTCCTGCAGCGCAAGCTGCTGGAAGCCATCGGCGGTTTCGATGCGCGCTTCGGCGTGGGTCAGTGGTTCGGTGCAGCGGAAGAGCATGACCTGATGCTGCGGGCGCTGCGGCAGGGAGCCGTCATCGCTTACGACCCCTTGGCGGAAGTCCATCATGCCGTGACGCCGCCGGCCCGCACCATCACGCCCGAAGCCTGCACCGCCGCACGTTGCCGGGCACGCGGCACCGGCGCACTGTATGCAAAGCATCGCTTGCCGCCCTGGGTCATTCTGCGCGGCCTGGTAGCGCCTGTGCTGCTGCCCTTGCTGAAAGGCAGGACGGGAAGTGAACTTGCGCACGGTCTGGCCGTGGTGCGCGGCAGGCTGGATGGCTGGTTCGGCTGGAACCGGCTCCAGCACTGAGTCTTCGCCGCTGAACTCGCGGGAAATATGTTTCGACGCAAAAGCCCTGCGTTTTCTTTCACTACACTAAACGCATCCCAATGCATGGCAGAAGCGCCGACAACGCGCGCTGCGCGATTCCGGTAACGGGTATCCACTTCGCCGGAAAATAAGGCTGGTAAAAGACCAGCCGCGTAAATATCGTCATCCTAGTGAGAGCAATCGATGCTAAGACTTGCAGTTGTCGCCAATACACCGCCGCCTTATCGCGTACCCGTGTTCCAGAGACTGGGTGAAGTACCGGGCATAAAATTTCAAGCCATCTTCTGCTCCAAGCGCGAACCCAACCGTTCGTGGGATTTGCCGCCTTTCGATTTCGACCATGTCTTCCTGCCGGAGAATTACGTCGCGGTAAAGCTGTGGGCTTATCACGCAGGAGAGCGCTACATCCACAACAACATCGGCGTCATTTCCAGCCTGCGCAAATTCAAGCCGGACATCGTCGTCACCGATGGCTTCAACCCTACCCACCTGTACGCCTTCGCTTACGCAGCGGCCAAGGGCCTGATCCATATCCCGATGACGGATGGCACCGACATTTCCGAACAGACCCTGACCAGCGTGCATCGCGCGGTACGCCGTTTCGTCTATGCGCGTTCCAGCACTTTCGTGTCGGCTAGCAAGGGAGGCGACCGCCTGTATCGCACCTACGGCATCCCATCCGAACGCCTGTTCCAGTCCTGCCTGTGCATAGACAATGCCGCGTTCACGCCGGAGGAACAGGATCAGAAAACCTATGACTTCATTTTCTGCGGCCGCATGGAAGACATGAAGCGGCCGCTATTCGCGCTGGAAGTGGCCAAGCTGGTGGCGCAGCGTATACAGCGCAAGACACGGATCATCTTTGCCGGTTCCGGGCCGCTGGATCAGGCGGCCCGCGACATGGCCGCCGGCATGACGGATCATGTGGAAGCCACCTTTCACGGCTTCGCATCGCAACAGGAACTTCCCATGCTGTATCGTTCGGCCCGCATGTTCCTGTTCCCGACCGAAGCCGACGTATGGGGCGTGGTAGCCAACGAAGCCTGTGCCGCCGGCCTGCCCATTCTCGTCTCGCCGCATGCCGGCACAGCGGGGGAATTGATACTGGATGGCCAGAACGGCTTCATCTGCGATCTCGACGCCCAGCTATGGGCAGACCGCGCCGTGCTGCTGCTGATGCAACCCGACCTGTGCCGCAGTTTTTCGCAGCGCAGCCTGGCGCTGGTCAGCAAGTACACCTTCGACAATGCGGCGTCCGGCTTGCTGGATGCCTGCCGCGCCGCGGTGCAAATGCGCGAAGAAAATGGCGTCAAGATGAAGGGCCGCCTGTAAGCGAGCCTGCATTGGCGGCTGTGCAGTTGCGTATCAAAGCTGTTGCCTGAATCCTTCGCAGCATTTGCGACAGGGTCAGGCAGCTATTTGCAGTACAAAGGAGTTACTCATGGGTACCGTATTCACCTGCTCCATCGATGACGGACATCCCTCCGACATGAAAATGGCACGCCTGCTCGATAAGCACGGCTTGCAAGGCACCTTCTATATCCCGATACACAATCGGGAAGGCTTCGACGTGATGCCGCCGCAGCAGGTGCGGGAACTGGCGTCGCGCTTTGAAATCGGCTCGCACACCTACGATCATTGCTTCCTGAAATACATAGACCTGACCGACTCGCACTATCAGGTCACAGAAGGCAAGAAGCAGCTGGAAGACATGCTGGGCAAGCCGGTGGATGGTTTTTGCTATCCCGGCGGCAAATACCGTCCGGCCGATGTATCCATCGTGAGAGCTGCCGGTTTTCGTTATGCCCGCACTACCGAAAATCTCTGCTTCGATGCCGGCAATCAGCCCTTCGAAATGCCAACCACCTGCCAGATCTATCCGCATGCGCGCAATATCTATTTCCGCAATTTTGCCCGCACCGGCCACTGGCACCGCCGCCACCGCGCCATGCGAACCGCCCTGCGCCACGAAGACTGGATACGCCGCCTGTATGCGCTGTTCGACGATGCCTGCCTGCACGGCAATGTCTTCCACCTGTGGGGACACTCGCGCGACATCGATCAGTTCGATGCCTGGAGCGACCTGGATCGCTTCCTGGAATACGTGAGCACCCGCGTTCCGGCTCAGCATCGCCTGAGCAATGGCGCGCTGGCCGAGCGCTATTACTGAACCATGCGCCCGCGCTCACACTGACGCACCTCCTCGCACTGACCTTCATGCTGACCCTCGTGCTTGCCGGACAAAAAATATTCTTGACGGCTTCCGGCATCAGTTAGCGGCGAACATGAAAATGCCGGCATCCTGTGCCGGCATTTTTGCTGCAGCCCCTGACTGCGCTGCGACATCCGTTTTTTCTCCCGCTACTCCTTGCGCAGCATCAGGAAAAATTGTGCTTTGATGCCGAGGTAGCGAATGTGTCCAATGTCGAAGGAGCCGCCTCCCGACAGCATACTCGCCATCTTGGCAAGATCGCCGGCATTCAGCAGATTGCTGGGCAAGTCAGCCATTTCTTTTTTACCGGTCAAGGCCAGGCTGCGCCGCCAGTAACTGTTGGGCAGCCAGTGCAGCAAGGGCAGACCCGTATTGAATTCGATAGGATGACGCCGGTTGGAAGCGGTGACGAATACCCCGCGGCGCGCAATGCGCGTCATCTCCTTCAGCACCATGAATTGCTGCACCGTATCGCCCGCGAATTCCAGCACGCGATTGCAGAATACCCAGTCGAACTCTCCGTCGGCAAAGGGCAATTCCAGCACGATGCTCGTATCCTGGTCCTTGGCGAAGCGCCCTGCATGACGCTCGCGATCGGCAGGAAGCAGCGCATCATGAAAGCTCACCTGGTGATCCACGCCCTGCCGCCCCTTCACCTGCAAGCGGTCGGCAGCCTGCGAATAGCCGAGCGCGCCCAGGTCCAGCACCTTGTCGCGTGCGTGGCCTCCTTCGGAGAAGGCCGCGAACGCCTCGTGAATCCGGCTGCGCTGACGACTCATCACCTCTTCCATCGGCAAGCCCATCCCTGCCGCGCCCGAATGACTTCCCACCAGATTCTTCACACGTATTCTCCTCGTCGTTTCCCTGCGTCCCTGTGCATTCCCAGGGCGTGGCAGACATGCTTGCCCATGCATCTTCGCGCCGGCGGCCCGCTCCTTGCTTGTCTCAACACAAAGATAGCAAGATCGAATTTCGCAGGCTGCACAAGCTCTGCGTTAGCTCATTCTTTATGCGCTCTTGCCGTTTCTACCGTCGCTGCGGCCTGAGTGTCTCAAGTCACGCAATCGTCGCGCATGCACGACGCCGCGCCAGGCATGCTCAGTTCAGGCACGGCGCTTGTTGAGGATGCTCAGTGTGCTGCGTGCGGGCCTGGGGTCCAATGGGAAATAATTGATTCAAGGCGATCTCGTCTTTACCAGAGTGGTGTTGCCGCTTCCAATGAGAATTCTGATTGCACATAATGCCTACCAGCACCGCGGCGGCGAAGATGCCGTGGTGGCTGCCGAAGAAGCGCTGCTGCGTGCCCATGGCAATGAAACGCTGCTCTATCAACGTCACAATGATGAACTGCAGGCGATGCCGCGCATGCAAGCCGCCGTGTCCGCGATCTGGTCCAGCCAATCCGTGCGTGAACTGGAACAGCAATGCAGGGAGTTCCAGCCGGATGTCATCCATGCCCACAATACCTTTCCGCTGATCTCGCCGTCGCTCTACTGGGTTGCGCATAAGCTCCGCATCCCGGTCATCCAGACCCTGCACAACTTTCGCCTGTTATGCCCGCAGGCGATGCTGCTACGCGACGGCGGCATTTGCGAAGACTGCGTCGGCAAGCTGCCATGGCGGGCCGTGACGCGCAAATGCTACCGGGATTCCACGCTGCAATCGGCGGTACTGGGCAGCATGCTGACCCTGCACAAGACCATCGGCACCTTCAATCACAAGGTCGCGCTGTACATCGCCACCAACACCTTCTGCCGCGACAAGTTCATCGCCGGCGGCTTGCCGGACGAGCGACTGCGCGTCAAGCCGCACTTCGTCGATAACGTGAGCCTGACGCCGCAATGGGAACAGCGCGAAGGCGGTCTGTTCATTGGCCGCCTCTCTCCTGAAAAAGGACTGGATGTGTTGATCGATGCCTGCAAGCAGCTCGCCGCTCCTGCCGTGAGAATTGTCGGCACCGGTCCGCTGGCAGACCGGGTAGTACCGGCATTCGGCGAACGTTACCTTGGATACCGCGAGCGCCAGGAAGTGCTGCAACTGCTGGGAAACGCCGCCTTCCTGGTGGCGCCCAGCACCTGTTACGAAACTTTCGGCCTGGTCGGCATCGAGGCTTTCTCCTGCGGCACGCCCGTCATTGCCAGCCGCCGCGGCAGCTTCGGCGAACTGGTGACGGATGGCGTGACCGGCCTGCTGTTTGAACCGGGCGATGCGCAAGACCTGGCGCGCAAGATCGAATGGGCCCTGACCCACCCTGACGCGATGCGCGAAATGGGTCGCGCCGCGCGCGCCGAATACCTGTCACGTTATACGCCGCAAAGGAATTATCAGATGCTGATGGAAATTTATCAGGAAGCCGTCGTGCGTTCGCAGGAGGTACTGCATGTCGCGTAAAGGATATTCGATACTGGGCGCGTTCATCGACGCACTGACCTGGAAGGAAGTGCTGGCCACCATGACGCACTGGGCCGACCAGCACGAGTCGCGCTACATCTGTATCTGCAATGTACATTCCGTGACCTCCACCACGCGCAACCCGGATTTCCGCAACGTAATCAACAGCGCCGACCTGGCCACGCCGGACGGTGCGCCGATCGCGTGGGCATTGCGCAAGTTCGGCTTTCCCGACCAGCAGCGCATCAACGGGCCGGACCTGATGTGGAAATACCTGGAACAGGCCGAAGTTCTGGGCCAGTCGGTATTCCTGTACGGCAGCACCGATACCACACTGGAGCAACTGCGCGCACGCATGCGCCAGGACTTTCCCGCCCTGCGCATTGCCGGCAGCTATGCACCACCCTTTCACGCGCTGAGCGTGGAAGAGGATGAAGCGGAAGTGGAGATGATCAACCGCTCCGGCGCGCAGGTGGTATTCGTGGGACTGGGTTGCCCTAAGCAGGAGCAGTGGATGGCCTCTCACCGCGGCCGCGTACAGGCGGTCATGGTCGGCGTCGGCGCCGCCTTCGATTACCATGCGGGCACCAAGAAACGCGCGCCCTTGTGGTGGCAACGGCACGGCCTGGAATGGCTGTATCGCCTGGGCACCGAGCCGCACCGCCTGATGAAACGCTACATGGTGACCAATACCCTGTTCATCTTCGGCTTTTCGCGCCAGCTGCTGCGGGACAGGATGCTGGACAAATAAGGCAAGCCAAGCCGGCGCGCCTGCTTGCCTGGCAACGTTCCGGCACATTCCCTTCACCGCTCAAATGTCAGCCTGCATGGCTGCCATCCATGCAGCAGAAAAGCACGTCCTCTTCGTACTTCCTCATCCGGCGCGCATCTATCGCGTTGATTCGCTGTACGGCTAATTCCCTTCTTGCAGAAGGCTGATCAGGGATTTGCGTTTAGTTCCCTGCACTTCCTGAATCCAGATCAAGACTAGCGTCGAATTTCATTTTCAATTTATCAAGATTGTGAGCGCTCAATACGGGTAATCCGCTCTTTCCTACTCTGCTTGATATGTACGATGGGAAACCGGAAAGGGAAAACAATGAAAACTTTTGTTGTAATCGGAGCGAGCGAACGCATCGTGACAGCGGTACTTCAAGGGATATATTGTTTTTCCCGGTCCACCGCGATCGTGATCGGCAACGAAGAAACCTGCAAGCTGCCTCAGTCTTCCCTGTGTTCCCGGCACATCTACGTGAATTTCAGCGCCACTTCCGATCACAGCGCAATCACCACCATCAACCAGCTGCATGCAGAGCTGCCCGATGTCGTCGTCATTCCCGCCGACTGCCACGGCATACGACTGGTCAACCGCATCAAGCCTAATGTGCGGGCCAGGGTGATTCCCATACCCGACCTGGCCACGCTGAACCAGCTGGATGACAAATGGCATTTCCATGAACTGTGCCAGGCCCACAATATTGACGTACCCGAGGCTTGCTATGTGGGCTCGAAAGTCAATCTGAATTTCGATGAGCTCGTCAGCAAGCTGGGCCTGCCTTTCGTGCTCAAGCCCACCAACGAATCCGGTTCACTGGGCGTGCAGATCATCACCAGCAAGGAACACTATCTCAGTGCCGTCAGGAATAATGAAAGCTACCAGTTCAAGTCGCTGATCGCCCAACGCTATATTGATGGCGAGGACGTGGACTTGAGCCTGCTCGCGCTTCATGGATGCATGACAGCTTTTGCGATTCAGCGGGTAGCGGGCCCGACCATGGAGTTCGTGCAAAACGACCGGCTGGAAGCCTTGGCAGGCAAACTATGCCGGGCCAATTCCTTTCACGGCTTGATGCATATCGATGCGCGCATAGAAAGAAGTACCGGGCGAGTCTTCCTGATTGAATCCAATCCCCGCTTCTGGGCCTCGCTCACCGCATCCATCTGGTGCGGACTGAACTTCGTGGAGGAAAGCCTGCGGGAAGAAAATCACTCCAGCTTTCCACGCCGCCTGATCTCAGGCACGGCGCCGCTGAGGCATCCCCTGTTGCGGCCATCCGCGTGGGGACAGTTGTTTCATTCCGACCAGCGCGGCCGGCTGACGCGTGCTGCCATGCTCGACCCTTATGCGCTGAGCCGATTGGTACGCGAACTGCCCTCCAATTCCGCCCGTTACCTGGGCAAGCATTTCACTCAAGGCAGGGATGCGGTGAAGAGCAGTTACGGGGTGCGCTGAATTGCAGCTAGCGCTTAATACTTGTTTCATCGCTAGCTCCTGATGAATTTCTGTTGTGGCGCTTATCGACAAAAAATAAGTCCGGCAGGCAGCGGATAAAACGACCCGCCTCGCTGCTGCCTGGCGAGTTTGAGTTCATCGCCGAATTGCGTCAGTCAATGTCGAATAAAGCGAGTCATCCATGCAAAAATTCAGAACAAGCGGACAATTTTCCTTGTGGATATTGCTCGGCTCCTCCCTCCTCATCAGCATAGTATTGCTGCTGAAGGCCTGGAAAGGTATTCCTACCGAACAGCTGACGCGCGACCCCAATGCGATCTTCGACGCACCGCTGTATGTCGGCTTTCTTTCTCAAGTCGGGATTTTCATATGGGCTGCCACCGCGATGATTTGCCTCTACAGCAGCCAGCTTCTTCCCCCGGCTCCTCCTTATGTCGAGACCAGGCGCTATTTTTTCATGGCGGGATGCTTGCTGCTGCTGTTGGGACTGGACGATGCCTTTCTGCTGCATGAACAGTTTTTCCCTTTTATCGGCATTCCGGAAAATCTCGTTTATGTCATGTATGCGGGATTGATGCTTTCCCTGCTGCTTCGTTTCAGCAAACTGATACTGACTACGCAGTATCCCTTGCTGGCAGCAGGCCTGTCCTGCTTTGCGCTCTCAGTGGGATTGGATTGGCTGCAGCCGGAAAACATCGATATCTTCCTGGTGGAAGATGGCGCCAAGCTGGTGGGAATACTGAGCTGGCTTTGCTACTTTTCCCATACCGCCTTCACCCGTACCAGCGAAGCTTTTTCGCTCAGGAAGGCTGACCAGCCGCACGCTTCTGCCAGCACCATATCCGACAAGCGTTTAGGCTCGATGGGCGACGAGCAGGTCGCCACGATACGCTGAGCAATGAAGCATTTCCTGGCCCGTCAGCATCGTCAAGAGTTAAGGTCTCGCCGCCCCCCCAAAAAAGAAGGGGCATTTCAGCCCCTTAAAACATCGCCGCCCTCGCACTGGCAGAAATGCCTCACCGCAAAAAGCTTTTATCCCTGGAATAAATGGGCAGTGTCGCCGCATTGACCGAGGCGGCGATCGCCGATCCCTGAGGAGTGCTGCTGTAGCCTTCGTAGCCATCATAGCCTTCACGCAGTCCCGCCGATGGCGTGCTCCCGCTATCCTGTTTCAATACGCTCATCACGTGCTCGGACAGGCGCAGCGTCAGCGCTGCAATCGTGATGGTGGGGAAATTGGCGCCCGCGGTCGGAAATACGGAACTGCCGGCGACATACAGGTTGTTGATGCCATGCACCTTGCCATTGCGGTCGACGACGCCCTTTCTGGGCGAATCGTCCATGCGCGTGGTGCCCATGTGATGCCAGGTCCCTTCCTTCTCCATCGAGGCCGGCCATTGGCCGCCTTCGATAGGCGGATCCAGCGTGACTTCGGCCACGCCGCCGCGGCTCAGCTCCTGCCCCACGATAGCCAGGGTCTTGTCGAAAGTGCGGCGCACCAGGTCGCTCAACTGCCAGTCCACGCGTACCCGCGGTATGCCGAGCTTGTCCTTGTGCACCGTCGACAGCGTGACACGGCTGCTTGGAATCGGTTCCGGTTCCGAGATGATCTGAAAGCGCACGCCTCGTATTAGCATGCGCGGATGGAAGAAGCGGGTAACGCCATAGGCAAAGGTATCCACCGGATTGGCAACCATT
This sequence comes from Pseudomonadota bacterium, assembly GCA_023422955.1. Taxonomy (GTDB): domain Bacteria; phylum Pseudomonadota; class Gammaproteobacteria; order Burkholderiales; family Burkholderiaceae_D; genus JAEZLB01. The sequence goes on along the minus strand of JAFAGG010000047.1, from coordinate 10,816 downwards.
CTTTTGACATCATCCGACAGCTTCCAGCCCGCCTGCTCCTTCTGCAGCAGCGCCTGCTTGCAGCGATACAGGGCGAGCGCACCTTCGCTACCTTCGCCCGGGAAGATGGAGGAAAACCAGACGCGCGCGTTCAGCAGCTTTTCCCGTTTCAGCACATGCGGCATCAGCGCCAGTTGCGACGCAATGTGCGTTCCATGCGCGGCCACCGATGAATTCATGTAGTGATACTTGATGTCGTACAGCTTGTTGCGCGACCAGTCCCGGGTCCAGCGTACCGTCCCGGACTGCAGCCGTGGATGGTCCATGAAATAGCGGCCGACCAGGTCATTGCCATTGCCCAGGCCTGCCGGCTGAACGCGGTTCGATGACAGCAGCAGGCGCGCATTTTCAATGCCGCCGGTGGCCAGCACAAAAATCTTTGCGCCGATAGTGATGCGGCGGCCCGACAGCGTCGCGACCTGGATCTGCGTGACAGTCTTCGCATCCTGATCGGTGTCGATGTGAACGGCGTTTGCATACAGGAACACGCGCACATGGCTGGAGCGCTTCAATTCTTCACGGTACAGCTTGCCGAAACGGGCAGGCGGACTGAACTGGGAAATGGTGTCGCGCACGTCGCCCGTGGTGAAGGGAATGCGCTTGACGTCGGGACGATTGATGGCCTTTTCCCAGAAACCGGGTTCGAAATTGATCGGCCCGAGCTTCAGCAAGGCATGCGTGCGCTCGTAATAGGGAGCCAGCTCTTCCAGGCCGAACGGCCATCCGCTGTGCTCCACCCAGTCGCGTTTTTCGAAATCCCAGGCATCTAGCGGTCGGCACCAGCCGCCCCAGCAATTGCTGCTGCCGCCGAAGAAGCGGCCGCGGCAGCCGTCGGCGAAACTGTACGGCAAACCCACATCTTCGCCACGATACAAGTCGCGCGTATCGTCATCGGGATCGAATCCGCCGCTCTCCAGCAGGCAGGTATTGATTCCCTTCTTGTTCATTTCACGCGCCAGCGTGATGCCGGCCACACCGCCACCGATGATGCACACCGTCGTTTCCACGTGAGTGTCATCTTCTACGCGTCGTGTGTCGATAAACATGCCCTCTCTCCCTTTGTCGTACTGCTGTGCCGGCTACCCCTGCCGGCAGATTCATCCCATGTTCCATTCCATACCGGCTGCGCTTTCCTGCATCCCCTTGTCGCGCAGCGAATGGCCTGTCTTCTACTTAACGCGGGTTTTGCGGCCCTTCGATCAGCGGCTGGGGCGCAGCCAGCGTGTATTGCACCTGGCGATACTTGCCATAGGTATAGCCATAACCGTAACGGCCGGGACGCATGGTCAGATCGTTGAACAGCACGCCTTTCACCGACAGGCCAGCCTGTCCCATGCGCTTGACTGATTCTGCAATTTCTCCGGGGGTCGTGACACCGGCGCGCGTCAAAAGATAGGTAGATCCCGCATGCGCTCCGATAATGAGCGTGTCGGTCACCGCCAGTATCGGCGCCGCATCGATCAGGATCACGTCGTACTGCGAGGACAGCTGCTGCAACAGCGCACCGAAGCTGGGCTGCATCAGCAGCTCGGACGGATTGGAAGGCAAGGCGCCGGTGGCGATGAAGTCCACGTTTTCTGCCACGCCGCGGTGAATCACGTGTTCAATGCCGCGTGTGCCGGCAATCGCATCGGTCATGCCATCCTGGCGGCCCGTATCGAAATAGCGATGCAGGTGGCCATTGCGCAGATCGCCATCGATCAGCAATATCTTTTTGCCGGAAGCGGCCATGACGGTCGCCAGGTTGGCCGAGACAAAGGATTTTCCTATGCCCTCGGTCGGTCCGGTAATCAGCACGATGTTGTTGGGTGCGCTCGCCAGCGAGAACTGCAAGGCGGTACGGAAATTACGTATGCTTTCCACCGCTACGTCGGTCGAGGCGATCTTGGCCAGCAAGGGCAGCCTGGGCGACTTGCGGCTGACCTGCTCCACCAGGTCCTTTTGCATCTTGCTGTGCGGGATGGTGGCGTAGACCGGCATGCCCAGGATTTTTTCGATTTCCGCCGGGTCCTCGATGGTGGCGCGCACGACCTTCTTCATGAAGGCAATCACCACGCCCAGGAACAGGCCGAGCAACAGGGCGATCGCAATGATGGCCGGACGATTCGGCGATACCGGCTGCTCCGGCACCATGGGATAGTCGACCAGGCGCACATTGCTCATGGTGGCGGCCGTCACCATCTTCAGCTGCTGAGAAGTGTCCAGCAAGGCGGTATACAAGTCGTTGTGAACCTTGACCTCGCGCGACAGGCGCACCATTTCCTGTTCCAGCGCCGGCATGCTGCGAATCTGGCCGGCAATGGAACGCAGTTCGCGATTCGCTTCGCGCAACTGGTCATTCACCGCCATCACCATAGGATGGTTTTCAGTATAACGGCCCAGCAGTTCCAGCTTGCGTTGCTCCAGCTGCATCTTCAGCGTCTTGGAAGCCGCTTCCTGCTCCAGGCTGATGCGCGCCTGCTGCTCCATGTTGATGGTGCCGTTGCGGTTGCGGAAATCGTTGTAGCGCGTTTCCGCCTGCTCCAGGTCGCGCTTCAGGTCCGGCAGCTGCTTGTTGATGAAGGCCAGCGATTTGCGTGCTTCCTCGGTCTTGCGGCTGGCATTCTGGCGCACGTATTCATTGGTGATTTCATTCAGGATCGCCTGCACCGATTCCGGATTGCTGCCGCGCAGACGCACGTCGATGATGCCGGACTGGCGCCCCTGTTCGCTCACGTTCAAGGCCTTTTGCACGCCTTCTATCAGCGCCAGGCGGGAAGCGCGGCTCAGCATAAACTGGGCGCCCGGTTCAGCCGCCATGCTTTCCACGGTCAGCTCTATCGTCCCTGCCGGCGTTTCGGTCTTGAGCGGAACGCCGACGCGGCCGGCAACTTCGATGCCGCTTTCCTTTTCAGTCAGCACATAACCGCCATTGACTTCCGAGGTCAGCATGAATTCCCGGTTCAGCAATTTTTCCGGCACGTTGAAGACAGGCACTTCGATTTTTTCATTACCCCATACATAACCGCCGTAGCCCAGGATGCCGGGCGCGGAAAAGTCCTCGCGGCGCTCGGAAATCCACTTGCCTATGACGGGAAAGTACTTGGGTTGCGCACTGATGTAGAGACGCAGATTGTCGATGGCAGCCGCCACCACCAGGCGCGAACGCACCAACTCCATTTCAGCAGTGGCTGCCGTGCTGACATCGAACACGCCGGCCATTTCCCCGAGCACGCTCTTCATCTCGCCCGGCCTGTCCTCTTCCACATGGATCAGCATGTTGGCTTCATAAACCGGCTTCTGCATATAGGCGAATACGGTGCCAATCAGCGTGACCACCAGCGCAGTCGCAACAATCAGCCAGCGATTCTTGTAAAGCACATGCAGGTAGCCGGACAGTTCGGTTTCCGTATCCTCATGCATGATCGTGGTCGCTTGGACCACTTGAGGTACGGGAGGAGAGGCGGGCTGTTGGATAGGAAGAGAATTCATGGTCACCGTCGTTCTAGGTTAAACACTTTGTCAATCGTCTCGGGGCCGGAGGGATGAACCGGCCGTCTTGCTGTACCGGGTTCAGGAAGGCAGGGACACCGGCATCCTTGCCGGCGCGAAAGGCGCCTTCCCCCGGACAACGGGATAGCGCAAGGGAGCCAGCCACAAGACCAGGCATTGTTCTATCAGTTCGCATGCATGTTCGAATGCAGCGCGATCCTGCTGGTAGGGATCGGGTATGTCGCAGCGCAATGCTTCACCCAGCCGCATCACCTTGCCCTGGGCTGCCGGATAGCGGCGCTCCAGGTAATCCTTCTGCGACTTTTCCATGGTGAGGATCAGATCGGATTCCATCAGCATCCACCCTTCTATGCCGCGCGCCCGGTGCGCGCCGATATCCATGCCGCGTTCGCGCATCAGTGCGCAGGCATGAGGATCTGCCGCATGGCCGAGCGGCGCATCCAGCCCGGCGGAAAAAAACTGCTTCTCAGGCAGTGCCTGGCGAAACAAGGCTTCCGCCATCGGGCTGCGACAGATATTGCCCATGCATACGAGCAGGATGTTGTTGATCACGTTAGGGCTTCGTTGCAGTGCTGCCGGCGGAAACAGCGGAGGACAATGCGCCCGGGAACAAGGCACTGATGGTGCGGTGCCAGTTCATCAGCGGTGTGGCCGCCACATACACCACATCCTTGGGCTCCAGTTCGAAACCTTCCGCCAGCGCCATCGCGCCGGATGCATTGGCATCGAGTCGATACACCACCGGCTGGTCATCGGTACGGCGTATGACGTAAACCTGGCTCGCATCGCCCGATACCGGGCTCACGCCGCCGCTCTCGCCCAGCGCTTCGTTCAGCGTCAGGCGGCCGTTGCGCATGGACAGTGCACGCGGGATGTTCACTTCGCCCGATACGAATACCTTGCTGTCCTCACGCGAGGTCACACGCACTACGTCGCCGCTGGCAAGAATGATGCTGTTCGGGTTGACGTTCTTCTGCACCAGTTCCGGCAGGTTGATCCGGTAGGTTGCGCCATTGCGGCTCAGCATGATCTGACTCTGGTCGGCACTCGGCAACAGGCCACCGGCACGGTTGATCGCTTCCATTAGGGTCATCTGGATATCGTCGATGGCCTGCAGGCCGGGCGTCCTGACTTCGCCGTCTACATAGACGCGCTTGCTGCGATAAGATTTCACGCGCAGCGTCACCTTGGGATCGCGGATGTAATGCGCCAGTTTCTTGGTGAGAGCGCGGCGGGCCTGCTCCTCGCCCATGCCGGCAACCTTGATTTCACCGGCATACGGAAACTGGATACGGCCGTTATGATCCACGGTGAAGCCGGAGCTGGGCGTCACGGCAGGACCGATGTCGGAGGCCGCAACGCCCTCGCCCGGTCCCGATGTCAGTTCAGGGTGATCCCACACCACGATGTTCAGGATGTCGCCTTTTTCTATGGTGTAGGAATAGCTCTTGTCATCGCTCATCAGCTTGCCGACATCGGCGGTGCGGCGCTTGTCGCGCGATGCCCTTTCAGCCCTGACCAGGTCGGCAGTAATGACCTTCACAGGCGGCGCCGCCTCGTCCTCGACGCCGGGCGTGCCGGCATAGGCTTTCATTTGTACGCCGGGCGCTACCGACGAGCATGCGCTTGCCAGTGGCAACGCCAATAGCAGCATCCAGCGCATCAATCTATTGTTTAATGGAACATGCATAGTCGAACCCAGATGATGAAGCGATCCACCTTGCAGCCAGGCCGGTAAAGGCACACCCTGCAGCAATTGATCTTGGATAATTGCAAGCGGCCTGGAAACACGATCGCTCCATTTCCCACTTGCCCGTTTTGCGGGCCACATGATGGACTGCTTCTGCTCGGCGCCTTGCCGCAAGGCAGCCACTTCATGACTGCCGCTCTCCACCTTTTGCATTTACCCTTCTTCGGCAAACGCTTTCCATGCGACCACGTGGATGACTATAGAGAATGGCTACTCTGATCACACTGAGGTAGCGCAAACGAAAATGGTTGAAAAAGTAAGCGTGGCAAGCCACGTAAATGACAAGCAATGCCTAGCTTTAAATCAGCTTTGAAAATGCTGCCATCGTGAAAGAAAAACGGTGACAGGCAATGCTTCAAAAAAATACTGCATGCAGGAAAGAAAGAGGAAGGAAGGAAGGAAGGAAGGAAGGAAGGAAGGAAACGACGAAATGATGCGAGCGATGCAGGATGCCAGCTGGTGCGGAAAACTGGTCAGCGCTAAAGGAGCGCAAGCAGCCCGGCAGGCAAGTCTGCCGGGCTGCTGAAAATGCGCTTAGGCTTCGCGCAGGGTTTGCAGCGGTGGGCGATTCAGCACCTGGCGCAAGCCGGCCCAGCCGCCGATGAAGGCGCAGAGTGCGCCCAGCGCCAGACCCGCCATCCACAGCCAGGGATTGAAAATCCAGTCGAACTTGAAGATCTGGCTGGCCAGTATCCATCCCACTGCATTGGCGCCGCTGGCAGCGAGCAGGCCCGCCAGTCCGCCGAGCAAGGCAAACTCTATCCACTGCGCCTGCGACAGCTGCTTGCGCGTGGCGCCCAATGCGCGCAACAGGCTGGCTTCGCGCATGCGTTCATCGCGCGTGCCGGCCAGTGCCGCGTATAACACCAGCACGCCGGACGCCAGCGTAAACAGGAACAGGAATTCGACGGCAGCAACCACCTGGTCGATGACTTCCTGCACCTGCTTGACCACGCTGCCGATATCTACGATGGTGAGATTCGGAAAATCCTTCATCAGCTGATTGACCAGCCCGCTTTGTTCTTCCGGCAGCCTGAAGGCCGTGATCCAGGTTTGCGGCATATCCTGCATCAATGTCGGATTGAGGATCACGAAGAAATTCACGCGCATCGATCCCCATTCCAGCGAGCGTATGCTGGTGATCGGCGCTTGCACCTGTTCGCCCGCGATATCGAACGTGAGGGTGTCGCCCAGTTTCAGTCCCAGCGTCTCGGCCAAGCCTTCTTCCACTGAAGCTTCCGGCTTGCTGTCATCCAGCCAGCGGCCTTCCATCACCTGGTTCTGCTGGGGAAGCTCGCGCAGGGCCGACAGGTTGAATTCGCGATCCACCATGCGCCGCGCGCGCCCTTCGACAAAGGTGTCGCCGGTGATCATCGTGTCGTTGATCTGCAGCAGCCGGCCGCGAATCATCGGAAACATCTCCGGTGCAGGCAAGCCTGCCTGTTCCAGCTGCGCTTCGAAATCGGCCTTCTGATAAGGCTGGATATTGAGCACGAAGCGATTCGGCGCATCGGGCGGCGTGGCCGTGCGCCAGGCATCGACCAGGTCCTGGCGCACCACGGTCAGCAGCAGCAAGGCCATCAGGCCGAGCGACAGCGCCACCACCTGCACCACGCTGGCAGCCGGCCGGCGCTGCAATGAGGTGATGGCAAAACGCCAGCCCGAATGCGAGGACAGTCCACGTATCCAGTGCAGCGACATCACGCACAGCCAGCCGACCAGCGCGAACGCGGCAAAGCCGCCGAAGAAGCCGCCCGCCGTCAGCAAGCCCAGCTTGATATCACCGGCCTGCCACAGCAGCAACCCAACCAGCGCAGCCAGTCCAAGCAGGTAAGTCGCCAGCGTCAGCGGCTTGGGCGCGGACTGCTCGCGCCGGATCACGCGGTTGTGCGGCACATTGCGCAACTGCAGGATGGGCGGCAGCGCAAAACCGATCAGCAGCAGCAAGCCGGTCGCCACGCCCTGCAGCGCAGGCAGCATGCTGGCAGGCGGCAGGCCGGTCGCCAGCAGGCGGCCCAGCCATTCCACCAGCACGAAGTGGGCGGCATAACCGACCGCGACCCCCGCCAGGCTGCCGGCCAGGCCGACCAGCAGGAATTCCAGGCAGTACATCAGCATCACCTGCCGCTGCGTCATGCCCAGGCAGCGCAGCATCGCGCAGGCATCGAGGTGGCGCAGCATGAAACGGCGCGCCGCCATCGCAATCGCGACCGCGGCCAGCAAGGCCGACAGCACGCCGACCAGCGACAGGAATTGCTCCGCGCGTTCCAGCGTGGCCTGCATCGCCGGCTGGCCGGATTCCAGCGACTCGATATGCACGCCGCGCACATTGTTCTGTTCAATCTGGTTCTGGGCCCACTGCCCGAAATCCGCCGCCTGCCCCGGACTGCCGGCCACCAGGAAACGGTAGCTGACGCGCGAACCGCCCTGGACCAGTTGGGTAGCCGGTAAATCCGCCAGCGGCATGATGATGCGCGGCGCAAAACTCATGAAACCCGAACCGCGATCCGGCTCGACGGAAATCAGGTGGGAAACCGTGAAGCCATGGTCGCCCAGTTGCAAACGGTCGCCGACATCGATGCCCAGGCCGCGCAGCACGTCGGCATCGACCCAGACCGTGCCGGCCGCGGGAATCGAACCCGCGGCCTGGTCGGCTTCGCCCGGCGCTGCGGCGATACGCACATTGCCGCGCAAGGGATAGGCATCGGAAACCGCTTTCAGGGAAATCAGCTGCGAGCGCGGCGGCTCGCTAGCGTTGGTGGTGGCCATGCTGGGAAAGACCACGGTCTGCGCCGTCTGCAAGCCGCGCTGCTGCGCTTCCAGTACCCAGCTTGCATCCAGCGGCTGATCCGAACGGATCACCACATCGCCGCCCAGCAACTGGTGCGCATCCTGCTGCAGGCCGGTGCGCATGCGGTCGACGAAGAAGCTGACGGATGACAGCGCCGCCACCGCAATCAGCAGCGCGCCCAGCAGGAAATGCAGTTCGCCGGAACGCCAGTCGCGCAGCGACATGCGCAGTGATTGAAGCAGGATCATGGAGTGAACTTTCTGTAGAACCGCCGCAGCCCGCGCCAGAGTCGGGGCAACAGCAAAATAACGATCAGGGCGAATACCGCGAGAAAGGCCAGCAGTACCCAGGGATAAAAGAAGGCCGCAAACAGTCCGCCGGCCACTGCCACATCTTCGGTCGTCGATGCCGCCCAGTTGGAAAACGGCTCGGGCGAAGTGTTGATCATGGCGCGGCTGCCAGCCTTGGTGAAATGCGTTCCGGCCGCCACGGTGCCGCCCAGCAAGCCGGCAATCATGACCCAGGCCGGGTCCATTTCGGCAAAAGCCGCGGCACTCAGCACCGCGCCTGCCGGAATGCGTATGAAAGTCTGCAACGCATCCCAGGCCGAGTCTACACCGGGAAACTTGTCCGCCATGAATTCGACGACCAGCAACACGCCGCTCACGGCCAGCACCCAGGGCGATTCCAGCACTTCCAGCGCCGGCGGCAGAGTGATCCAGTCCATGTAGCCGAAGCCGCCGGCGATGAACAGGGCCATGTACAGCCGCAGGCCGCTGGCCCAGGACAAGCCGCCCGCGATGGCGGCGGCCGAGACGAGATCAGGCATGCTGCCTCCCCTTGGGGGTAAAAAGACCTTTCGCCATTGGCAAAGGCCCGAAGCGCGTGATGTTCTTAGGCCGAGGCGGCAAAGTAATCCTCTACCTCTTGCAGGAGAACCCGCTTGCTTTCCGGCTCCAGGAAGGCGGCGCTGAAGCTGTTGCGGGCAAGCTGTTTCAGGTGCTGCCTTTGCACCGGCAGCGCATCAATCAGCGCGGTGAAATTGTCGTTCACATAGCCGCCGAAATACGCCGGGTCGTCCGAATTCACCATTGCGACAATGCCGGCATCGAGGAGTTGCAAAAGATTATGCTGCGCCATGCGGTCGTACACGCGCAGTTTGATGTTGGACAGCGGGCAGACCGTGAGCGGCACTTGCTCGCGCACCAGGCGCTGCACCAGCGCTTCGTCTTCCACGCAGCGCACGCCATGATCGATGCGTTCCGCCTTCAGCACATCCAGCGCCGAACTGATGTACTCCGGCGGCCCTTCTTCGCCGGCATGCGCGACGATGTGCAGGCCGAGCTCGCGGCAGCGCGCAAACACGCGGGCGAATTTTTCCGGCGGATGACCGCGCTCCGATGAATCCAGCCCCACCCCCAGCAAGCGGGCGCGGTAAGGCAGCGCCTGTTCCAGCGTGGCGAAGGCTTCTTCCTCCGACAGGTGGCGCAGGAAGCACAGGATCAGGCCGCTGCTCATGCCCCACTCGCCGCGCGCGTCATCCAACGCGCGCGTGATGCCGGAGAAGGCCGTCTCGAAAGCCACGCCGCGCTCGGTATGGGTTTGCGGATCGAAGAAGATTTCCGCGTGGCGCACATTGTCGGCGTTGGCACGCTGCAGATAGGCCCGGGTCATGTCGTAGAAATCCTGCTCGGTCAGCAGCACGCTGGCGCCCGCGTAATAGATATCGAGGAAGGATTGCAGATCGGTGAACGCATAGGCTTGCCGCAATTGCTCCACGCTGTCCCAGGCCAGTTTTACCCGGTTGCGCTCCGCCAGCTTGAAAATCAGCTCCGGCTCGAGCGAACCTTCTATATGTATGTGCAATTCCGCCTTGGGCATGCCATGTGCCAGTGCCAGCAAATGCTTGTCCATTTTCCCTCCCGTGTATCGATGACCGGGAATTGTAAGCGCAATTGAAAAGGGGGACGTGTGAGCAGCCGCCTCATTCCCGGTACGCTGACTCACATAATCAGGAAAAATATCCTTCCCGGGAGAACCCAGAAAAACCGCAAAAATGATTCCAGACGGAAAGATTAAAGCCTCGATATTAGGAATATGCCTACAAGCCCAGAAGGATTCGGCCTAGCCTGCCAGTAGGAAGCGCCCCTTGGCGCACAATACATAACTCCTTGTTTATAAAGGATTAAACAAGTACTACACGCATAGGAAGTTTACCGGCAAAGATTTTGACTTTTCTCAAGGGTTGCAAATGGGATAGTCGTATGATTTCACTCGTCAGCAACGCCCCTTTAATGCTTTTTTCCTTGACCAACCCGTTACCAGAGCGCAATGAAAATCGAAACCTGCACCGACCAAGTTATCAGCGAACTCGTTACCAATCTGCTTCCTGCTGCGTCTACTCCGCGTGAAAAGCATTTACTGCGCGAAGCCCTGAACAGCCTGGTGCGGTTGGCCAAATCCGAACAGATAGTGGAAATGAAGAGCAACATCCGTCGTCTGACCGGCCCGATTCCCGGCGCCGGCGTCCGCGCCCGTTTTCGTTCCTCTTTTTCTGACAAGGGCTGGTCTGAACAGCAGCAATTCGAATTCATGAAGCCTGAATAAGCCAGACGTCTTCAAACGCTTTTTCCTGCTCTCCGTATTCCTGCTGTATTTACTCTGCACTCCCCTTCTTACTCCTTTTAAGGCGCCTCCCCAGGCGCCTTTTTTTATTGCTGAAGTTTTTCCCTTCCCTCGCCCTC
>JAFAGG010000044.1 GCA_023422955.1 Pseudomonadota bacterium | reverse complement strand
GGCCGCACTGCGACCGGCTCGCGCCCCCGTAACCTACAGCGTGCGCAAAGCTTCCCCGCCCAAACACACCATCGTCGGACATAAAAACGGCACCACCACCCGTTGCAAGACCTCGCCCTCACTCGATAAACGAACCAGGCAGCCGCCTTCATACAACGCGCTCCAGTACGCGCCCTCGCTATCCACCGTGCCACCGTCAGGACGGCCGCCATATTGCTCGGATTTATCGTCTGATAACTGTTTGAATAATCGCCCGGTTCCCGTGCTGCCCCGTTCCAGGTCGTAGTCGTAAGCGGTAATCTTATGTGCGCGCGTATCGGCGTGATACAGCGTTTGATGGTCGGGGCTGAAGGCCACGCCATTGGAGGTGACGACCGGCTTATGGTCATCGCGGATGCGTCCGCTTGCTACGCAATAAAGCGTTGCACCCGGTCGGTCGCGTGGTTCGTGGCGGGTCAATTCAATGCTTGGCACCAGCCGAATTTGTACGCCGGGCGGGGCTTTGCCGCCCAGCTCCGGTTTAACCAACGCCGAAAACTAACTCTCCGATTGGCCCTGAAAACCCAAGCGGGTCAAGGAGCAGGTCAATATCTCGCCCGCAATGGGCGAACACAAAACACCGCCTTGCATCAAGATGCTCAAGAAGCAGAATGCTTAATAAATCTGGATAGGAAACAAAGAAGTGCTGTTGCTGAGAACAGCAGAGGGGGAAAGAAGATGAGGTGTTACTTGCACCGTTTAGGGTGCAAGCATTTTTATTGACGATCGGTGCAAATAGATGCAGTAGGTTGTGATTCGCAACGCTTATCGATAACGTAATTAGCAATGGTGCTGCCTATAATGCCAACAACAATGAAGATCAACATTATCTGGATGAGCGTTAATCCACTTTGGCGGAAATATCTTGCTTCTGCCGGCGCATTGGAGTTGTCTTCCAAAGGGGCATGAGGCTGCAACTGACTATTGGGCATAAATGAAGATCTCTTTAATGAATACTGGATGCTGGCAACCATGATTTTATATGCAGAAATATAAATGTTGGCTGCCTAGCGGTTGAGCATAGTGAAGCAGTGCTGAATTCTGCAAGCGAAGCGAATCTTACACCTGAAGTGACCTGGTGGGAATCTTCTTTGTTGGATGGATTTGCTTATTTGCTTGCTTGATAAAATGGTCTCTGCGCTCAGGCGCTACCCAAGAAAAAAGGCCTAGTCTTGCGACTAAGCCTTAGTATTCTGTGGCTCCCCGACCTGGACTCGAACCAGGGACCTGCGGATTAACAGTCCGTCGCTCTACCAACTGAGCTATCAGGGAACAAAGAAAGAAATTATACGGCTTCAGCCTGTGCTTGTCAAAAACTAACGGTGATTTTCTTTAAGGTAAAGCGATGGAGGGGAATGCCTTTCATCGCTTTACCCAAGCATTACAAGACCTGGGCGATTGCGTCGGTAACGTAATCGATATTGCCAGAATTCAGAGCGGCCACGCAGATGCGGCCGGTATCTACAGCATAGATCCCATACTCGTTGCGCAGGCGCTCTACCTGGGCTTTGGTGAGGCCGGAATAGGAGAACATGCCGCGCTGCTTGATGACGAAGTCAAAGTCATGCTTGGGGGCTTTGGCTTTAAGTTTCTCGACCAGGGCTTGGCGCATTTCCTTGATGCGGATACGCATGCCGGCCAACTCTTCTTCCCACAGGGCGCGCAATTCAGGCGTTGTCAGTGCGGTAGCGATTACCTGGCCGCCATGGGTCGGAGGATTGGAATAATTGGTGCGGATAACGCGCTTCAGTTGCGACAGGATGCGGCTGGCTTCTTCCGCGTCGACGGCGACTATGCTCAATGCGCCAACACGTTCGCCATACAGCGAAAACGACTTGGAGAAGGAGTTCGACACAAACATGCGACCGCCGGCATCGGCGAACTGGCGGACCACTTTGCCGTCGGCATCAATGCTGTCGCCGAATCCTTGATAGGCCATGTCCAGGAAAGGAATCAGGCCGCGCTCGGTAACAACCTTGATGACCTCCTGCCATTGAGCGTCGGTCAGATCGGCACCGGTGGGGTTATGGCAGCAGGCATGCAATACGACGATGGCACCAGCGGGCATCGTTTTCAGCGCATTCAGCATGCCGTCGAAATTCACGCCGCGGGTGGAGGCATCGTAATAAGGATAGTTATTGACGGTAAAGCCGGCAGCTTCAAAGAGCGCGCGATGGTTTTCCCAGCTCGGATCGCTGATCCACACCTGCGAGTCTGGCGAAAAACGCTTCAGGAAGTCGGCGCCCAGTTTCAGGCCGCCTGTGCCGCCCAGTGCCTGCGCAGTAACGGCACGCTTGTCCTTGAGAGTGGCGCTGTCGGCGCCGAATACCAATTCCTGCACTGCCTTGTCGTAAGCCGCCAGACCATCGATAGGCAGGTAAGAGCGGGGTGCCAGTTTTTCCATCAGGATGGCTTCAGATTTGCGCACGCATTCCAGCAGTGGAACCTTGCCTTTGTCATCGTAATAAACGCCGACGCCAAGATTGACTTTCTTGGGATTCTGATCGGCGTTATAGGCTTCGGTAATGCCCAGGATAGGATCGCGGGGGGCCATCTCAATGGAGGCAAACAGGCTTGCAGGAGTAGGTGCGTTCATCGTGATAACATTCAAAGTTGGCTGAAAAATGCTTCGCAGCCGGGTTGTCATAGAGGCATGTCAGAAATTCTGGCGTCAAGTTGCAACCTTGTATTTTATCAAAGGTCGAATTCGGATGGCTGAATTATCCCAAGTTTCGAGCTCTATCGACGATTCCAAGATCGTAACTTTCCCCGACTCACCCTATCGCTTGTACCAGCCTTTCCCGCCTGCCGGCGATCAACCGGCCGCGATTGAGAAGCTGGTGGAAGGAGTGGGAGACGGACTCTCTTTCCAGACCTTGCTGGGGGTGACTGGTTCCGGCAAGACTTTCACGATGGCCAATGCCATCGCTCGCCTTGGTCGTCCCGCGATAATCTTTGCGCCTAACAAGACCTTGGCGGCGCAGCTCTACAGCGAGTTCCGCGAGTTTTTCCCTTATAACGCCGTCGAGTATTTCGTCAGTTACTACGATTACTATCAGCCGGAAGCCTATGTGCCGCAGCGCGATCTTTTCATTGAAAAGGATTCGTCCATCAATGAGCATATCGAGCAGATGCGCTTGTCGTGCACCAAGTCGCTCATGGAACGGCGCGACGTCATCATCGTGGCAACGGTTTCCGCCATTTACGGTATTGGTAATCCTAATGAATATCACCAGATGATCCTGACCTTGCGCGCCAAGGACAAGATCAGTCAGCGTGATGTCATTACGCGTTTGACGCAGATGCAATATACGCGCAATGAAACCGATTTTCAGCGCGGCACCTTCCGGGTGCGTGGCGATACCGTCGACATCTTTCCTGCCGAGCACGCGGAGTTGGCATTGCGCGTGGAAACCTTCGATGACGAGATCGAAAGCCTGCAATTGTTCGATCCGCTTACTGGGCGCGTGCGGCAGAAGATTCCCCGCTTTACCGTCTACCCCGGTTCTCACTATGTGACGCCGCGTTCGACGGTGCTGCGCGCGATCGAAGCGATCAAGGATGAATTGCGGGAGCGGCTGGAATGGTTTCACCAGCAGCACAAGCTGGTAGAAGCGCAGCGCCTGGAACAACGTACGCGCTTCGACCTGGAAATGATGGCGGAGATCGGCTTTACCAAGGGCATCGAAAACTACTCGCGCCATCTCAGCGGCGCCAAGGCAGGCGACCCGCCGCCGACGCTGGTAGATTACCTGCCACAGGATGCGCTGATGTTCATGGATGAATCGCACGTTCTGCTCGGGCAATTGAACGGCATGTATAACGGCGACCGCGCTCGCAAGACCAACCTGGTCGATTACGGCTTCCGCTTGCCGTCCGCATTGGATAACCGCCCGCTGCGTTTTGATGAGTTCGAAGGCAAGATGCGCCAGACCATCTTCGTCTCGGCAACGCCCGCCGATTATGAAAAGCAGCATGCCGATCAGATCGTGGAGCAGGTGGTGCGTCCTACCGGACTGGTAGACCCGATCATTATCGTGCGGCCTGCGAGCACGCAGGTGGACGACTTGATGTCGGAAGTGACGGACCGCGTGAAGAAAAGCGAGCGTGTGCTGGTCACTACGCTGACCAAGCGCATGGCCGAGCAACTGACGGAGTTCCTGAGCGATAACGGCATCAAGGTGCGTTATCTGCATAGCGATATCGATACCGTGGAGCGCGTGGAAATCATTCGTGATCTGCGCATCGGCACCTTTGATGTGCTGGTAGGGATCAACCTGCTGCGCGAGGGTCTGGATATTCCGGAAGTATCGCTGGTGGCGATACTGGATGCGGACAAGGAAGGCTTCCTGCGTTCCGAGCGCAGCCTGATTCAGACCATAGGTCGCGCAGCGCGTAATCTGAGCGGTACTGCCATTCTGTACGGCGACAAGGTCACCGATTCCATGCGCCGTGCCATCGATGAAACGGAACGGCGGCGTGCCAAGCAGGTTGCCTTCAATCAGGCGAACAACATCACGCCTGCCGGCATCAAAAAGGAAATCCGCGAATTGATCGACGGCGTTTATCATCCGCAGGCAGAGCGCGCAGATTTGCAGGCTGCTCAGGGCAGCGCTCGCTACGATGCGATGGATGAAAAGCAGCTGACCAAGGAAGTGAAGCGCCTGGAAAAACTCATGGTCGAGCATGCGAAAAACCTGGAGTTCGAGAAAGCTGCGCAGATACGCGATCAGTTGCATACGCTGAAGGAGCAATTGTTCGGAGCGCCGGGCGCCGACAACATTGCATCGATCACCGGAAAGTAATCTGTTTCCGGTGCATAAAATAATTCGACTCATCTGAAACATCTGAATTCTGAACCCTATGTCCGCTCCTATCCCCGCAGACATCCTTGAGCAAACCAGGCTCGCTCATTCTTCATGGCTGCCTGTGCTGAAGGTTGCGCTGGAGCGGGTGCATGCAGTCGATCCGGCTTACTTGCCTGCACTGGTCAAGGAGCATTATCTGCCTACGCAGGGGCGTTTATTCGCCGCCTTCGCGCAGCCTCTGGATGCCGTTCGCTACATCCTGGTGGGCGAAGGACCGTATCCGCGAGAGGAAAGTGCGACCGGCGTTTGTTTTATGGATGGGGCGGTAAAGGAATTGTGGTCGGAAAAAGGTTTGTCCAAGCCGGTGAACCGGGCGACCTCGCTGCGTAATTTTATGAAGATGCTGCTGGTAGCGGAAGGTGCGCTTGAGATGGGCAATACGACAGGCGAAGCGCTTGCCGATATTGCGCGTCAGGCTCGTGCCGAAAGTTCTTCTTATATCCAGACGCTGCCGGAGTTGCAGGAGAAATTAACTCAGGCCGGTTTTTTGTTATTGAATGCTTCCCTGGTTTACCGGCCGCATGTTGCGCCGGTCAAGGACGCTAAAGCGTGGCGTCCTTTTCTGGAAACTGTGCTGGTTGGATTGGATGAATACGCGGGAGAAAAGAAGCGCCTGCCGCCTACGCTGGTCTTGTGGGGGAAAATTGCTGAACTGATCGGCAGCATTCCCAGCAACGCCCATTTTCCCAAGGCAATTTCCGAGCATCCTTATAATATTTCTTTCATCGCCAGTCCGACCATGCAAGCCCTGTTCAAGCCCATGCAATTGCTGCGTCGCTGACATAAAATATCAATTCGCTTATTGTTGAACGTCAATTTTCTGTCCGGCAGTAGTACAATTCCGCCCTGACCGAACTACTACTCCGTTCGTCTTCTTCTCCTTGCAAGCCTTCTTGATCGTATGTCTAGCACCTTGCCGGAGCGCTGAGTTCGAAGCGTTCCCCGAAAGAGGTGGGGAATACCTGACAAAATTAGTCAACTTTGATATACTCTAGCGAAATGTTCGGGAATTCCGAATAGGGATTTGCTTGATATCAAGTTTGGCTCTGGAGTAAAGAACCCATGCGTCTGACTACAAAAGGCCGCTTTGCAGTGACGGCGATGATTGATCTGGCTATGCGTGAAGACAACGGGCCGGTTACGCTTGCCGCCATCAGCCAAAGACAGGAAATTTCCTTGTCTTACCTGGAGCAACTGTTCGGCAAACTGCGGCGGCATGCGCTGGTGGAATCGGTGCGCGGCCCGGGCGGCGGATACAATCTGGCGCGTCGAGCCGGCGATGTGACAGTCGCCGACATCATCATCGCGGTCGATGAGCCGCTGGATGCGACCCAGTGCGGCGGCAAGGGTAACTGCAATAGCGCGAACGAGCATGACGGTCGTTGCATGACACATGATCTGTGGGCCACTTTGAACGAGAAGATGGTGGACTTCCTGGATTCTGTATCGTTGCAGGATCTGGTGGATCAGCAAAAGCAAAAGGATATGGAACGCGAACGCAATGTCGTCGTGATGCATCGCGCTTCGGTGACAGGTTGATTGAATTGGAGTCGAATAAAATGAATGCCCCCCTGGAAAAGAGTTTGCTGGACACGATCAGATCTCCGCACTTTCCTGTTTATCTGGATTATTCGGCGACCACGCCTGTCGATCCACGCGTCGCTGACAAGATGATTCCTTATCTGCGCGAACAGTTCGGTAATCCGGCCTCGCGCAGCCACATGTATGGCTGGGATGCGGAAAAAGCGGTAGAGGAAGCGCGTGAGCATGTGGCTGCCCTGGTGAACGCCGATTCGCGTGAAATCATCTGGACCTCAGGCGCGACCGAAAGCAACAACCTCGCACTGAAGGGCGCGGCTCATTTCTACAAGACCAAGGGCAAGCACATCATCACCGTAAAAACCGAGCACAAGGCAGTGCTGGATACGGTGCGTGAACTGGAACGCCAGGGATTCGAAGCGACTTACCTTGAGCCCGGTCCGGATGGCCTGATTACCGTGGCGCAGCTGGAAGCGGCGATTCGTCCCGACACGATTCTGGTGTCGGTGATGTTCGTGAACAATGAAATCGGTGTGATCCAGCCCATCACTGAAATCGGCGAACTGTGTCGCAGCAAGGGCATCGTCTTTCATTCGGATGCGGCGCAGGCAACCGGCAAGGTGGAGATCGATCTGGAAAAATTGAAGGTCGACCTGATGTCCTTTTCGGCCCACAAGACTTATGGTCCCAAAGGCGTCGGCGCCTTGTATGTACGCCGCAAGCCGCGTGTGCGTCTCGAGGCGCAGATGCATGGCGGCGGTCATGAGCGCGGTCTGCGTTCGGGTACGCTGGCGACGCATCAGATCGTGGGCATGGGTGAAGCCTTCCGTATCGCCAAGGAGGAAATGGACAGCGAGCTGCAGCACATCAGTGCATTGCGTGATCGCCTGGCCAAGGGGTTGCTGGAAATCGAAGAGGTCTACGTGAATGGCGACATGGAACATCGCGTGCCGCATAACCTGAACGTGAGCTTCAACTTTGTTGAAGGCGAATCGCTGATCATGGCGATCAAGGGCATCGCAGTGTCTTCCGGCTCCGCCTGTACCTCGGCCAGCCTGGAACCTTCCTATGTGTTGCGCGCACTGGGACGCAGCGATGAACTGGCGCATAGCTCGATTCGCTTTACGATTGGGCGCTTTACCCTGGAGGAGGATATCGATTTCACCATCAAGCTGCTCAAGGATAAAGTGGCGAAATTGCGTGAGCTCTCGCCTTTGTGGGAAATGTACAAGGATGGCATCGATATCAGTTCCATCCAGTGGGCAGCCCATTAATTTGCAGGACAGTTTCGCTTAAGGAGTGACAAATGGCTTATTCAGACAAAGTATTGGATCACTACGAGAATCCACGTAACGTCGGCGCCTTCGAGAAGGGCGATGAGACGGTTGGTACCGGCATGGTCGGCGCGCCGGCTTGTGGCGACGTCATGAAATTGCAGATCAAGGTCGGCGAAAACGGCGTGATCGAAGACGCAAAATTCAAGACCTATGGCTGCGGTTCGGCAATTGCCTCGTCTTCGCTGGTGACCGAATGGGTCAAGGGTAAAACCCTGGATGAAGCACTGGCGATCAAGAATACGCAAATCGCTGAAGAACTGGCATTGCCGCCAGTGAAGATTCACTGCTCCATCCTGGCAGAAGATGCGATCAAGGCTGCCGTGCAGGACTACAAGACCAAGCACGTAGCAGAAGCGTAATAAGGTGATGAATGAAAGACGTCTTCACGGGCGCCTTTCATTTGCGACGGTATTGTGAGGAATCATGGCAATCACTCTGACTGAAAAAGCGGCTAACCATATCTCGCGCTTTCTGCAAAAGCGCGGCAAAGGCGTGGGCTTGCGGGTAGGCGTGCGCACCACAGGTTGCTCAGGATTGGCCTACAAACTGGAGTATGTGGATGATCCGGAGAACGAGGACAATGTCTTTGAATCGCACGGCGTAAAGGTATTCGTCGATCCCAAGAGCTTGCCTTACATCGATGGCACGGAGCTGGACTTTGCCCGCGAAGGCTTGAATGAAGGCTTCAAGTTTCGCAATCCTAATCTCAAGGATGAGTGCGGCTGTGGCGAAAGTTTCCGCATTTGAGCGGTAGGGAATCCAGCCCTGGGCTGGTATTAAGAGAGCCTGCTGATTTTCAGACAGGCTCTTGTTTTTAAAGCTATGCAAAACCATTTCGAGCTTTTCCATTTGCCCGTGCGCTTCAATGTAGATATGGAAGCGCTCAATGCGGCCTATCACGAGGTGCAGGGACGCGTGCATCCGGACAAGTTTGCGCACGCCAGCGACGCGGAAAAGCGAGTCGCGATGCAATGGGCCACGCGGGCCAATGAGGCCTATCAGGTGCTCAGGCATCCGCTGAAGCGGGCGACTTATCTGTGCGAACTGAATGGTGTCGATCTGCAGACGGAATCGAATACCGCCATGCCGCCCGCCTTCCTGATGCAGCAGATGGAATGGCGCGAGGCATTGGAAGAAGCGCAGGACGCCAGTGATGTGGCCGCGCTGGATAAGCTCGATGGTGAAATGCGAAGCGTGCGCAAGCAGGAGCTGGATAAAATCGCGAATTGGCTCGATAACGAGGATTATCAGCAAGCCGCCCAGGGTGTGCGGCAGTTGATGTTCCTGGAGCGAATCGGCGAAGAGCTGGCGCAGGCTTTTGAGAAAATAGGTTCATAAACAATGGCTCTTTTGCAAATCGCCGAACCCGGCATGTCAACCGCCCCTCACCAGCACAGGCTGGCCGTCGGTATTGACTTGGGTACTACCAACTCGCTGGTTGCAACCGTGCGCAACAGCGTGCCGGAGATACTGACGGATGAAGAAGGCCATTCCCTGCTGCCTTCCGTCGTGCGCTATTTGCCGAATGGTCATGCGCATATCGGTTTCAAGGCCCAGGCGGCGCAGACGACAGATCCCAAGAATACGATCATTTCCGTCAAGCGCTTCATGGGGCGCGGCCTGAAAGACATTGCCTACGCTGAAAACCTGCCCTATAACTTCGTTGATGCGCCGGGCATGGTGCAGATCAAGACAGTGGCCGGGATAAAGAGTCCGGTTGAAATATCGGCAGAAATACTCGCAACGCTGCGTCAGCAAGCCGAGGATGCGCTGGGCGATGAGCTGGTGGGCGCGGTGATTACGGTGCCGGCCTATTTTGACGATGCGCAGCGCCAAGCGACCAAGGATGCCGCGAAGCTGGCAGGCGTGAATGTATTGCGCTTGCTGAACGAGCCGACTGCGGCGGCGATTGCTTACGGCCTGGATCAGAATTCGGAAGGCATTTATGCCGTCTATGATCTGGGCGGCGGCACCTTTGATATTTCCATTCTCAAGCTGACCAAGGGCGTCTTCGAAGTGCTGGCCACGGGAGGCGACTCCGCCTTGGGCGGCGACGATTTCGATCATCGCATCCTGTGCTGGATCGTCGAGCAAGCCAAGCTGTCGCCCTTGTCGGATGAAGATACCCGCATCCTGATGGTCAAGTCGCGCGAAGCGAAAGAACTGCTTTCCACGCGCAATGAAACCCATATTGATGTGGTGCTGAACTCCGGCGAAGAAGTGCGCTTGACCTTGAGCGCCGATGAGCTTGCCCAGATCACGCAGCACCTGGTCAACAAGACGCTGAACCCTACCCGCAAGGCTTTGCGGGATGCCAGCCTGTCTGCCGAAGAGGTGGATGGCGTGGTGATGGTGGGTGGCGCGACCCGCATGCCGCCTATCAGAAAAGCGGTGGGCGACTTCTTCCACAAGCCGCCCTTGGTCAATATCGATCCGGATCGAGTCGTCGCATTGGGTGCTGCCATCCAGGCCAATCTGCTGGCCGGCAATCGTGCGCCTGGCGAAGAGTGGCTGCTGCTGGATGTGATTCCCTTGTCGCTTGGTATCGAAACCATGGGCGGGTTGGTGGAAAAAGTCATTCCGCGCAACTCCACGATTCCCTGCGCACGCGCCCAGGAATTCACGACTTTCAAGGATGGCCAGACTGCCATGGCCGTGCATGTGGTGCAGGGCGAGCGCGAGCTGGTCAGCGATTGCCGCTCGCTTGCGCGTTTCGAACTGCGCGGCATTCCACCCATGGCGGCTGGCGCTGCACGCATACGCGTAACCTATCAGGTGGATGCCGACGGGCTGCTGTCGGTGTCGGCGCGCGAACAGACTGCCGGTATTGAAACCTCCATCACGGTGAAACCTTCCTACGGTTTGAGCGATGATGAAGTGGCGCGTATGCTGCAGGAATCCTTTACCTCGGCAGAAAGCGACATGCAATTGCGGGCACTGCGGGAACAGCAGGTGGAAGCGGAGCGCCTGTTGCAGGCGACGCAGTCAGCGCTGAATGCTGACGCGGATTTGCTTAGCAATGACGAGCGTGCCCAGCTTGATGAGTTGATGGAAATCCTGCGCCAGGCCAAAGAAGGCAGCGATCAGGCGGCAATCAAGGATGCGGTGGCGGCGCTTGGCAAGGGTACCGAGGATTTTGCGGCAAGCCGCATGGATCGCAGCGTACGCCGAGCCCTGTCTGGCAAGAAGCTGAACGAAATCGGTTGAAAGATTTTTCCTGCCTGAAGGATGGTGGTATCGCAGGGCAGGAAGGAAGATAAACATTCAAGCCCTGTTCCGATACCTGGACAGGTGAACGAAAAAGGAAAACGACGTGCCTCAGATCGTTGTATTACCTCATGCGACCTTATGCCCGGAAGGGGCGGTCATCGAAGCGCCAGCGGGAAAATCCGTGTGCGATGTCTTGCTTGAAAATGAAATAGAGATTGAGCATGCATGCGAGAAGTCGTGCGCATGCACGACTTGCCACGTGGTGGTGCGTGAGGGCTATAACTCCCTCAACGAGCCCGAGGAAAAAGAGGAAGACTTGCTGGACATGGCCTGGGGCCTGGAAGCAACTTCCCGCCTGTCGTGCCAGGCTATCGTGGCGGAGCAGGACCTGGTGGTCGAAATTCCCAAGTACACGATCAATCATGCCCGCGAAAATCACTGACACGAATCACTGATGCGATAAGCGTTCTGAGGAAGATGAATAATGAAATGGACTGACACCATCCGCATCGCGGAAGAGTTGTGCGACAAGTATCCGGATGTGGATCCGCTGACGGTACGATTCACCGATTTGCATAAGTGGGTAATCGGACTGGATGGATTCGACGATGATCCGAATCGCAGCGGCGAGAAAATCCTGGAAGCCATTCAGATGGCATGGATAGAGGAAAGCAAATAAAAAAGGCGGCTGTTCAATCAAACAGCCGCTTTTTTTATTGAAGAGAAGCTTGGGGGGAATCTCAGGTGCGTGAGCGCAACTGACCATCCACGATGCGTACCCGATCGCCGGATGCCCAGTGCGGTTGCGTGTCATAGGCGAAGGTGCGCACAGCGCCATCTTCCATGCGTACTCTGATCTCGTAGGTGGTCACGGTACGACGCTGCTTTTCAATCTGGTGGCCGGCATAACCGCCGCCCACCGCACCCGCCACTGTCGCCACCTTGCGTCCATTGCCGCCGCCGACCTGGTTGCCGATAAGGCCGCCAATCACGCCGCCGGCAACCATGCCGACGCCGCTCGGTTCACCCTGGCTCTGGATGGCGTTGACCGCTTCCACTCGTCCGCAGTCGTAACAAATGGCCGGTGCCGGCACGGCAACCCGGGTGTTGTCGGCATAGGTGGATGTGCGTGGTTGCGAGGAAGCGGGGCTTGCGGCTTTTGATGTCGTTGCCTTTTCAGTCGTGGCAGGCGCTTTTGCCTGCTTGACTGTTTCCTTGTCGGTGGTCTGAGCCTGGCTTTGTTTTTTGTCTTCGCCTGCATTCGCCATCGACGCTGCCAGCGGTTTGTCGAGCACTGGCGGGGCAGGCACGCTGGCAACGGTGGCGGGCGTGGAAGTGCTATGCGAGTCCGGCAGCAAGCCCGTCATGGCGGCAACGCCGACTGCGCTGACGAGAATGACTGAAACCGCGGCTGCGGCAACCAAGGGATGAATCCGGCTTGAACTGATTGGGGCTTCCATCTTTTCTCCTGAAGATACCTGTTGATCTTATGGGTGGATTATCGGAGAAGGGAGAGGGGCAAAGTAGTGCGCCACTGTGTCAGTTGTAAGGCCTTGTAACGCGTTGCGGGATGTGCGAGAGATGCCGGGCAGCAGGGCGGCGATTTTTTCTGGGCAGAAGGAAAGGATAACAAAAGGCTGAGCGTAAAAAAGGGGACTGCTTGCAGTCCCCTTTTTCGTATTGCTGATCGCTTAATCTTCCCGTCGCAGGTGAGGGAACAGTATGACATCGCGGATGTTGGGAGAATCGGTCAGCAGCATCATCAGCCGGTCTATGCCTATGCCGCAGCCGCCGGTCGGGGGCATGCCGTATTCCAGCGCGCGGATGTAGTCGGCATCGTAATACATGGCTTCTTCGTCGCCGGCATCCTTGGCGGCAACCTGGGCCTGGAAACGGGCAGCCTGGTCTTCAGGATCGTTCAGCTCCGAGAAGCCGTTGGCAATTTCGCGGCCGGTGATGAAAAGTTCAAAGCGCTCGGTAATGCCGGGCATGGTATCCGAAGCGCGCGCCAGCGGCGAGACTTCGACCGGGTAATCGATGATGTAGGTCGGTTCCCACAACTGGGATTCCGCCGTTTCTTCGAACAGCGACAATTGCAGCGCGCCCAGGCCGGTAATGACATGAGGCGTCACGCCAAATTTTTTCAGCTCCTGCTTCAGGAAAGCTTCATCGTTCAGCTGCTGGTCCGTATAGTGCGGCGCATACTTCTTGATTGCCTCTACGATGGTCATGCGATGGAAGGGCTTGGAGAGATCCAGCTCGCGACCCTGGTAGGTCAGCGACGCGGTGCCGTGCGCATCGATGGCGGCCTGGCGTATTACCGCTTCCGTGAAGTCCATCAGCCATTTGTACTCCACGTAGGCTGCATAGAATTCCATCATCGTGAATTCCGGATTGTGGCGCGGTGAGACACCTTCATTGCGGAAGTTGCGATTGATTTCAAACACGCGTTCGAAGCCGCCGACCACCAGCCGCTTCAGGTACAGCTCGGGTGCAATGCGCAGGTACATTTCCATGTCCAGCGCATTGTGATGGGTGATGAAGGGCTTGGCTGCCGCGCCGCCGGGAATCGTATGCAGCATCGGCGTTTCAACTTCCATGAAGTCGTGCTCGGCCATGAAGCGGCGGATCGACGACATGGCGGCGGTGCGAGCCTTGAAGGTGCGGCGCGTTTCTTCATTGACGATCAGGTCAACGTAACGCTGGCGGTATTTTATTTCCTGGTCTGCCAGGCCATGGAATTTGTCCGGCAGCGGACGCAGCGATTTGGTCAGCAGGCGCAGCGTGGTAACGCGCATCGACAGTTCGCCGGTCTTGGTCTTGAACAGCGTGCCCTCCGCGCCCAGGATGTCGCCTAGGTCGTAATGCTTGAAGGCTTCGTGTGCGGCTTCGCCGGTCAGTTCATTGCTGATGTAGAGCTGAATGCGTCCATCGGTTTTCGGTCCCGATGCATCCTGGATGGTGGCAAAGGAGGCCTTGCCCATCACGCGCTTCAGCATCATGCGGCCGGCGACCACGACTTTTACCGGTTGCGCTTCCAGGCTTTCGCGCTCGGTCTCGGCGTATTGCGCCTGGAGATCGGCTGTCTTGTGCTGCGGGATAAAGTCGTTCGGGAAGGCAATGCCTTGCTGACGCAGTGCTGCCAGCTTGCCGCGACGCTCGGCAATGATGGTGTTGTCGTCGGTTTCCCGTTGTACTTCGTTATTTTCTTCGGTCATTCCCTTATACCCCTTGTTTCAGCGACGCGGCGATGAAGTCGTCCAGGTCGCCATCCAGCACCGCCCTGGTATTGCCGGTTTCAAAATTGGTGCGCAAATCCTTGATGCGCGACTGGTCCAGCACATAAGAGCGGATCTGATGGCCCCAGCCCACGTCGGTCTTGGAGTCTTCCAGCTTCTGCTGCTCGCTCATGCGCTTGCGCAGTTCCAGTTCAAACAGGCGGGCTTTCAGCATTTCCCAGGCTTCAGCGCGGTTGCGATGCTGGCTGCGATCGTTCTGGCACTGCACCACGATGCCGGAAGGTCCGTGGGTCAGGCGCACTGCCGAGTCGGTCTTGTTGATGTGCTGACCGCCGGCGCCGGAGGCGCGATAAGTATCGATACGTACATCGGCCGGGTTGATGTCGACCTCAATCGAATCATCGACTTCCGGATAGACGAATACGCTCGAGAACGAGGTGTGACGGCCGTTGGAAGAATCGAAAGGCGATTTGCGCACCAGGCGATGTACGCCGGTTTCGGTGCGCAGAAAGCCGTAGGCATAATCGCCTTCCACTTTCAGCGTTGCAGTCTTGATGCCGGCCACGTCGCCGTCGGACTGCTCCATGATCTCGACCTTGAAATCCTTGCGCTCGCAATAGCGCAGGTACTGGCGCAGCAGCATGGATGCCCAGTCCTGAGCTTCGGTGCCGCCGGCGCCGGCTTGTATATCGATGAAGCAGTTGTTGGGATCGAGCGGGTTGGAGAACATGCGGCGGAATTCCATTCCCTCCACCTTGCTTCCCAGTTCCTGCACATCGGCTTCGATGGCGACCAGCGTCTCTTCGTCGCTTTCCTCGCGTGCCATGTCGAACAGGTCGCCCGCATCGCGCAGGCCGGCATCGATTTCGATCAGCGTATGGACGATGCTTTCCAGGGATTTCTTTTCCTTGCCCAGTTCGAGCGCGCGTTTCTGGTCGTTCCAGACGGTAGGGTCTTCGAGTTCCTGGCTGACTTGTTCAAGCTTCTCTGACTTTATATCGAAGTCAAAGATACCTCCGAAGTTCGGAGGCGCGATCTTTCAGGTCGTCCAGCAGGGCGGAGAGGGCGTTTAGGCGTTCAGCTTCCATGATTTGGGTCGTATTCGATCAAACCCGAAATTATACCTGAGCGCTTGCCAGGCTCAGAGGCCTTCTGCGTGTTCCACCAGCAATTGCACGCGCGTGATGCCATTGTAGGTATTGGTATCCAGGCGATAAGCAGCACGGATAGTGTCAGGCAAGGCATCGGCATGGCCGAACCAGATGGCATCGAAGCGCCGTCCCTGTTTTTCTAGGGTAAGTTTCAGATGCTTGTCTTTCAGCACACGCTGGGTGACGATGGTGAAGTCGTCGCAGAAAACCGGCGGCATGAAACCCTGGCCCCAGACTTGTTCGGACAGCAATTCGCAGAATTCCACTGTGTAGTATTGCTCTTCCAGCGGCCCGTCGGTTTCCAGGATGCGTTCCAGCTGGCTGGTGCTCAGCCATTCCCGGCCCACGGTTTCAAAGGCTTCGGAAAATGCCTCGAAGGCTTCGGCGCGTATCGTCAGACCGGCCGCCATCGCATGGCCGCCGAATTTTTCGATCAGGCTGGGCGCCTGCTTGGACACCAGGTCCAGTGCATCGCGCAGATGAAAGCCGCTGATGGAGCGTCCCGAGCCGCGCAGTTTTCCCTCTTCCGACGGAGCGAAGGTAATGGTGGGGCGATAGAACTTGTCTTTCAGGCGCGAGGCCACGATGCCGATCACGCCGTGATGCCAGGATTCGTCGAACACGCTGATCGTGGTCTTGTCGCGGGGATCGACTTCATCCAGCTGGCTCAGCGCCGAATCCTGGATTTCCGCTTCGATCACGCGCCGTTCGCGATTCATCGCATCCAGTTGTTGCGCAATAACCCAGGCACGGCCATCGTCATCGGTGGTCAGGCACTCTATGCCCAGCGCCATGTCGGCTAACCTGCCGGCTGCGTTCAGCCGCGGGCCCAATGCAAAGCCGAGATCGAAGGGCGTTGCGCTGCGCGCATCGCGCCCGGAAGCATGAAACAGCGCGGCAATGCCCGGCTGCATTTTTCCGGCGCGGATGCGCTTCAAGCCTTGTGCAACCAGGATGCGGTTATTGGCATCGAGCCTGACAACGTCGGCGACCGTGCCCAGTGCGACCAAGTCCAGCAGCGCGTCGAGCTTGGGCTGGTTCTGCGCATCGAATACGCCGCGCTTGCGCAGCTCGGCACGCAGGGCCAGCAGTACGTAGAACATCACGCCCACGCCGGCCAGGTGCTTGCTGGGAAAACCGCATTGCGGCTGGTTGGGATTGACGATCACGCGTGCGTCCGGCAGCTGGTCGGCCGGCAGGTGATGATCGGTCACCACCACTTCCATGCCCAGACGCTTCGCTTCGGCCACGCCATCGACGCTGGCGATACCATTGTCCACCGTGATGATGATGTCCGGGTTGCGCTCGCGCGCTGCCAGCGCAACGATTTCCGGCGTCAGGCCATAGCCGTATTCGAAACGGTTGGGCACCAGGAAATCGACGCTGGCGCCCATAGCGCGCAAGCCGCGCAAGGCAACCGCGCAGGCAGTCGCGCCGTCGCAGTCGTAATCCGCGATGACGACCATGCGTTTGTTCTGTGCAATCGCATCGGCCAGAAACTCCGCGGCGGCATCGATGTGCAGCAGGCCTGAAGGTGCGATCAGGCCGTTCAGTTCGCTCAGCGTTTCGCGGCTGTCGGTCAGGCCGCGCGCGGCAAACAGGCGTGCCAGCACCGGGTGCAGGCCTTGCTGGCGCAGCAGTTCTGCGGTGCGTTGCGAATAGGGGCGGGTGGCAAGACGGGTCATGGGGCAAGTCGGGCGAGGCTGGGCCGCATCCAGAATTTGCGCAGCGCATTGCGGCTGACTGCGAATTCTGCCAGGTCGGCGCCGTCGGTAATGATCAGGGAAAGGCTGTCGATTGTACCGGCTTTCAATGCCGCCAGCAGCGGCGCAAAGATCTGTGCCTCCAGTTCCCGATAACGGTTTAGCCAGTCGCCCCAGTCTTCTACCATTGCAGGTGCAAGCAGCTGGTCCAGAATGACAAGCCCCGCCGGCAGGTCCGAGCTTAACAGCTTGTCGATACGGTCGGGTTCCAGCGTTTGCTGGTAAGCCAGTGCGAAGGCGTGATGTGCACCGGGAAGGCTGAATGACGCAGGCCGGTTTATGGCGGCGTGATCGGCGACTGTCGCGCCGCCCCACAGCCACAAGGCATTCACAGGATTCAGGCGCCGCGCTTCGCGTTCCATGTTGAGCTCGTGCGTATGCCAGGTCATTTGCACTTCATTATGCAGCCGCCGCCATGCGCGCTCTTGCGCTCCCTTGGGCAGCCAGATGTCGATGTTGTGACCGCTGGCGGCATCCGGCGTCGCCGTTTGCAGCGCGGCCCATTCATCCGCGCGCACGAACCAGTGATGGGCATCGCCATATAACAGTGTGAAGCCGCTCTCTTCGAAAAGCGGACGGGCAACATCGAACAGGACGCGGGATTCGGAATCATCCAGCACCAGTTGCCGCCGGTCAGTCAGGACCAGGTGGTCGCGCGCTATGTGCAGATGCGCTGCCTGCAGGATGAACCAGGTGCCTGCCTCAGCCGGCAAACCGAAACTTTGCATGAGTGCGGCAGCCAGCGGCGGACTGGAGTCGGCCGCCTCCGGCAGTGCATAACGCTTGGCCAGCCATCGCTCATGAGGGAGGCTGCGCGCATAAGGATCTGAGCGATGCGCGGTTGTCTGGCTGGTGCGGCCGAGCAGTTGTGCAAGACTGGGTGCCTGCAGTTGAGCAAGCAGGTCCTTTGCCAACTCTTTTGGAGCCAGGCCAAAGGGAAGCAGGATATCGAGATGACGCATGGCGTGATTGTATGGCATGTGGCAAACTGCGTGCTGCATTCAGATTGTCAAATTATTCAGGCGGGTCTGCGATTGCGCCTGCATAGTCTTTATAGGCCCGGTCACGATGCGGCCTGGGCGGCCGGCAGGCATCAGGAGTCACTTTTTGGGCAAGACATTACCGTATGAATGGCTGGTTGGGCTGAAGTACACCCGCGCGGGACGCCGCGGCGGGCGCAACCGTTTTCTGTCATTCATTTCGCTGATCTCGGTTTCCGGCATTGCGCTGGGCGTGGCGTCGCTCATTATCGTTTTGTCCATCATGAACGGTTTTCAGACCGATGTGCGCGATCGCATGCTGTCGGTGCTATCGCACATAGAAGTGTCGGGACCGGACGGCAGCTTGTCTGAATGGCAGTCGGTGGCGGACCAGGTGATGCGCCATCCCGATGTGCGCGCCGCCGCTCCCTTTGTTGCCGCCGAAGCCATGCTGACTCATGGCCGCGCAATGCGAGGAGCAATGGTGCGCGGCATCCTGCCGCAGGAAGATCCCAAGGTGTCGGACGTGGATGCACAGGTGCATCAAGGCAGTCTTGCCGATCTGCAGCCCGGCACCTTTCGTATTCTGCTGGGCAGCACGCTGGCCTATGAACTCGGCGCGCGCGTGGGAAGCCAGGTCACTCTGCTGGCGCCGCAGGGGCAGGTGACGCCGGCCGGTGTGATTCCCCGCATGCGGCAATTCACCGTCGCCGGCATTCTGAATACCGGGCACGATGTACACGATGCAGCGCTGGCCTTCATTCACATGGAGGATGCG
Source organism: Pseudomonadota bacterium (assembly GCA_023422955.1). Classification (GTDB taxonomy): domain Bacteria; phylum Pseudomonadota; class Gammaproteobacteria; order Burkholderiales; family Burkholderiaceae_D; genus JAEZLB01. The sequence continues at coordinate 29,366 of JAFAGG010000044.1, read as the reverse complement.
ATACGGATGTTTCGCACCGGCGCGCCGACCGGTTTGCGGCTGCGTGTGTCGGACATTCATCAGGCGCCGGAAGTGGCGGCCGATCTGCGGCGCATGCTGGGCGCGGAAGCCGTGGTGCAGGACTGGTCGCAGCAGAACCAGGCCTGGTATGCGGCAGTGCAGACGGAAAAACGCATGATGTCCATCATCCTTACCATCATCATCCTGGTCGCAGTATTTAACGTGGTATCCACGCTGGTGATGACCGTCACCGACAAGCAGGCCGATATTGCGATTCTGCGCACGCTGGGCGCTTCGCCGCACGGCATCATGATGATATTCCTGATCCAGGGCGGCCTGATCGGCCTCATCGGTACGCTGATCGGCGTCACCGGCGGCGTGCTGGTGTCGCTGAACATGGATGTGATCGCGCCTTTCATCGAACAATTGCTGGGCATAGAATTTCTGCCGGCAGACATTTACCTGATCAACACCCTGCCGTCGGAGTTGCGCTGGCCGGACGTGGCCTTTGTCGGCGGTTTGGCGGCGGTGCTGGGACTGGTGCTGACTTTATATCCAAGTTGGAAAGCGGCCCAGATCAAGCCGGCGGAGGCCTTGCGTTATGAATAAGCGGGAAGGGCGAGGCCGGTCATCATGAAAAAGAACATGCCTTTCGAATGGCTGGTGGGCTTGCGGTATATGCGAGCCAGCCGCCGCAGCCGCAACAGTTTTATTTCCCTGATCTCGCTGATTTCCATGGCCGGTATTGCGCTGGGCGTGGCGGCGCTGATCATCGTGCTGTCGGTATGGAACGGTTTCCAGACCGAAGTGCGGGACCGCATGTTGTCGGTGCTGTCGCATGTGGAAATATTCGATGCGCGCGGCGAGATGGTGGATTGGGAAGGAACCGCCCGGGAAGCCTTGCAGCATCCCCAGGTAACCGGCGCTGCTCCCTTCGTGCTGGCGCAGGCCATGGTAACGCGCGACAGCGCGGTGCGCGGCGTGGCGGTGCGGGGCGTGTTGCCGGAATCGGAAAGCAAGGTATCCGATGTGACGCAGCAAATGTATGCGGGCGACTTTGCCAGCCTGCGTGCCGGCGAGTACAACATCATCGTTGGCCGCGAACTGGCGCGGGCGCTCGATATAGAACTGGGCGAGCGCATCGCGCTGGTGACGCCCGGCGAGGAAACGACGCCCGGCAGCGCGATGCCGCAGTTGAAGCAATTCCATGTGTCCGGCATCTTCGAAGCTGGCCATCACCAGTATGACGCGTCGCTGGTTTTCATCCACATGGCGGATGCGATGGAGATTTATCAGTTGCGCGAACCTTCGGGCGTGCGCCTGCGTGTGACCGACATGAGGCTGGCGCCGCAAGTCGCGTATGAGTTGTCGCGTAGTCTGTCCGGAGATTTGTACATCAGCGACTGGTCGCGCCATAACCGCATCTGGTTTGCGGCGGTGCAGAGCCAGAAGACCATGATGTTCCTGATCCTGACGCTGATCGTTGCGGTCGCCGCGTTCAATCTCGTGTCGTCGCTGGTGATGACGGTGGCCGACAAGCAGGCCGATATCGCGATCCTGCGCACGCTGGGCGCTTCGCCGGGCGCGATCATGCGTATCTTCATCGTACAGGGCACGCTGGTGGGACTGACCGGTACGGCGATCGGCCTGGGCCTGGGAATACTGGTGGCGCTGAATATCGATGTGATCATTCCCTTCATCGAGCGCCTGCTGGGAGCGAGTTTCCTGCCGACCGAGGTGTATTTCATCAGCACGCTGCCATCCGAACTGAGCTGGCCGGATGTGGGTCTGGTGAGTGTCGTGTCTCTCCTACTGGCATTCCTGGCGACGATATATCCAAGCTGGGCAGCGGCACGCGTGAAACCGGCGGAAGCGCTGCGTTATGAATGAGTGCGCGATGAAGTACGCAATGAAAGCCTTGTCCTTCCATGAACTTTACGCGGCGGCGCTTGCCTTACCGCAGGAATAACCATGAGTCAGAACGAAACTGTTGTCCTGTCCTGCCAGCAGCTGGGAAAGACCTATGCGCAGGGAAAATTTGCGGTGGATGTATTGCGCGGCATCGACTTTGAAGTCCGGCGCGGCGAGCGTGTCGCCATCATCGGTGCCTCGGGTTCGGGCAAGTCCACGCTGCTGCATGTGCTGGGCGGACTGGATACGCCGACGACAGGCAAGGTGACGCTGCTGGGGCAGGACCTGGCCAGCCTGGATGAAGCGCAACGCGGTCAGGTGCGCAATCGCTCGCTGGGTTTCGTCTACCAGTTCCACCATTTGCTGGCGGAATTTTCCGCGCTGGACAATGTGGCCATGCCCTTGCTGATCAGGCGCATGCCGCGCGAGGAAGCGCAGCAGACGGCGGAAGAGGTGCTGAAAAAAGTAGGGCTGGGACATCGTATTTCGCACCTGCCGGGCGAATTGTCCGGCGGTGAGCGGCAACGTGTGGCACTGGCGCGCGCGCTGGTCACGCAACCGGCCTGTGTGCTGGCGGATGAACCTACCGGCAATCTGGACAGATCGACGGCGCAGAAGACTTTCGATTTAATGCTGGAACTGTCGCGCACGCTGGGCACGGCTTTCGTGATCGTCACGCACGACATCGAACTGGCCCAACATTGCGACCGCGTGGTCAAACTTTCGGAGAACGGCTTGCAGCCTTATGTGGATTGACACCCATTGCCATCTTGATGCCGGCGAATTCGGCGCCGAGCAGCCGCAGATTGCGCAAGAGGCTGCGCAGCGATCCGTGAACTGGATCGTGATCCCGGCAGTGGACGTGGGCAATTTCTCCGTCGTTAAACAGCTCTCGCATCTGCATGGCAACTGCGTGTATGCGCTGGGCATCCATCCGATCTTTGTACCCGCTGCGCAGGAAGCCGATCTGCAAAACCTGCGCACAGCCGTGGAGCAGGCGATGAGCGACGAGCGCTTCGTCGCCATCGGAGAAATCGGCCTGGATTTTTTCATCCCGCAACTGACCCAACCCGACATGCGGGAAAAACAGGAACACTTCTACCGCGAGCAACTAAAGATCGCACGCGACTTCGATCTGCCGGTGCTGCTGCATGTGCGCCGTTCGCAGGACATCATTCTCAAATATTTGCGACGCATCGCGGTTCCGGGCGGCATTGCGCATGCCTTCAACGGCAGTTTCCAGCAGGCGCATCATTTCATCGATCTCGGCTTCAAACTGGGCTTTGGCGGCGCGATGACCTTTCCGCGCGCCTTGCAGATACGGCGACTCGCGAGCGAATTGCCGGGCGAGGCGCTGGTGCTGGAAACCGATGCGCCCGATATCTCGCCGGCATGGCTGCATCCCGAATGCAACAGTCCTGCCGAGTTGCCGCGCATAGGACAGACGCTGGCAGAACTGCGCGGCATGCAGGTGGAAGACGTCGCGCAACTGACCTTCATGAATGCGCGCGCCGCCTTGCCGCGCCTGGATAGCCTGATCCACTGACATGCGCAGCGCGATACTCGGCTTCGTCGCCGGTGTCGGTTGCCTGCAGATCCAGGCTGATCTTCCTTCCGCTTTTATCATTTGCTGCCTGATCGCTGGCGCTGTCGTACTGACCCTCTTCCGCAATCGCCCGTCGTACCCCTCGCTGCGCATCGCTATGCTGGCCCTTGCAGGCGCGAGTTTCGGTTTTGCCTGGGCCGCCATGTTTGCACACGTGCATATGTCGCAGAGCCTGCCGCCGGAATGGGAAGGCCGGGATGTGACGATCGTTGGTGTCGTCGACAGTTTGCCTACGCATTTTGCGCAAGGGGTGCGCTTTGACTTTGCAGTGGAGCAGGCGCAAGAGAATGCTGTTATTCCAGACCGGATTGCCTTGTCCTGGTATTACAGCTTTCAGTCGCCTGCACAGAATGAATGGCAGGCGCCGCGGCCGGGAGAGCGCTGGCAACTGACGGTGCGCTTGCGGCGTCCGCATGGCAATGTCAATCCGCACGGCTTTGACTACGAAGTCTGGCTGCTAGAAAGGAAATTGAGAGCAACCGGTACCGTGCGTCCGGACGACAGTCTGGAAACCAAGAATCGCAGGCTGGATGCCTTTGTGCCCAACCTGCGCGTTTACGTGGAGCGCAGTCGTGCGGCTTTACGCGAAAAAATCGCAGCAGCCTTGCCCGACCAGGAATATGCCGGCGTCATTACTGCGCTGGTCATTGGCGATCAGCGTGCCATCAGTCAATCAGACTGGCAGGTCTTCAATCGCAGCGGCATCACGCATCTGATGTCGATTTCAGGTTTGCACATCACCATGGTGGCCGGCATGGTGGCGGCGCTGGTTCATGCATTGTGGCGCAGATCCTTTTTCACTCGTGCAGCCTTGCCGCTGCGCTTGCCGGCCCAGAAGGCTGCCGCGGCAGCGGGCATGCTGATGGCGCTGATTTATGTGCTGCTGGCCGGCTTCGGCGTACCGGCGCAGCGCACGCTGTACATGCTGACGGTGGTGGCCATGGCCTTATGGCTGGGACGGCTGACCAGCGTATCCCACGTGCTGTGCATCGCGCTGGCAGCGGTGCTGCTGATCGATCCCTGGGCCGTGTTGTGGCCCGGTTTCTGGTTGTCCTTCAGCGCGGTGGCGCTCATCCTGTATGTGAGCGTGGGGCGGGTCGGACATTACCGTTTGCAAGCTGCGCCGCTAAGGGAGAAGATTAAGCAAGCCTTGTTTGCTGCAACGCTTACGCAATATGCGATCACCATCGGCCTGGTGCCGCTGACCTTGCTGCTGTTCAGCCAGGTTTCCCTGATCGGGCCGATCGCCAATGCCGTTGCGATTCCCGTGGTGAGTTTCGTGATCACGCCGCTTGCCTTGCTTGGCAGCGTTCTTCCTCATCCTCTGGCGGACTGGGTGCTGATTGCCGCGCATGCGGTGCTGGTCTGGTTGCTGGCGGCGCTGGGCTGGCTGAGCAGCCTGCCGATTGCGGTATGGCGCGCGCCTGCACCTTCATTCTGGATGGTGGCACTGGCGCTGATCGGCGCAGCATGGATGCTCGCGCCGCGCGGCTGGCCGATGCGCTGGCTCGGTGCCTTTTCCTGGCTGCCGCTGGTTTTCAACGCGGCAACCGCGCCGGATGAAAAGGAGTTCTGGGTAACGGTTTTCGATGTCGGGCAAGGCAGCGCGGTGCTGCTGGAAACGGCTCGCCACCGATTGTTGTACGACACCGGTCCGCGTTATACGCCGGATGCCGATGGCGCCAGCCGGGTAGTGCTGCCTTATCTGCACGGGCGCGGCATCAGTCGGCTGGATGGCTTGGTGATTTCGCACAGCGACATGGATCATGCCGGAGGCGCCGGTTCGCTGCAACGCGACATTGCCGTGGCCCAGGTCTGGTCGTCGCTGCCGACGGATAGTCCCTTGCTGCAGGGCGTGCCTCGCCATGTTCCCTGCAGTGCCGGGCAGGCATGGGACTGGGATGGCGTGAAGTTCGAAATGCTGCATCCACCCGCCGACAGTCATGCCGATCCGGGCTGGAAGCCGAATGCGCGCAGTTGCACGCTGAAGGTTACGCTGGGCCGGCATGCGCTACTGCTTCCCGGCGATATCGAGCGACAGCAGGAAGCAGCGCTGGTGAGCCAGCATCGCGATAAGTTGCGTGCCTCGGTCTTGCTGGCGCCGCATCATGGCAGCGGCACTTCTTCCACGGAAGCATTTTTGCAGGCGATTCAACCCGAGCTTGCCCTGTTCCAGGTGGGCTACCGCAATCGCTACGGTCACCCGAAACAGGAAGTGTTCGATCGTTACGGCGCAATGGATATACGGCGCCTGCGCACCGACGATTCCGGCGCCGTGTCCCTGCGCATGGGTGAAGCCGTCGAAGTGCTGGAATATCGGCTTGACCGGCCCCGCTACTGGCATCGCCGCTAAAGCATTGCGGCTGAAAGCGCGGACCCGCCAGACTGTGCATTTTCTGTTTCACCCCAAATGACAAATCCGTCGCGGCTTATATAGTGGTGCAGGATCACATCTTGTGTAAGGCCTCGATGTTGCGAAACTGTCTAAGCAGCGCCAATGTGTGCGAATGCTCATTTCCTTTCGGTGCAGGGAAAGCCGCAATCTTGCTGGCTGCAGGATGGGCGATGAGTGTCTTGGTGTGCTCTTCTTCTGCCCATGCCGGCGGCCTGGATTCTTTCGTTGATGGCTTCCGGCATGCGGCCAGTGCAGGGAAGAGCTCCCATATCCTGACCGTGGACAACGATACTTTCGTGCTGGGCGGCGAGGATGGTTTCTACAGCAGCGGATTGCTCTACACCCGGCAGCATCAGGTGCGGGAAGAAAACGGGCTTGCCACTTATGGATGGAGAATCGGGCAGGAGTTGTATACCGCCTCAAACACTCAGTTGACTCCTGAACAAATCGTGCCCAATGACCGTCCTTATGCCGGCTGGCTCTACGTCGGTGGCTTCAAGCAGACGACGCGAGCGGACGGCAGCTCCCGTAAATGGGGGGTGGATCTGGGTTGCCTCGGACATTGCGCCGGCGGGGAATGGGCGCAGAAGACCATGCATCGCATTCTGGATCAGGCTTTGCCGCAGGGATGGGCCAAGCAGGTCCGCAATGAAGTCGGCGTAGTGTTGAGCGCCGAGCACAATTTTGCGCCCTGGCATGTAGCGCCCCGGGTCACATTGACGCCTGCACTGCATGGCCGTTTTGGCAATATATACACGGATGCCTCGGCGGCATTGCTGCTGAAGATAGGAGAGCAGGAAAAAGCCCGCGGGGAATCGGATCTTCACGGCTTTTTTCGACTGGAAGGGCGGGGCGTCGGCTATAACGCCACGCTGCAAGGCGGTTACTTTTCCAACAATAATCCGCATACCGTGAATCCCCGGCGCCTGGTCGCCGAAGCGGAAATCGGCTTCGTCTGGCGGCATGCGCCTTTTGCCCTACTTTTCTCCATTACCCGTCGCAGTAATGAAATCCGCGACTTGCCCAACGCCATAGGACGGCAGGATTTCGGCAAGCTGCAAATCAGTTACTCCCCCTGAGGCTGCCGAAACCTACTTGGGCATCACAAAAAGCACCGGGCATTGATTAGGCGCACGACTCTTTGCGTTATAATTTGAATTTCCCGCATGTGCCGTCAGGCACCTTCAGCAATGACCAAGTTTGTTTTTGTCACCGGCGGCGTTGTTTCATCCCTTGGCAAAGGGATTGCAGCCGCGTCTCTCGCAGCGATTCTTGAATCGCGCGGTCTCAAAGTTACCCTGCTCAAGCTCGATCCGTACATCAACGTCGATCCGGGCACCATGAGTCCTTTCCAGCACGGCGAAGTCTTCGTGACCGACGACGGCGCCGAAACCGACCTCGATCTCGGCCACTACGAGCGTTTCATTTCGGCCAAGATGAAAAAGGTGAACAATTTCACCACCGGCCAGATTTACGAATCCGTGATCCGCAAGGAACGCCGTGGCGAATATTTAGGCAAGACGGTGCAGGTGATTCCGCACATCACCAACGAAATCCAGGAATTCATCAAGCGCGGCGCCGAAGGCTATGACGTGGCGCTGGTGGAAATCGGCGGCACGGTGGGTGATATCGAGTCGCTGCCTTTCCTCGAAGCAGCGCGTCAACTGAGCCTGCGCGCGGGTCGCAATGCGGCTGCTTTCGTCCATCTGACGCTGGTGCCTTACCTGGTGTCGGCCGGCGAACTGAAAACCAAGCCTACCCAGCATAGCGTGCAAAAGCTGCGCGAAATCGGCATTTCTCCGGATGCCTTGCTGTGCCGTGCCGATCGCCGGATTCCTGACGACGAGCGTGCCAAGATTTCGCTGTTCTCGAACGTCGAGGAAGATGCGGTTATCTCGGTGTGGGATGCCGATACGATTTACAAGATTCCGCAAATGCTGCACGACCAGGGCCTGGACCGCATCATCTGCGACAAGCTGGGCCTGGCGCCGCGGCCGGCCGATCTGTCGATGTGGAGCAAGCTGGTCCATGCGCTGGAAAATCCCAAGCAGGCCGTGACCATAGGCATGGTCGGCAAGTATGTCGATCTGACCGAATCCTACAAGTCGCTGACCGAAGCCTTGCGTCATGCCGGCATTCACACCGAGAGCCGCGTCAATATCGAGTATCTCGATTCGGAAGAAATCGAAGCAAAAGGCACGGCCGGACTGAAGAATTTCGATGCGATCCTGGTGCCGGGCGGCTTCGGCAAGCGCGGCGTGGAAGGCAAGATTGCCGCAGCGCGCTTCGCCCGCGAAAACAAGATTCCTTATCTGGGAATTTGCCTCGGCATGCAGGTTGCGCTGATCGAATTCGCGCGCCATGTGGCAGGCCTGTCGAAAGCGAACTCGACCGAATTTGATCCGGATACCGAGCAACCGATGGTGGCGCTGATCACCGAATGGCAAAACCATGACGGCAAGGTGGAACGCCGCAATGAAAATTCCGATCTCGGCGGCACCATGCGCCTGGGCGCGCAGACCTGCGACGTCAAGCCGGGAACGATTGCTGCGGAAATTTATGGCGGCAAGGTGACCGAGCGCCATCGTCATCGTTACGAGGCGAACAACCATTATCTGCCGCGCGTGGAAGAAGCCGGCCTGATCGTGTCGGCACGCACGCCGAACGAGTCGCTGTGCGAAATCATGGAAATGCCGCGTAGTGGCGAACATGCTCATCCGTGGTACGTCGGGGTGCAGTATCACCCTGAGTTCAAGTCCACGCCGCGCGACGGGCATCCGCTGTTCATTTCATTCATCAAGGCAGCGCTGGCAAACAAGCAGGCGCTGACCGGCAAGGAGACAGAACGTGAAACTGTATGATTTCGAAGTTGGTCTGGACAAGCCGTTTTTCCTGATTGCCGGCACCTGCGTGATCGAATCGCGCCAGATGGCGCTGGATACAGCAGGCACCTTGAAGGAAATTACCCAGGCGCTGGGCATCCCCTTTATTTACAAGTCCTCGTTCGACAAGGCGAACCGTTCTTCCGGTTCTTCCTTCCGCGGTCTGGGCATGGAAAAAGGCTTGGAAATCCTGGCCGAAGTGCGCAAGCAGATCGGCGTGCCGGTGCTGACCGACGTGCATGAAGTCAGCGAAATCGAACCGGTCGCGTCGGTGGTCGATGTATTGCAGACCCCCGCTTTCCTGTGCCGCCAGACTGATTTCATTCAGGCTTGCGCTGTCGCAGGTAAGCCTGTGAATTTCAAGAAGGGCCAGTTCCTCGCACCGCACGACATGATCAATGTGATCGACAAGGCAAGAGCGGCTGCCCGCGAAGCCGGCAAGCCGGATGATCATTTCATGGTCTGTGAACGCGGCGCCTCCTTCGGCTACAACAACCTGGTGTCCGACATGCGTTCGCTCGCGATCATGCGCGAAACCGGTTGCCCGGTGGTGTTCGATGCAACCCACTCGGTGCAATTGCCGGGCGGGCAGGGCACGTCTTCCGGCGGTCAGAGCGAATTCGTGCCGGTGCTGTCGCGCGCGGCAGTGGCGACCGGTATCGCCGGCCTGTTCATGGAAACCCATCCGAATCCCTGCGAAGCGAAGTCGGACGGCCCGAATGCCGTGCCGCTGCACAAGATGAAGGAACTGCTGAGCACGCTGGTCGAACTCGATCGCGTCGTGAAGAAGGCCGGTTTCCTGGAAATGAATTTTAAGTAATTAAGAATCACTGAATAAAAATTGGAGAATTGAATGAGTGCTATTGTTGACATCATCGGTCGTGAAATCATCGATTCGCGCGGCAATCCCACGGTAGAGTGCGATGTGTTGCTGGAGTCGGGCGTCATGGGTCGTGCCGCTGTGCCTTCCGGTGCTTCCACCGGTTCGCGCGAAGCGATCGAACTGCGCGATGGCGACAAGAACCGTTATTTCGGCAAGGGCGTACTGAAAGCCTGCGAGCACATCAACACGGAAATCTCCGAAGCCGTGATGGGACTGGATGCCAACGAACAGGCTTTCCTGGACCGCACGCTGATCGACCTGGACGGCACCGAAAATAAATCCCGCTTGGGCGCGAATGCGATGCTGGCTGTTTCCATGGCTGTCGCCAAGGCTGCTGCGGAAGAATCCGGCTTGCCGCTGTACCGCTATTTCGGCGGCTCCGGCGCGATGCAGATGCCGGTGCCGATGATGAACGTGATCAACGGCGGCGCACATGCGAACAACACGCTGGACCTGCAGGAATTTATGATCATCCCGGTCGGCGCACCGAGCTTCCGTGAAGCGATCCGCTACGGCGCCGAAGTGTTCCACACGCTGAAGAAAATCATTCACGACAAAGGCATGTCGACGGCCGTGGGCGATGAAGGCGGTTTTGCGCCGTCGGTGGAAAACCATGAAGCTGCGATCAAGCTGATCCTGCAGGCGATCGAGCAAGCCGGTTACGAGCCCGGCACGCAGATTGCGCTGGGCCTGGACTGTGCGGCCAGCGAATTCTACAAGGACGGCAAATATCACCTGCGCGGCGAAGGCATGGCCTTGTCCTCGGGCGATTTCGCCAACCTGCTTGCGACCTGGTGCGACAAGTATCCCATTCTCTCGATCGAAGATGCGATGGGTGAAAACGACTGGGATGGCTGGGCTAACCTGACCCAGGTGCTGGGCAAGAAAATCCAGCTGGTCGGTGACGATCTGTTCGTGACCAATACCAAGATCCTGCGCGAAGGCATTCAGAAGGGCATCGCCAACTCCATCCTGATCAAGATCAACCAGATCGGTACGTTGACCGAAACCTTTGCCGCGATCGAAATGGCCAAGCGCGCCGGCTACACCGCAGTGATCTCGCATCGCTCCGGCGAAACCGAAGACTCGACCATCGCCGATATCGCAGTCGGTACCAATGCGCTGCAGATCAAGACTGGTTCCCTGTCGCGTTCGGATCGCATGTCCAAGTACAACCAGCTGCTGCGCATCGAGGAAGACCTGGGTGACATCGCCAGCTATCCCGGCCGCCACGCGTTCTACAACCTGAAGTAATCTCCAGTCGTCTTCACATCCCCGGCCATCTCCGATGGCCGGTTTCCCTGAGGGGATACGGGCATGCGCCTGATCGCCATTTGCGTTGCTGCACTGCTGATTCTTATCCAGTATCCCCTCTGGCTGGGTAAGGGTGGCTGGCTGCGCGTATGGGATCTGGATCGTCAGGTCGAGGCGGCTCAGCAGAAAAATGACGAGCTGCGGGCGCGCAATGCCAAGCTGCATTCCGAAGTAATGGATCTGAAGGGCGGAACGGGCGCCATCGAAGAGCGTGCGCGTTACGAGCTCGGCATGGTACGCAACGACGAGATTTTCATTCAAGTGCTGGAAGCCGGGACCCAGCAAGGCGTTGCGCCGCCGCTAACTCCCGCTTCCCGTCTGCTGCCCTGACCGGGCTTAGTGTTGATTCTTGCCGGCTTCCTGCATACCTTCAATCGTCGTGGCCGTTGCGAACAATTGCACACCATCCACCTTGTCGAAGATGTATTCCTGTCCGCAGAAATCGCAATTGATGGCTAGCTGACCCAGTTCGGCAAGAGCGGAATCCACCTCTTCCTGGCCCAGCATCTTCAGCATGTTGCCCACTTTTTCACGATTGCAGCTGCATTCAAATGCAGGCTGCATGGGCTCGAACATGCGTATCGTCTCTTCCCAAAAGAGGCGATGCAGCAATGTATCGATGTCGGTGGTCAGCAGCTCTTCTTCCTGCACGGTGGAAGCCAGCGCAACAGTTCTATTCCATGTTTCCCCGTCGTCGGCCACCGTGATGCCGATGCCGCCTTCTTGCGGCAGCTTCTGCAATAACAGGCCGCGCGCAACCTTGTCATCGGCTGCCAGCCACAGCTTGGTATCGAGCTGCTCGGAACGCAGCATATAGTTTTCCAGTACCACCGACACCGAATCGCCGTCCAGCGGCACGATGCCTTGGTAGGGCTGCTGTCCCGGCAGCTTGTCCTTGGGGTCCAGCGTGATGACAAAGCGTCCTTGTCCGTTCTGATTCACCAACTCTTGCAAGGAAGCGTTTTCGGCGACGCTTGCATCAGGAGCGAGCTTGGCGGTGGCCCGCATGCGCAGCTGCGAATCGCATTCGACCACCAGCAGCTTGAGCGGACCATCGCCGTGGATCTGCATCACGATGGCGCCATTGAACTTGAGGTTGGCCGACAGCAGCGCGGCGGCGGCCATCATTTCGCCCAGCACATTGCGTACCGGTCCCGGATAGCTGCGCCGCATCTGCACCTGTTGCCAGGTCTGCGGCAGTTCTACCAGTTCGCCGCGCACTGCGCTGTGCTCGAACATGAATTTGCGAAGGGTATCGGTCATCATCCTATCCGTTTCAGTTTTTCGCGGAATTCCACGCTGCGCCGCAAATAACTGTCGGCAGCGCCGTGGAAACGCTTGATTTCTTCTTCGCTCAGCGTGCGTATGGCCTTGGCGGGGCTGCCGACGATCAGCGAGTTGTCGGGAAATTCCTTGCCCTCGGTAACCAGCGCGCCGGCGCCTACCACGCAATTCTTTCCAATTTTTGCGCCATTGAGGACGACGGCCTGTATGCCTATCAGCGTGCCATCGCCTATCGTGCAGCCATGCACCATTGCCATATGGCCGATGGTGACGTGCTTGCCCAGGGTCAGGGGAAAACCGGGGTCGGCATGCAGTACGCTGCCTTCCTGGACATTGCTGCCTTCGCCGATCACGATGGGTTCGTTGTCGCCGCGTATCGTGACGTTGAACCAGATGCTGGCGCGGGCCTGGACCTGCACCTGGCCTATCAGCGTGGCGCTGTCGGTGATGTAAGCCGTGGGGTCTATGGTGGGAGCGAATTCGCCCAGTTGGTAAATGGCCATGCTATTGCTGGAGATTGCTGAAGGTCGTTGCCGTTGCTAAACGGTGAAGCCGTCATTGTAACGTTCTGCGCCGGAATTTACCGAAGCAGGGCGCATGCATGTTTTTGTGCAGCGCCGCCGAGCTGAGAAGCGCCTGGCGCATGCGATGAGCTGTTATGAAAAGCAGAAAAAGAACGGCGAAAAAACGGCAAAAAAAACGGGCTTCCGAAGAAGCCCGCTAAAGGATTTAAAGAAGTGCTGCGTTGCCAGCTTAGGCAGTTGCAGCAGCACCCGTACGTGCAGCAGCGGCACGCTCTTCAGCCATCAGGCGGTTGGAGCGTTCCACGTGTTTAGCCAGCGTCGGACGCAGGGCAACCACAGCCAGAACAGCGGCGGTGATGTCCATACATGCAACGGTGTACAACACGGTGGACCAGGTGCCGGTTGCTTCCATCATGATGTTGCCGACGGGAACGAACAGGGCGCCGATACCTTTTGCGGTGTACAGCACGCCGTAGATCTTGCCGATGTGCTTGGAACCGAAAGCGTCGCCAGCCAGTGCGGAGAACAGCGAGTAAACCTCACCCCACGCCAGGAACACAACACCCGACAGAATCAGGAAGGCCCATGGGTTGTGACCGAAGTAGCCCAGGGCGATGATGCCGATACCTTCCAGGGTAAAGGCGATCACCATGGTTTTTTCACGGCCGATGTTATCCGAGATCCAGCCGAACAGCGGACGCGAGATACCGTTCATGATACGGTCCAGCATCAGTGCCAGCGGCAAAGCGGCCATCGTGAAGAAGTACATGTTGACTTCGAACTCTTTAACACCCAAGTCTTGAGCGATAACGCCCAGCTGAGCAACTGCCATCATGCCGCCGGTAACCACGCAGATGAACATGAAGAACATCAGCCAGAACAGCTTGGTGCTGAGTGCTTCTTTCAGGGTGTAGTCACGGTTGGACTGAGCCAGTTTCGCGGATGCAGGAACTTCGCCTGCTTTCGGGCCGCGCAGGAACCAGGCAGCAACGAATGCCAGCGAGCCTTGCAGGATACCGAAGAACAGGAAGGTTTCCTGGAAGCCGGAGGACTCGATCATGGCTGCGATCGGCAGAATGGTCGCTGCAGAACCTGCACCGTAACCACCAGCGGTCAGGCCAACTGCCAGGCCGCGACGGTCTGGGAACCATTTCAGCGCGTTGTTGATACAGGTCGCGTAGATGGAGCCTACACCGATACCGCCGAAGACTGCGCCCAGGTAGAAACCGCCCAGGGTCGAAGCTTTCGAGTTGATGTACCAGGCCAGACCAATGAAGATAGCGCCAACTGCCACCATCACACGGGGACCGAGCTTGTCGATGAAGTAGCCTTCAATCGGTGCCAACCAGGTTTGCACCAATACAAAAATCGTAAAGGCAATCTGGATCTCGGCGCGAGCCCAGCCAAAGGTACCTTGGATTTCTGGAACGAACAGAGTCCAGGCATACTGAATGTTTGCGGTAGCGATCATACAGACGATGCCAACCACTAACTGGAGCCAGCGAGTGCTTCCAGGTTGTGCTACTTGTTGATTCATAATTTCCTCAATCGTTTGTTGTGTAACGGCGACACATCCCAGGTTCTCCTTTGGATGGGAGTATGGTTTTGTTTATATCGGGATATGGCGGCCGCGTATTTTAGGCCGGGCAGCTCCTGCACGGAAACTAGGGTTTTTACTAGTTAAAGGGGTGTTTGCAATAGTTGTAACCCTTGTGCTGCCTAGTTTTCGGCGAGCCTAGGGGTTTTAAATAGCGAGTTACAACTAGGGTTTCTGTATGGGAATAGTGCTTTCCTATTTTTTTGCTCTTTGCAAGGCGCAAAGCTTCCTTCTTTTTAATGTTTAATCGGCAATGCTCTGTGAGCATGTGAATGCCTGCTGGCATAGAGATAAATTCTTGCTGAGGCTGCCGAGAAGCAATATCTGATGATTGTTTGCAGGAAAAAGCTTGGAAGAAGGGGTAATAAACAGCTCGGATAAGCTAGTGCCGCCATGCAAATAAAAAGAGGAAAGAAAAAAGGCTGCGATTTACAGGCCGCTATATAGACAAGATGATCCTGCCACTTCACTTTTACCGAGCCGGCTCCCTTAAAAGAACCGGTTCGGCTGCCTCAAGGCAAGTGCTTTTATCACGTCGGAAATCGGTGGCAAATCCTGTTTTGAACGAATCTTGTCCGGGCTGCCTGGTCCAAGTTCCTCGTGTCTTTATATAAGTGGAGGACAGCATGCCTCGAGAAACAGGTCACATGATGAGTGAAGACGATATCGGCAGCGGAGAAAAAGGGCCGGCCGAGCAGGAAACGCAACGCCAGATCGAACAGATTCCGCCATACGAGGCCCAGCCGCGCCGCCAGGAGAAGGAACATTCACCTCAGGGTAAGCCGCCGCCAAGCACACCCTCTTGATTCTTGAGGGGTAAAGGCAAATGGAAGAGGGCAGGTAGCCGGTATACTGCGCGCAATGCTGCAGTGCAATTTTCGGCTACCCTTTCTTCCTGCTATGTCACCTTCACGTTCGGAATACATCACCTTGCGCGGCCTGCGCTATCACGTTCGCCACTGGGGCTCTGACCAGGCGCCGAAGATTTTCATCTTGCATGGCTGGATGGATGTCTCCGCAACATTTCAGTTCGTGGTCGATGCCTTGCAGGGCCAATGGCATGTGATTGCTCCTGACTGGCGCGGTTTCGGACTGACCGACTGCGCTCCCGCAGGAAATTACTGGAGTCCCGACTTCCTGGCCGATCTGGATGCCTTGCTCGCGCATTACGTGCCGGAGGAAGCGGCTACGCTGATCGGTCACAGCATGGGAGCAAACGTGGTCATGGTTTATGCCGGCGTTCGGCCGGAGCGAGTGGCAAGGCTGGTGAATCTGGAGGGATTCGGCTTGCAGACGACTTCGCCGCAAGCGGCGCCGCAGCGATTCGCCCAATGGCTGCAGGAAGAGCGCATGCCGCCGACGCTAAGTGAATACACGTCCTGTGAAGCCGTGGCGGCACGGTTGCGGAAAAATAATCCGCGCTTGTCGGCAGAGCGTGCCATGTTCCTGGCTGCTCACTGGGCGGTGCCGACGGCGCAGGGGCGCTGGCGCCTACTTGCCGATCCCGCGCACAAGCAGGTCAATCCGGTTCTCTACCGTATCGAGGAAGTGCTGGCATGCTGGTCGCGGATTGCAGCGCCCGTGTTATGGGTGGAAGCGGATCATCCGCATTTCCTGAACTGGGCTCAGGATAGCCAGGACGCGCGCGCAGAAGTGGATCGCCGCATCGCCTGCATTCCCAAGGTGACAAGGGCGGTCGTCGCGCAGGCTGGACATATGCTGCATCACGATCAGCCGCGGGCGGTTGCCGAACTGATCGATGCCTTTCTCGCGACATGAACTGCCGGATAGTTCGTCCCAAGGTGGCACAGTCCTCTTCATCGTAAAATAGCCGTTGTCGAATTTACCCGGATACCTCACGTTCCATGCTCAATATTGATCTTCACAGTCATTCTCATTTTTCCGACGGCGTGCTGGCGCCGGCCGAAGTTGCGGCCAGGGCCCGCGCCAACGGTGTGGATGTCTGGGCCTTGACCGATCATGACGAACTCAGCGGCATTGCGCAGGCGCGCGAGGCTGCCGAGCAGCTGGGCTTGCGCCATGTGACCGGCGTTGAAATCTCGGTAACCTGGGGTGGGCAGACGGTTCACATCGTCGGACTGCAGCTTGATGAAACCAGGCCGGAACTGGTGCAGGGCCTGGCGCAAACCCGCTCGGGCCGCTTGCAGCGTGCCGAAGAAATGGCAAGGCAGTTGCAGGAAGCAGGTATTCCCGATGCGCTGTCCGGCGCGATGAAATATGTCGACAACCCGGAGCTGATTTCCCGCACTCATTTCGCACGCTACATGGTGGAGCAGGGCGTCAGAGACAGCATCCAGCAAGTATTCGATGCCTATCTGTCGGAGGGCAAGCCGGGCTACGTGCCGCATCGCTGGGCCACTCTTTCTGATGCCATGGGATGGATACGCGCTGCGGGAGGCGTGGCAGTCATCGCTCATCCCGCCCGCTATAAATACAGCGATCTCGCTTTCGATGCCTTCGTCGACGAATTCATGCAACTGGGCGGCACCGGTATCGAGGTGATTACCAGCGGACATACGGTGGAAGAATATGCCAAGTATGCGCAAGTGGCGAAACGTTTCGGCCTGTGCGCTTCCCGCGGCTCCGATTTTCACAGCCCCAGCGAATCCCGTTTCGATCTGGGCAGCTTGCCACCTTTGCCCGAGAGCCTGAAGCCCATCTGGCATGACTGGGAGCTCTAAGGGATTCGAATAAGAGATGCGCGATGAAAAATTCATCGTTACACTTGCGCTGACGATTGAAAAGTAGAGGCGCCGGCCTTATATGCGGTTTAATTCACTGCTTTGGGAGTAAAAGGAAAAATGAAAAGAATAGTACTGTTCATCGCAACCAACATTGCCGTGATTGCGGTAATGACAATCGTATTGTCGATTCTGGGCGTGGACCGTCACATCACCGAAGCCGGACTGAACATGCCGGCCCTGATGGTGTTCTCCCTGGTAGTCGGCTTTACCGGCGCCATCATTTCCCTGCTGATTAGCAAGCCGATGGCGAAATGGTCCACCGGCGCGCGTGTAATCGAACATCCTTCCAACTCCACGGAACTTTGGCTGGTCGATACGGTTAAAAAGTTATCCGGCCGCGCTGGCATCGGTATGCCGGAAGTGGCGGTGTATGAGGGTGAGCCCAACGCCTTTGCAACCGGTGCATTCAAGAACTCTTCGCTGGTGGCGGTATCCACCGGTTTGCTGCAAAGCATGACCAAGGATGAGGTCGAAGCGGTGCTGGCGCATGAAGTGGCGCACGTTGCGAATGGCGACATGGTCACCATGACCCTGATCCAGGGCGTGCTGAATACTTTCGTGGTGTTCCTGTCGCGGATAATCGGTTACGCCGTGGATCGCGCGCTGAATCGCGGCAGCGACAACGCTGGCACGGGCATCGGCTACATGATGACCGTGATCGTGGCGCAGATCGTGCTCGGTATCGGTGCTTCGATGATCGTGGCCTGGTTCTCGCGCCAGCGTGAATACCGTGCCGACGCCGGTGCCGCCCAACTGATGGGAACGCCCGAGCCGATGATCCGCGCACTGGGGCGCCTGGGCGGCGTAGAGCCGAGCGGCTTGCCACAATCGGTGGCCTCGCTGGGCATCCACGACAAACCTGGCTTCATGGGCTTGTTCCATAGCCATCCGCCTATCCAGCAACGTATCGCCGCTCTGCAAGCGGCGCGCTGATCAGGCGGGTTTTCAACCCTTTACGACGGCAGTCCCAGGGCTGCCGTTTTTTATATGAGCCAATTTTTTCAAATTCATCCCGCCAATCCGCAAGGAAGGCTGATCAAGCAGGCCGCGCAAATCATCCAGTCCGGTGGACTGGTCGCGCTGCCGACGGATTCCTGTTATGCGCTGACTTGCCAGCTGGATGACAAGGCGGCAGTGGAGCGCTTGCGCCGCCTGCGCGGCGTCGACGATCGTCACCATCTCACCCTGCTGTGCCGGGACCTGGCGGAAATCGCAACTTATGCGCGCGTCGACAACCGCCAGTATCGATTGCTGAAAGCCGCAACGCCCGGCCCCTATACCGTCATCCTGGAAGCCACGCGGGAAGTGCCGCGCCGTCTGAGTCATCCCTCGCGCAAGACCATAGGTTTGCGCGTGCCGGAAAATGCCATCGCCTTGGCCCTGCTGGAAGAGCTGGGGCAGCCGCTGCTGAGTACCACCCTGATTTTGCCGAACGAGGACGATCCCATGACCGATCCCGACCTGATCCGCGAAAAGCTGGAAAAGCAGGTGGAACTGGTCATCGATGGCGGCGCTTGCGGCTTTGAGCCGACCACGGTAGTCGACATGACCGGAGATGAGCCGGAACTGCTGCGGCAGGGACGGGGTGATCCGGCAATGTTCGGACTCTGATAATTGCTCATGTCGGCATGCAAGACCGCGCTGCCTTGCGACAATGCAGGCGAGGCTCAGGCGGGCGTCTGATAGAATTGCGCGCATGAACGAATCCATTCAAACCCTCACGATCTACGCGCTTCCGCTGCTTTTTGCGATTACCGTGCATGAAGCCTCTCATGCCTATGCGGCGCGTTATCTCGGAGACTCCACTGCCTATCTCCAGGGACGCATGACCCTGAACCCGATCAGGCATATCGATCCCATCGGCACGCTGCTGATTCCCATCCTGCTGTTTGTCGTCGGCAGTCCCTATCTGTTCGGCTATGCCAAACCGGTGCCGGTGGAGTGGGGAAATCTGCGCAAGCCCAAGCGCGACATGGGCTGGGTGGCGCTGGCCGGTCCGGCCTCCAACCTGGTGATGGCATTCCTGTGGATGGTGCTGTGGATAGTCCTGTGGCGCATGGACATAGGCGAAGTTTTCTTTTTGAGCATGGCTGAAGCCGGGGTCATGGTCAATCTGGTCATCTTCGCGCTGAATCTTTTCCCCATTCCGCCGCTGGACGGCGGACGTATCGTGACGAGCCTGCTGCCGCATCACGCCTCTTATCGTTTCGCGAAACTGGAGCCTTACGGTTTCTTTATCATTCTGGGTCTGCTGTTCCTGGGCGGCCTGCATTACTGGCTGAGGCCCGTCATGCAGGTAGCTTATGAGTTGATAGCCCTGCTTGTCGCACCTTTGAAATTTCTACTGGGTTTATAAAACATGTATCCCGACCGCGTTGTTTCCGGCATGCGTCCTACCGGCGCCATGCATCTCGGCCACTATCATGGCGCGCTTAAAAACTGGATCAGGCTGCAGTCCGAACTGCCTTGCCTGTTCTTCGTCGCCGACTGGCATGCACTGACCACTCACTACGACGATCCCAGCGTGATCGAAAGCAGCACCTGGGATATGGTGATCGACTGGCTGGCGGCAGGGCTCGATCCGGAGAAGGCGACCATTTTCATTCAGTCGCGGGTGCCGGAACATGCGGAACTGCATCTGCTGATGTCGATGTGCACGCCGCTGGGATGGCTGGAGCGCGTGCCGACCTACAAGGACCAGCAGGAAAAGCTGGCTGACCGCGATCTGGCGACATATGGTTTTCTCGGTTATCCGCTGCTGATGTCGGCCGATGTGCTGATCTATCGCGCCAGCAAGGTGCCGGTCGGCGAAGACCAGATCCCGCACGTGGAAATGGTCCGGGAGCTGGCGCGCCGCTTCAATCATATCTATGGCAAGGAAAAGGGCTTTGAAGAAAAAGCCCAGGAAGCGGTAAAGAAACTGGGCGGCAAGAATGCCAAGCTTTATACCGAATTGCGCACGCAGTATCAGGAGCGCGGCGAACACGGCGCGCTCGAGCAGGCGCGGGCCATTGTCGAAGGAGCGCAGAGCCTGTCGCAGGTCGACAAGGAGCGCCTGGCCGGTTACCTGGAAGGCGGCCGCAAGCAGATCCTGGTCGAGCCTCAGGTGCTGTTGACCGAAGCTTCGCGCATGCCGGGCCTGGATGGACAGAAAATGTCCAAGAGCTATGGCAATGCCATCGCCTTGCGCGAAGACAGCGATTCAGTGACCAAGAAGGTTCGCACCATGCCTACCGATCCGGCACGCGTGCGCCGTTCCGACCCGGGCAATCCGGATAAGTGTCCGCTGTTCCAGCTGCACAAGGTTTACTCCGATGCACCGACGCAGCAATGGGTGCGCCAGGGATGCACGTCGGCAGGCATAGGCTGCATCGAATGCAAGCAACCTGTGATCGAGGCCATTCTGAAGGAACAGGCGCCAATGCGCGAAAGGGCGCAGACTTACCTGGACAATCCTGCGATAGTTCGCGATATCGTGAACGAAGGTTGCGACCAGGCGCGCAAGCTGGCGCAGGAAACCATGCGCGATGTGCGCGAGGCGATGGGCCTGAACTATAAATTCTGATCGCCATACATTTTCATGACGGCACCTTCCCTGCATCATGCTCTTGCGGCACCCTCGGCCTGGGTCATGCGTTTTGCTGCGCTGATCGGCGCCGGCGAAGTGCTGGATCTGGCCTGCGGCAGCGGCCGGCATGCGAAGTGGCTGGCGCAGCGCGGCCATCCCGTGGTCGCAGTGGATCGCGATGAAGCGGCGCTGGCGCTGGCAGCCGGCCCCGGCATCAGCCTGATGAAGGCCGATCTGGAAGGGGATGCGGAACCGGCGTGGCCATTTGAAGCAGAACGGTTCGCCGCCATCGTGGTGAGCAATTATCTGCACCGGCCTTTATTCCCGTACATCGTCGGCAGTCTGGCCAAAGACGGCGTGTTGATTTATGAAACTTTCGCTGCCGGGAATGAGCGTTTCGGCAAGCCTTCCAGTCCGCGTTTTCTATTGCAGTCTGCGGAGTTGCTGCAATTATGCGCAGGGTTGAAAGTCGTGGCTTTCGAAGATGCTTATGTCAGCCAGCCCAGGCCGGCGATGGTGCAGCGCATTTGCGCCGTCAAGGCTGCTTCCGACACTTTGCCGGAACGCTGGCAACTGGATTGAGCCATTATTAAGCCATTAATTTGATCTTTATTTTGCAGGCGGAACTACTCCCAAGTCGCTGCCTATCCGCTACAATCAAGCTTTTATTTCTTTCCCTACTGACATTACTATGATTCAGGGCAGCTTAGTCGCGATAGTGACGCCTATGCATCCGGATGGCAGCCTCGATTATGACGGCTTGCGCAACTTGATCGACTGGCATGTCGCTGAAGGCACGGATGGTATCGTTATTGTCGGCACAACCGGGGAGTCGCCCACGGTTTCGGTCGAAGAGCATTGCGAGCTGGTGCGCGTTACGGTGGAACATGCCGCCGGCCGCATTCCCGTGATTGCCGGTACCGGCGGCAATTCCACCACCGAGGCCATCGAGCTGACACGCTACGCGAAGGAAGTCGGAGCCTATGCATCGCTGCAGGTGGTTCCCTACTACAACCGTCCCACGCAAGAAGGCATGTATCGGCACTTCAAGGTCATCGCGGAAGCGGTGGACTTGCCGGTCATTCTGTATAACGTGCCGGGCAGGACCGTGGCCGACATGGCCAATGAAACGGTGGCGCGTCTTGCCAAGGTGCCCGGTATCGTCGGCATCAAGGATGCGACAGGTAATGTAGGACGCGGCACGGATCTGCTGCGCCAGCTGCCTTCTGATTTCGCGGTTTATTCCGGCGACGATGCTTCCGCGATGGCGCTGATGTTCTGCGGCGCCAAGGGCAACATTTCCGTCACCGCCAACGTCGCGCCGCGCGAGATGCACGATTTGTGCATGGCATCCATCCAGGGTGAAATCGCCAAGGCCATCCAGATCAACAACCGCCTCATCCCGCTGCACAACAAGCTGTTCATCGAACCCAACCCGGTACCGGTGAAATGGGCGCTTACCGAGATGGGACGGATTCCTTCCGGCTTGCGCCTGCCGCTGGCACCGCTGGCAGCCGAATATCACGAAACGGTAAAAGGCGCGCTACGGGAAGCCGGCATCCTGAAATAAGTCCTCACTGTTTGCTGAAATTTTTCCCATTACTTATGATTATTCGGACCACCGTCTCTCTGTTTCCCTCTCGTGCGAAGTTGACCAGAATGGCTTGCATCCTGCTGATGATAAGTGCAAGCGGATGCAGTTCCTTTACCTCATCTTCCGAATCAGTGACGGGAGTCGGCCCGGTCGGCTACCGGAGCGATGGTGAAAAGCCCAAGGCACGCGGACTGGAAGTTCCTCCCGATCTGAGCCAGTTGCAGCAGGATAATCGTTATACCGTGCCGGGACAGCAGGGATCGGCCAGCGCATCGCAATAC
Source organism: Pseudomonadota bacterium (assembly GCA_023422955.1). GTDB lineage: Bacteria > Pseudomonadota > Gammaproteobacteria > Burkholderiales > Burkholderiaceae_D > JAEZLB01. Next base: position 6,762 of record JAFAGG010000044.1, on the reverse strand, counting down.
ATGCAGCAACAGCAGCAATTGCAGCGCCCGCAGCAGCCCGTCGTGGCGGTAACGCCGGCAACAGCGGCAGGGGAACAAGCGCAAGCCGAACAAAAAAACATGCGCATCGTGCGTGAAGGGACTCAGCGCTGGCTGGTGGTAGGCCAGGCGCCCGACGCGATCTGGCCCGAGATCAAGCGTTTCTGGCAGGAGGCCGGGTTTACGCTGGAAACCGATATGCCGCAGACCGGCATCATGGAAACCGATTGGGCGGAAAACCGCGCCAAGATCCAGAATGACTTCATTCGTCGCGCCCTGGGCCGCGTGCTGGATTCCTTGTACTCCACCGGCGAGCGCGACAAGTTCCGTACCCGCATCGAACGCAATGCCAATGGCGATTCGGAAATCTTCGTCTCGCACCGTGGCGTGGAAGAAGTCCTGGTAGGCGCCGACAAAACGCAATCGCGCTGGACGCCCCGTGCTTCCGATCCCGAACTGGAAGCGGAATTCCTGGCACGCATGATGGTGTTCCTGGGCGCCGATAAAGAAGAAGCCAAGCAAGCCGCCGTGAGCAGCAATATGCAGCCGCAGGAGCGCGCGCGCATAGTGAAAAACGGCGATGCTGGCTATGTGGAGCTGAATGAAAGTTTCGACCGCGCATGGCGCCGTGTCGGACTGGCGCTGGACAGAACGGGTTTCACGGTGGAAGACCGCAATCGTGCCGAGGGTGTCTACTACGTGCGTTACGTCGACCAGGAAGCTGAAGCGCAACGCAGCAGCAAGGGCTTCTTCTCAGGCTGGTTCTCATCCGAGCCCGAGAAAAAAGCGATGCAATACCGCATTGCCATCCAGGGCAATGAAGCGCGCAGCCAAGTTGGCGTGCTGAGCAGTGATGGTCAGCTGGAGCGTTCGCCGACGGGTGCTCGTATCCTGAACCTGTTGCATGAGCAGCTCAAATAAGTTTTCGCTACATTCGCAAGCCAGGATGGGTAAGTGAAGTTTGCCAGTCTTGGTAGCGGCAGTGAAGGCAATGCCTTATTGATATCCGCTTCATCGGGCAGCACGCACACCACCGTGATGCTCGACTGCGGCTTCGGTTTGCGTGAAACCGAAGAGCGGCTGCAGCGCCGCGGACTTTCTCCTTCGTCGCTGCACGGCATCATCGTCACTCACGAACATCAGGATCATGTGGGCGGCGTCTTCAAGTTTGCCCGTCGCCATCGTTTGCCAGTCTGGCTCAGTTACGGAACCTGGCAGGCGGTGAAAGATAAAAGTGACGGCGTCACGCTCCATATCTGCCGCGATGGCGAAGCATTCGACATCGGGGACCTTGAAATCCTTCCCTATACCGTTCCCCACGATGCGCGCGAGCCCGTGCAGTATCTGGCCCGCGATGGCCATGTCACGCTCGGCGTACTGACCGATGCCGGACACGCAACGCCTCATATGATTGCCACGCTGAGCGGCTGCGATGCGCTGCTGCTGGAGTGCAATCATGATGGGGATATGCTGGCGCAGTCGCATTACCCGCCGTCGCTGAAACAGCGAGTGGGCGGGCCGCTAGGGCATTTGTCCAATGACACTGCGGCAGAAATCCTGGGGGCGATCGATCAAAGCCGATTGAGAAGGGTGGTGGGCGCACACCTCAGTCAGCACAACAATACGCCCGCGCTGGCAGAAAAAGCCTTGTACCGAGGTCTGAAAAATAGCGATGCCCAGATCATGCTGGCGTGCCAGCAAGCGGGGTTCGACTGGATCGCGTTATAGGATTCAGAAAGCCGCGTTAGATTTAATAAGACATCCGAAACTCGCACTCAAAAGAAAAGCCCGCCGAAGCGGGCTTTTTGCCATTTGGCGACTGCTTGTATTACTGCGGATTTGCAGGAGCAGCAGCTGGTGCGTCGGCAGCAGGAGCTTCAGCAGCCGGTGCGTCAGCGGCAGGAGCTTCAACAGCAGCAGGAGCTTCTGCTGCAGGTGCTTCAACGGCAGCAGGCGCTTCAACAGCAGGAACTTCAACTACGGGAGCAGCTTCTTCTTTTTGTCCGCAAGCAGCCAGAACAGTAACCAGCAGCGATGCGAGCAGCAATGATTTTTTCATTTACAGACCTTTTGGATTTTTAGAGAAAATTTAAAACGACTAGACCAGTTTCTTCTTATATAGAGATATTCCTTTTATTTCTATTCTTGTTGCGCTGCAGCAGAAAGATTTTATTGAAATTCCCTAGTCAAAAATTATAACTGTTTATTCTATGTCTTGCACAATGCTAACTTTATATTTTCTGTGTCAACTCAAGCAAGAGTGAAAGTAAAAGTAAGGCGAGCTTGTATTGGCAGGAGCGCGCCCCCATTTCGGAAAATCTCAAAAATCCTTTTCCAGACGGGGGCGAGCAGCTTTCCAATTCATTTGTCGAATTCTATCCAGCCATCTTCGTACCAGACATGGAAGGTTTCCAGTACATCCTTGGATAAATTAGTGAGCTGTCCCGCTTCCAGTTTTCGTTTATCTGCGAGGTTTGTGAGCAAGCTCTTGTCTTCGCTTGGCAACGCATAAGATTCGCCGTTGATGAACAAGACTTTGCTGCAATGCAGCATCCTGGATTTCTTGCTCAGCCTGATGCCGAATTTTCCGAGCTGCTTCTCAAACTGCAGGGGAGAAAGAGACTTGGGCGGCGAATCGAAAAATACGCTGGGCTTGGGATCGGATAAGTATTGGCCCAGAAAATGCATGACGTCGCTGCGATTGAAGCGGACCTTTTCCATCTCTTTCATGACCCGGTCAATCATCTTGCTGCTGAGTGCTGCGGGAGAACGGCTGGGAGTCAGGTCGGGATCGGCATACCTTCCCTCCAGGTCTATGCTGTCCATCATGAAGTGCAGAAAGGCTTCACCCATTTCCTGATAGGAGGGCGCGCGGAAACCGACGGAATAGGTCATGCATTCATCTTCCGCGATGCCGTCATGGGCATAATGCGGCGGCAAATAAAGCATGTCGCCCGGTTCCAGCACAAACTCCTGTTCAGGCTTGAAATGCTTGAGAATTTTTAAGGGCAACCCTTCCTGCAGGCTCAAATCTTTCTGTGCACCGATGCGCCAGCGGCGCTTGCCATGAGCTTGCAGCAGAAAAACATCGTAGGAATCGAAGTGAGGTCCGACGCCGCCATTGGGCGTGGCGTAACTGATCATCAAGTCGTCCAGGCGGGCATCCGGCAGAAAGCGAAATTGCTGCAGCAAGGCATCGGCGGCATCGTCATGGAGATTGACGCCCTGAATCAGCAAGGTCCAGTCAGTCTTGCGAGGCGCGGGCAGTTTAGGGAAGGGGCCGCTCTGCAATTGCCACTGTTGGCTGAAATGCGTAACCAGCCGGGATTCCACATCGTCGCGGGCCGCCATGTCGAACAAGGCTTCGCGTGATAAAAACGCTTTGAATCCGGGAATGGCCTGGCGGATAAGCAGGGGCTTCTTGTGCCAGTAATCGCGTAAAAATTGAGCGGGAGTGAGACCTCCCAGCAGTGTTTTCTTGTCCATTGCCGTATTATAGTAGCCGTGGTGCAGGAAGGTGACAGAGAATGCCAATGAGGAAGTGAGCCGGCAAGTGAGTCAACTGGCGGCTGCTTCAGCTCTAAAATTTTTTAAACGAAGGCGAAAGGATTCATGATGAAGATTGCCAAGGATACGGTAGTCAGTGTGCATTACAGTTTGTCGGACGCGCAGGGCACTCTGATTGAAGAGGGCCGCGAGCCCATGGTCTATCTGCACGGCGGTTACCACAACACCTTGCCCAAGATAGAGGAAGCGCTGGACGGAAAAGAGAAGGGCTATAAAGCGACGATACAGGTCGAGCCTGTCGATGCCTTCGGCGAATACGATGCTGAACTGATCAAGGTCGAGCCGCGCGACCGTTTGCCGGCAGAGCTGGAATTGGGCATGCAATTCGAAGGCGTGCCTGAAGGTATGGGCGATGCTCAGGATTCCGTTATCTTCACCGTAACGGATATCGCGGACGACAAGGTGGTGCTGGATGGTAATCACCCGTTGGCAGGAATCGCCTTGCGCTTTACGCTGGATGTGGCGGATGTGCGCGCCGCCAGCGAAGAGGAAGTGGCACATGGCCACGTGCATGGTCCGCACGGTCATCATCACGCTGACGATGATGATGAAGAGGGCGACCAGTTCCGCAGCGTTCCCTTGCAATAAGATGCAGGGCAAATCGCCTGATCGATTTGCCCTTGCCGCTTAATTCTCCAGGGCTTGCAGATCGGCGATGAATAGCGTGGGGTAGGCTGGATTCACCGTGATCTTGCTCCAGCCGGTCAGCATGCCCATTTCCCCCAGGTTGCCGCGCCAGCTCAGCTTATGCAGACTGGCCCAACGGGAGGGCTTGCCATTGTGAACGATGAGCACCTTGCCCTTGAACTCGCTGCTCAGCTTGGTCAATTGCCGGCGGATTTCAAGATAGCCATCGCGCTGACTTCCCGCGTCATCGCCAGGTGAGGGACGGGCCAGTGGGTTGGCTTCGGAAAACACGACAATCGCGCGAGCCTTGTTCGCCCTGGCTTGTATGAAAAGCCGCTGCAGCCAATCCTGGTTGGCGACCAGCCTGTCTTCGAATTCATTGTTGCGGCCCGCCGCACTCAGGTAGTGATTGTTATTGGCCGGCAGGTTCAGGGTGGCGAACCAGACCGAGCCCATCTGCCACCGCAGGTTTTCGCTGTAACTGCGGAATTTCTCGGTCTTCGATTGCTGCAATACCGTCATGCGCCCGCTGTGGGCAGCAGGCGGCTCCGTGAAGAAGATATCCCTCACGCGCTGCAGTCGTTCCACTGCGGCCGATTCTCCATTGCCGCGCTTGCATTCCGCCCAGTCGCTGGCAGCCAGCGTCAGTATCACGCGATGTTCCGCTTTGCCGTAAAGCGCTTTGCGCTGCGCATAGAGTTCGTCGCTGCAAGCTTCATCCTTGGTCTTCACTCCATTGGCGACGATGAATGAAAGCGTATCGGCAGAGGTGGCTGTCAAGGCCTGGCGCAACATGCGCTCGTCCGACTCGTAACGGAAGGCATTGGCGACAATGGCAAAGGAAAAGGTTTCCTCCTTCGCCATTGCAGGCAAGGACAACAGTGCAAGCAGGCAGACCAGCAGCCGGATTGCGAAACTTTTCATTCTGCTTTCAATAGTTGCTTCAGATGATAGAGCGATTCCAGCGCTTCGCGCGGCGTCAGCGTGTCCGGGTCCAGCGCCTGCAAGGCATCGAGCAGCGCAGTTTGATCTGGCATCGATGGTTCTGACTCCGCTTCTTCCTCAGCAGGAAGCATGCCCGTGTTGAACAGGTCGAATTGCGGCGTGCTCTGAAGGGAGTGGGCTTCCAGCGCCGCCAGGTGCTTGCGCGCAGCGCGAATGACGGGAGTGGGTACGCCGGCCAGTTGCGCGACTTGCAGGCCGTAACTTTGCGAGGCGGGTCCGGGCTGGACCGCATGCAGGAAGACGATGCTGTCCTTGTGTTCGACCGCAGACAAATGCACATTCGCGGCAGCCGGATGCGTCTCCGGCAACTGGGTCAGTTCAAAATAGTGGGTGGCGAACAGCGTGAAGCTGCGCGTATGTTCCAGCAGATGGCGCGCAATGGCCCAGGCCAGCGCCAGTCCGTCGAAGGTGGAAGTGCCGCGGCCCACTTCATCCATCAGCACCAGCGACTGCTCGGTCGCGCCATTGAGGATGGCGGCCGACTCGGTCATTTCCACCATGAAGGTCGAACGTCCTCCAGCCAGATCGTCGGCTGCGCCGATGCGCGTGAAGATGCGGTCGATGGGGCCGATGGTCGCGCTGGTGGCTGGCACGAAGCTACCGACATAGGCCAGCAGCGTGATCAGTGCCACCTGTCGCATGTAGGTGGATTTACCGCCCATGTTGGGACCGGTGATCAGCAGCAGGCGCTTGTCTTCGCCCAGTTCGCAGTCGTTGGGAATGAAGCGCTCTATCGAGGTTTCCACGACGGGGTGTCGGCCCTGTTCTATGCCGATGCAGGATTGCGCCACCAGTTGCGGCGCACACCAGTCGTAGCGCGCCGCATGCTGGGCCAGCGCATTCAGCGTATCGAGCTGGGCCAGCGCATGTGCGACAGTCTGCAACTGGCTGATGAAAGGCGACAGTTGTTGCAGCACCTGTTCATACAAATGCTTCTCGCGTGCCAGCGCTCTTTCCTGTGCCGAGAGCGCCTTGTCTTCAAAGGCTTTCAGTTCCGGCGTGATGTAACGCTCGACATTCTTCAGCGTCTGGCGCCTGCGGTAATCGTCCGGCACCTTGTCGGTCTGGCCGTTGGTGACTTCGATGTAAAAGCCATGCACCTTGTTGTATTCGACGCGCAGATTGGCAATGCCGGTGCGGGTACGTTCGCGGGTTTCGAGATCAAGCAGGAACTGTCCGGCATTCTCCGACAGCGCGCGCAATTCATCCAGTTCCGCATCGTAGCCGTTGGCAATGACGCCGCCTTCGCGCACCACGACAGAAGGTTCCGCCAGGATGGCGCGCTCCAGCAAGTCCAGGCAGTCGGCGGGTGGGGCGAGATCTTGTGCGATCTTTTCCAGCAGCGCGGACTGAGATTCGTCGATTACAGGAATCAAGGCTGCAGACAATGCCGGGAGTTGCTGCAGGCCGGCACGCAGGCCCGACAGGTCGCGCGGTCTGGCCGACAGCAAGGCAATACGGGTCGTGATCCGTTCTATGTCCGGGATCTCGTTGAGAGTCGTGTTCAACGCTGCGCATGCATTGGCATCGATCAGCGCCTGGATC
>JAFAGG010000086.1 GCA_023422955.1 Pseudomonadota bacterium | reverse complement strand
CCGGCCGCCTTTCCTCGCCGGTGATCGGATCCAGCAGGGAGCGGCTGTCCAGCGTGGCCTCGACTTCGTCCAGGTATTTTTCCACCAGGGTCTGCGCTTCATCCTCGAAGGAAACGAACAGCGCCTTGTGCACATCTTCCTTGACCCAGCGATTGTAGAAATGCTTGCGGGTTAGCACCAGGTAATCGATCCATTTGCGCTTTTTCTTGGCATCGATGCGCGGATCGGTTTCTATCGCTTCCTTGAGTGCCAGCAGCACTTCCATGGTCGACAGGCTGCGCTGGTCGGACTGGATGATGGCGGTGGACAAGGCATTGATGACGAAGCGCGGCGATATGCCCGACAGTCCTTCATCCGGCAAGCGCTGCGGCGCTCTGCCTGCTTCGCTGCGGCTGATGCCTTCGCCGTCTTCGCCGGCATGCAGGCGCACCTTGCGCACCAGATCCTGTTCCCGCTCATCGCCTTCCTGCAGCCGGGTCAGGATGGCGAAAGCCGCAGTCGCGTGCAGCACGTGTGGGTCGAGATGGACATTGCGGAATTCGGGCGAAGTGGCGGAAATCAGCTTGTGATAGATGCGCGCCTCTTCCTTGTAATTCAGCGTGTACGGCACCTGCACGATGACCATGCGGTCCAGCAGCGCTTCGTTTTCACTCTCCTGCAGGAACTTGCGGAATTCGGCCAGGTTGGTATGCGCAATGATGGTTTCATCCAGGTAAATCAGCGGGAAGCGCGCCACCTTCACATTCTTTTCCTGGGTCAGCGTCAGCAGCAGGTAGAGGAATTCACGCTTGACCTTCAGGATCTCGATCATCTCCAGCATGCCGCGGCTGGCCGCATAGGCGGCGCCCGACCAGGACCAGGTGCGCGGGTCGCCTTCGTCGCCATATTCGGCCACCTTGGACAGATCCACCGAACCCACCAGGTCGGCCAGGTCGGCGGTGGTGGGGTCGTGCGGCGCATAGGTGCCTATGCCGCTGCGGTTTGCTTCGGAAATGAAAATGCGTTCGACCGGCATCTGCAGAAAATCGCCGTGGTGCTGTTCCTGCAGGCGATTCTGGCAGTGCGGACACAATTCACCTTCTATCGTGACGCCATAGGTTTCGCGAAAGCTGGTGCGCAAGGAATGCGGAATCAGGTGCAAGGGCGATTCCTGCACCGGGCAGTCCTGTATCGCGTAAAGCGCGCCTTCCTCGATACGGCTGTATGCCTCCAGGCCGCGCTTGAGCAGGATCACCAGCGTGGACTTGCCGCCGGACGGCGGGCCGAGCAGGAGCAGCAAACGGCGTCCCACTTCCGAACCGGCGGCAGCGGCCTTGAAGTAGTGGACCACGCGGGCGATCGCGTCATCCATGCCGAACAATTCATCCGAAAACAGCGCTTCGTGTTCCTGCTGGCCCTTGGCAGCTTGCCGCCAGCGCAGCATGTCCCACATGTACTGGTGAGAGGTGCGCGCCACCGCATGCGGGTCGCGCGGCAGCACATGGCTCATGAAGTCGGACAGCGTGCCCGACCAGCGCTCCGCCTTATGGTCTTTGGTATAGGAAACGAGACTTTGTATGAAGCTGCTTTGCTGCATATGGTTTCCAGCGTGCGCTGAAATCGACATCAGGTGATCTCCCTACGATTATTGGATTTGCAGGATGGACAGTCAAAGCGTGATCCGGTTCGCATCGGCGCCTGTCCGATATCACGCAAGCATCGGACGATGAGCTGCATCAACATCCATCCTTTGCCGCCATGCGGTTCGCTGTGCGGGCGGATCAAGCGGCGCTTATGGTGCTTTTCTGTTGCCGCCGCAGGATCATGCAAAACGGGTAATTTTACCTTGATGGGAAAAGGGTGCACGCTGGGGTGCACGCTGCATGGCTTGAGGCAGCTTTCAAACATGCTTCATCCTCTGAACTGCATGGCATCTGCATGGTCTTTACAGGCATGCATGATTCCAATGAAGAGCTCACCATGAACAGGCTTGCTTCACCCGCAGCGCAGGTCAACAGGCTGCAGCAGGAGGCTGCTCGCACGCATCGCATCGTGATCGTGGGCGGTGGCGCCGGCGGCCTGCAGCTGGCAACGAGATTAGGCGATGCAACGCGCAGAAGCGGACAGGCGGCGGTCACCCTGGTGGATCGCGCCGCGACGCATTTGTGGAAGCCGCTGCTGCACGAAGTGGCGGCCGGCAGCATGGATGCCAATGCCCATCAACTGGAATATGCGGCGCAGGGGCGATGGCATCATTTTGAATTCCAGCAAGGGGAGTTAAAGGGACTGGACCGCGTGCGCAAGACGATTACCGTCGCGGCTCTGGATGATCCGGAAATCGGTGAAATCCTGCCGCAGCGCGAGATTCCCTACGATACGCTGGTGCTGGCGATAGGCAGCGCCACGCATTTCTTCGGTACGCCCGGCGCGGATGAACATGCGCTGGCGCTGGATAGCGTGGAGCAAGCGGAGCGTTTCCGGCGCAGATTGCTCGCTACCTGCGTGCGTGCCCAGAGCCAGCTGCGGCACGATGCCCAGGCCAGACCGCATATCGATATCGCCATCATCGGCGGCGGGGCGACCGGCGTGGAGCTGGCGGCCGAGCTGCGCAATACCGCGCAGGTCCTGCGCTCATACGGCGTGCACAAGCTCGATCCTCAGCGCGATATAGGCATCACGATCATCGAGGCCGGGCCTCGGATACTGGCTGCCTTGCCGGAGAAGATCGCGGCCCACACCACGGCATTGCTGAAAGGATTGAATATCCAGGTGAAATCGAACGAGAAAGTCGTCCGGGTTGAATCCGAGTGGATACTGATGGCATCGGGCAAGGTATTGCCGGCCGATCTCACGGTATGGGCAGGCGGAATCCGGGTGCCGGCCGTATTGTCCGACGTGGGTTTGCCTACCAATAAGCTGGGGCAGGTGATCGTATCGCAAAGCCTGCAAACCATCATCGATCCCGACATCTTCGCCTTTGGCGATTGCGCCAGTTGCCCGTGGCCGGATAAAGGCAAGACGGTGCCGCCGCGCGCCCAGGCCGCGCATCAGCAGGCCAGATTCCTGTATCACGCCTTGCAGCGGCGCCTGAAAGGGCAGCCCTTACGAGCATTCGAATATCACGATTACGGCTCGCTGGTGTCGCTGGGACATTTCGATACCGTGGGCAACCTGATGGGAAAAGTGGTGGGGAAATCGCTGTGGGTGGGCGGAAAACTGGCCCGCCTGCTTTACTTATCCCTGTATCGTCAGCATCTGAAGGAATTGCACGGTTTCATGCGCATGAGCATCGATACCGTCGGCCACTGGCTGCGGCGCAAGACCGAGCCGCGCATCAAGCTGCATTAAAACTTTACGAAAGAATTGCAGAAGTGCGGCAGTGGCGGCGAGGGCCGCTCACTCGGCCGCTCACTCGGCCCTTATGCCGCCGGGATTGACCACCAGACTGCGGAAGCGCAGGGTGGACTTGGTTTCCACATGGCCCGCCCATTGCTGCACGACAGCCACCGGTTTCTGTTTTTCCAGCTGCCTGACCAGGAAGGCATTGCGCAGCACCTGAGGGCCGAAGCCGCCGCGCGGACGCAATGAGCTGCCATGCGGCTTCAATATGGATTGCACCTTGCGGTACAAGGTGGCCGGCAGCATCCTGCCGCCTTTACCGGAAATGAAGACAGCGGATTCACCGGCGGCCTGCGCCAGCTCGGCGCGCACTTCCAGCCATTTCTTCAGGGGCTCCATTGCGAAGGCAATGACCGGCGCCTTGCGCTCCGGCACCTTGCCGTGGGCGGGAATATGGATATAGGGCGGATCGGCTTCCAGCATCAGCTCATCCAACTGAAGATTGATGACTTCGCTGGTGTACAGGCCGGAGCCGACAATCAGTATCAGCATGGCCTGGTCGCGCAGCTCGCGCCAGGTTTCGGCACGCTGGGCCAGCACCATTTCTACAAAACGTTCTTCCTGTTGCGAAGCCAGGGAAACTGGGCTCTTCGGAGGAGCAGGGCGGTAAATCTTCAGCAGGCTGGCGCAGGGATTGCCGGTATTTCGCAGACCAATTTCCACCAGGTGATCAAAGGTCACGCCCAGCAGCTTCAGGTAGCGGCGGCGCGTGGAGTCTTGCGCGGGTTTTCCATTCTTCGCGAGCAGGCTGTCGAGAAAGGCCGCTACGCGATCCGCTTCTATCGTGGCGAGTGAGAGCTGATGCCGGTTCAGGTAATCAGTGAAACGATTCCACATGGCGCGATGCTGGCGCAGGGAATGCTCGGCATAAAGCAAGCCTTCGGAATGAGGCGTGCTGCGCTGCCAGGATTCAAAAGCAAGCAAGGGGCTTTGCAGCCATGCATCCTTGTCGGCGGGAGCAGGGGAATCGAGCAGGGGTAATTGCGCCATTGAACCTCCACAACTTGCACGCAGTTAAATATTTGATACCATTGATGATAGTTCAAATACGCACAAGTGCACAATGGATCTGACAAAAAGATTAAGAAAACTGATCGAAGAAGCTGGAATCACCCAGCGGCAGGCTGCTCTTTATATCTCACAGGAAACCAAACGTCCTTTTTCCCTGCGTACCTTGTCAGCCTGGCTGGCAGAGGAGGGAACCGTTAACAAGCGGGTGGTGCAGAAATGGGGAGTGGAGGCGCTGGAGGCACGCCTGCGGCTTAAACGCGAATTGGAAGAAACGCATTAAGGAAATTCATCTTGGAATCGCTTTATGCATTTGTGCGTATTGATTTTTATTATTTCGCTTCCGCATAATTCATCATCCATGGAAAAGCCGGCAGGGAATGGCGCAAGAATCGCCAGGCCTTGCATGGCGGACTTACTTAATCAATAGAATGCAATATACCGGTTGCGTATATACCCAAAACCGCATGCCGCTACGCGGCAAGTTTGCAGCGGAAGAGGGGCGGTAAGGTGCACAAGAAGAGGACGAAACAAAAAAGGGTGCACAAAAAGGGCAAAGATTCTGCGGAAAGCAAAAAATGCAAAAAGCTGCCGATGTCGACCCTATCCTGGAAAAGATTTCCTCTCCTTCCGAACCCGATCGCGCCCAGCCGCGTGCCTGATACAGGACTATCTCGTGCCGCGATGAAGCGCCTGTTTGCAGGCGCTTCATCGTTTCGGAGCGACTCTCGTCATGAATTGCAGCTTCCGGCTTGCGTCATTGCGATGGACGGCGCAGTTAGGCTCTACAATATCGGCTTTGCACGCCGCGAGGCTATAGAACAAGAAGGAAGGAAAGCCGATGAGCACCATGAAATACACCGAAGAGCACCACTGGTTGCGCCTGGATGATGACGGACTGGTGACGGTAGGCATCACCGAACATGCGCAGAACCAGCTGGGCGATGTGGTTTATGTGCAGTTGCCGCAGGTCGGGCAGATGCTGGGGCAGGGCCAGGAGGCGGTGGTGCTGGAATCCGTCAAGGCGGCCAGCGGCATCATCCTGCCGATAGAGGGGGAAGTCGTGGAAACCAATGCCGACGTATCCGAGGAGCCGGGGCTAGTCAATGACGATCCCCTGGGCCGGGCCTGGTTATTCAAGCTGCGCGCGGTGGATTTGAGCCCGCTCGACAAGCTGATGGATGAGACAGCCTACCAGGCGCACATCGGCTGAAATTCCATTCGGGTCCCGGTACTGGAAAACCATACCGGGAAACCCTTAAAGCCCCAAACCTCCAGCAGGCATGCTGGAGGTTTGGAGTCAAGGAATCAGCAATTCCACTTCCACCGTCGCGCTGCCCTTGGACACGAAATCCAGTCGCCGCGCCGCAGCATACGAAAGATCGATGAGGCGGCCATGCAGGAAGGGTCCGCGGTCGTTCACGCGCACCACAACAGATTTACCGTTTTGCACATTGGTCACCCTGACATAGGAAGGCAAGGGCAGGGTGGGGTGGGCGGCGGTCAGTTGCAGCATGTCGTAAGTTTCCCCCATAGCCGTCTTGCGCCCGTGATAGCGCGTGCCATACCAGGTGGCGACGCCGCGCGCGCGGTAAGGCGCCATCTCCGTCATGGGAACAAAGGTCTTGCCCATGACCTTGTAGGGCCGGGTGGTCCATTTGTGCATGGCTTCGCGTTTCGGTACCGGCTCCGGTATGGCATCGATAGTCTCCTGCGTCACTCCTTTCAGCGGACCGTCATCCAGGTAATACTTGCCGGCGGGCGAGGTCATGGTCTTATTGTCACTGGGCGTAGGAGGAGAGGAGCAGGCACCCAGCAGCAAAAGGGCGCTTGCAGAAAACAGGACAGGGAGGCGCATTGCCATGGGGGTTTTCCTCGTAACGAATCTCTAACTGACAGAAATTATAGTACCTGGAGGAAAGGTGCCCTGAAATTTACGTTTGGAAAAGACTGAAAGAGGAAAATTGACAACTGAATTGAAATAGATTGGCGAATCAAGAGATTGATGAACGGAAAGAGCTTTGCGTTTGCGCAAGTGTGTTTTTCTTCATTAAGAGATGATTTCCGAAAACATTACTTGGGAATCGCTGCCATGGCCAATTTTTCCACTCCTGTTTCCCTCAAGCCCTCGTTTTCCTATTACGGCCGCGTACTGAAGCGTGTCTTGTTCGGCTCCCTGCGCATGAAGCGGCAACTGCAGAGGATCGCCGCACAGGCTAGACGGGAAAAGATGAAGCCGCGCAGTTCCAGCCATCGCGTGCGTCCCGTCGTGTTGCGTGCCGGCGATGGTACGCGCCTGAGCGGATGGCTGATGACGCCGCGCTGGCCGGAAGCACGCGGCGCAGTGCTGTACTTCAGCAACGGTTCCGAAGAAGCTTTATGGCTGGCCGCGCAAGCAGCGGTGCTATTCCCGGAAATGACGGTATTGGTCATGCAGTATCGTCCCGCCTCGAGCAAGGACAAGCGCGCTGCCGTTGGGGAGTGGGTTGCCGATGGTGTCATGCTCTATGACTGGCTGGCGGATTCTCACCGGCATCTGAGCGCTTTTCCCATCGTCGTGATGGGGCGCGATTTCGGAGCGGGAGTGACAGCCGGCGTGGCGGCCTTGCGTCCCGCCGCCGCGCTGACCCTGATTTCCCCCGACGATCTGACGTCGACCACAGCGTCGCGCCTGAATGTGCTGAGACGCCGCACCAGGGCAAGCACGGAGCCGGCTTTCCAGTTCGCCCATCGCAGTCCGGTACTGGTGCTGCGCGCCGAAAAAGATGCGATCGTGGCGCCCAAGCGCAGCGCCGCCTTTCTGGCGCGATTGCCGGCCGGTGTCGAGGACAAGGTTTTCACCGGTGCGGACCACTACGACTTGCCGTATCGCCAGGAATCCCAGGACGCCATCGCCGGCTTCCTGCACGAGCACGTCATCGCGCCTTTGAAGCATCCTCTGGCGGAGTCTGAGGCTGAGATGCCTGAGGCCACACCAGGCGCTATGCCGGTCATGACAGCACAGGCTCTGGCCCTGGCGGTGTAAGGCTCACGCCGAAAAATCAGCGTCCAGCACAATGCGGTAATGCGGCTTGCCGCTGCGTAAATGATCGATCGCCTCATTCACGCGGCTCATGGCAAAGTGCTCGACCACGGGTGTTATCTGATGATGCGCCGCGAAACGCAGCATGCAATCGATATGCGAGCGTGAACCGGTGGGCGAGCCGGATACGGATTTCTGTCCGCCTATCAGTTGCATCACATGTATCGGCACGGCGTCCGGCACCACGCCCAGGAAATGCAACGTTCCCTTGGGAGCCAGCATATTGATGATCGCATTCCAGTCCAGCTGCGCATTGGCGGTCACGAAGATGTAGTCGAAATGACCGGTCAGCTTCTGCATGGCTTCCGGCTCGCGGCTGGATGCCGCATGATGTGCGCCCAGCTTTTTCACCTCTTCGGTTTTGGACGGCGACGAGGTAAAGGCCGTGACTTCGCATCCCCAGGCATTCAGAAACATCAGACCCATATGCCCCAGTCCGCCTATGCCGAACATGCCCACCCTTGCGGTGGGCGGCACCTTCATCTGCAATAGCGGCGCAAATACCGTGATGCCGCCGCACAGCATGGGACCGATGGCGCTGGCGTCGAGCTGTTCGGGAATCGGCACGGTCCAGACCCAATGGGCGCGCACGCGTTCGGCAAAGGCGCCGTGATGTCCGACGATGGTGGCCTGCACGCGCTCGCACAGATGATGCTCGCCGCGCAGGCAGGCGTCGCAGTGCAGGCAACTGGCCGCATTCCAGCCCACGCCGACCCGCTGGCCGACCTTCAGGCCCTTGCGCTTTGCATTGTCGCCCAGCGCCGCCACCCGGCCTATGGCTTCATGTCCGGGCACAAACGGGTAGCTGGAAATGCCCCATTCATTGTCCAGCATGGACAAGTCGGAGTGGCAGATGCCGCAATACTCGACTTCGATTTCAACGTCTTCGCTGCCCAGCGGGCCCGGATCGTAGTCGAAAGCCTCCAGCTTGCCGCTCGCCTTTTTTGCCGCCCATGCACGTATCGTCATCATCATGCTCCTTTGATAATGGCGATTGGAGTGCGGCGGCTGCTTCCGGTTCAATGCCGCCGGCGTGGGCGTTCCTGGCAAGCGGATAAGCAAGCGGATAAGCAAGCGGATAAAAAAACGGCGCCAAGGGCGCCGTGTAAAGGGGGAACTTAAAACAGGGGGAAACTGAAAACCAGGGTCCGGAATGACGGACTTCCTGCCGGGCAGGGCGCGATTACGCTGCCTTGAGTTCTTCCTTCATGGAGATTTCCAGCAGGTCGAACATCTCATCCTTGGACAGTACATACTGTTCCAGCAGCACATTCTTCACATCCCACATGATGTCCTTGTAGGCTGCCATCAGTTCCAGCGTGCGGTTATAGAGCTCGTCCGCCTTTTCTTCCAGCTGGCGGATGCCGTCTTCCGGCGAGCTGTCCTTTTTCAGCTGGCGATAATCCAGCTTGGAATTGGAGTACATGGAAAGCCGGTTCACCATCAGGTCCAGAATCGAGGTAACTTTCTGAATATCATTCTGGCTGCCGGTGGAAATGCCGCGCGCGCCGTAGAACAATTCTTCCGCCGCCATGCCGCCATAAAGCTGCACTACCTGCTGTTCCAGCTCTTCCAGCGTATGCAGGTGCACATCGTCATTCGACGACAGCACGTAACCCAATGCGCCCAGCTTGGACACCGACTCGGTGCTGATCTTCAGCAGGTTGGATTTTTCCTTCGCTTCCTGCAGCGACATGCCGCGGCGCAGGTAAGGGTCGATCTGCATGAAGAAGTGCCCCAGCTCATGCAGGGCGATGCGTTCGCGCTGCTTGTCCTTTTCGGCGGTGGTGGCGCGGTCGGTCAGGCCGATCGCGGTACGCTCGAAGGCGCGGAACAGCACATCGGTGGAGATACGGCTTTCTTCCTGGATGGCGATCATGCTGGCCCGGTCGACCACGGTTTCGATCACGGCCGGGCTCAGGTTGGCCGTCATCTGCGCGACATAATCCAGGTTCAGGTTATCCCACTCTATGCAATCCGGGGCTTTCCTGGACAGGAAAACCTTGAGCAGTTCCTGTCGCTCGTTCTTGTTCGGCAGGCGGAAGTTGATCTTGACCGCGAAGCGGCGCAGCATCGCTTCATCCATTTCGCTGCTGGCATCGTCGAAGTTGGAAGCCACCACCCAGATCACGTTCGAGCCTTTCTTGCTCTTGACGCCATCCAGCAGACTCAGCAGGGTGTTGGCGGTATCGTCATCCCACTTGCGCTCGCCGCGGCCGCGCGGCATGAACAGGCTTTGCGCTTCATCGAGGAAGATCACGCAACGGTCCAGGTCGCAGGCTTTCTTGTAAATCGCATTCAGCGCCTTGGAACCGCCGCCCACGTAACCGTTTTCCAGGCCGGAACCGGCTGCCTGGATCAGCGGCACATTCAGTTTTTTCGCCAGATAACTCGCGAGCTTGGTCTTGCCGGTGCCGGCCGGGCCGGTCAGCATCACGTTGAAAGGCTTGTCGATCGCATGCGACTGGTACAGATCGCGGTTATGGATCATTTCTTCCAGGTGCGCGACTTCGCGCTTGATGTCTTCCATGCCGACCAGGTCATCCATGCTGCCTTTCAGATCTTCCGGGCGAACGACATTGGTGCTGGCGGTCATGCCGGGCAAACCCTTGAACAGCACATATACCAGCAGGAGCAGCATCAGGATGCCGATGGCATTGCGGGCCAGGAAGTGTCCGAACTCGGCAAGCGGGCCGCTTTCGGTTTCGCCATCCTGCAGCACGGCCTTGTTCTCGGCCAGATAGGCTTCGCTGGCGATCGAATACGGAATATCGTGCTTCAGCAGGATTTCGCGCTCCAGGTTGGTGTGTGAAGTGCTGGGCACCTTGACCACGTGGATTTGCGGCGCATCCGTGTATTTGAAGATGTAACGCGGGAAATCGGTCAGCGGCCTGGACAGCAGCAGATATTCGATTTTTTCCTTGTTCGCTGCCAGCGCAGTGATGGCGCCGATGTCCTGGGAGTGGAAGACATTCTTATCCGCTTCGTCCGAGGCGAAATAGAACTGGGACAGCAGGGCGGCACTGGTTAATACAATGACAAAGCCAAGACCGATACGGAAATAAAGGTTCTTGGCGAGTTCTTGCAGTTTTGGAAATCGGGGCATCATTCAGTATCTCGGTCGTAACATCATCACCAAAGCGATCCGGCCAGGACATGCAGATTTGCCGCCGGATAATGCTTTAGGACAAAAGACTCTCGGATTGGTTGCGTCTGCACGAAAATAATTTCCTATGGGATGCATAGAAAACAACAAGCACGACTTGGCTAATGCAGTGCGGGAAAGTCTTGTTTTAAAGTTAAAGT
This sequence comes from Pseudomonadota bacterium, assembly GCA_023422955.1. Taxonomy (GTDB): domain Bacteria; phylum Pseudomonadota; class Gammaproteobacteria; order Burkholderiales; family Burkholderiaceae_D; genus JAEZLB01. The sequence continues at coordinate 32,771 of JAFAGG010000086.1, read as the reverse complement.
AAAACTTTATATTTGGAAATTAATTTTTAAAATCAATGCGGTAGGCCACTAATATAAAGCAAATTCTATATTGGCTTCAGCCTCTTGTTCATTTTTGAAATAATGGCAATATTCTTTTTTATTTCATGCGCTTACGATACTTTCCTATAAACAAGTTAAAACCGTAAGATGTTGCCGGTATCGCATAAAAACGAGTTCAGCCGGGACGCAAACAGACATGAAACCCCTTATCAATCGCTGCGCGAATCGCCTTTTTCTTCTGCTCATCCTTTCAGCCATCCTCTCTATTCCCGCCAGCGCATGGGCCTGGACTGCCGTTGCGGCCAGTCCCGACCAGGGGGTCTCTTATCTGTATTACATGGCCAAAAGTGCGGCGGAGGCGGAACAGGAAGCGCTCGCTGGATGCAAACGGGCTGCCAAGGCTTGCCGTCTGCTCGGCGAAACCCGCGATGGTCCGCTGGCGACGGCGGTGGTGCACAGCCCGGCGGGCGTGTATCGCGGCAGCCATGCCGACCCCGACCTGGCACTGCGCCAGGCAATGCAGGAGTGCCAGCGGCAGCATGGCGCTTGCCGTTTCGTTTCGGCGGCCTGGGATCGCGGCACGCACATCATGGCGGTGGCCATCGACCATGAAAACGTCTGGGTCGGCTCCAGCCTCACTACCGAGCCGCAGGCCAAGGAGCAGGCTCTGGCGCTTTGCCGCAACGCGTCGCGCTCGCCCGAGCGCTGTGCCTTGTATCACGTGCTGAACGGTCCGGGTTGGGTTGCCATCGCTCGCGGCCCGAATCGTACCGGCATAGGCCTGTCGGTTCGTTCTCCGGAAATCGCGCGGAACAATGCACTGGCCGAATGCGAGCGAAGCGAAGACGATAAGGAAATCGCCGCAGAAGTAGCCGCGTGCGGTGAAGTTGCGCTCTACCATAACTCCCCCGGCACGCCCGAGCCGGCCCGTTATCGCGAACTGGTGCAAACCATTCGTGCCGACAAGCAGGCCCAAACCGCATCCGTGCCGCCCTTTCTGGGCAGGCCGCTTCGATAAATCCTTCAGCGCGCCCTTCAAGGCGCAAGGCATCCTTCTTGCATTTGCCATGTCATTGCATAAGGAATCCAAGAAGGAATAACAATGAGGAATCGCATCGCTGCCGGATGCCCGAAGTTCTACGGCAGGATACTGATGCCATTACAACGGGGCGCAGGCATGCTGTGGTTGGCGGCGGCGCTGGTATTGCCGCTCTTTGCCCGGGCAGACGAGGCTTCCTGGCAGGGACAGGAAAACCAGGCGCAAGGATGGCAGCAGGAAGGGAGTCCAACAGAATCTGCAGAGGCGGGCGCCTCACATCCTCCCTTGACCCTCCTGTTCCGTGGAGATAATCCCGAGCATGCGGTGATCATGCTTGCCGGTATCTATAACGATCATGAGTATTTCCTGCCATGGCGGGAAAACCTGGCGAAAGACAAGGTGCTGCTGTTGGGCTGGCAGCGCTCGCATCATGTGCAGCGCCTGGATGATTCCGCGCGCCTGCTTGCCCGCGAACTGATTGCCTTGCATGAGCAGGGGATTCTTAGCGTGACCCTGCTGGCCCACAGCATCGGCGGCCTGGTGGCAAAGGGGGCGGTGGACCGTTTGAGCAAGGAGAAGCTGGCCGGCCGCTTCGATTCCATAGAGTTGCATGCGTTCGGCACGCCCTGGGGCGGCTTCCCCGGCGCCGACCTGGCGCATACGAATCCGCTCGGGTATGTGGTCAGCTATCTGGCCGGAAATCCGGCATGGCTGGATCTGGGCACCCACAGCAGCTACCTTGCCGGTCTCGCACAAGCCATGCCGCCCAACGGGCGGCTGTTCAATTACATCGTCGAACAGGATGAGGTGGCCACGCCGGCCAGCGAAGCGGCCATGGAGCGTTACGACAATCTGCTGCAGTATGCGAGCGCATCGCTCAGCATGTCGGGAGCCGATCACAACGCCTACGTGCAGCACAATCTGGGCAGGCTGATGCAGTTCGCGCAGCAGCGTGGTTCGGCGGACAAGGTGGCCGGGGAGGCGATGGAGCTGAGCAGCGGCGCTTCCGATTGAGTGTGCGGCGCTTCATGCATCCGGAGCAGGGCGCCTGCCCCGGCTCTCCTGCCGGCCCGGAATGGCATCGGTCCAGCGATGCGTCTCTTCTTCGCTCATTCTTCCTGTAGGCGCCAGCCGGCCATCGCGATAACCCCATTGCTCCACGTCGGTCAGATACTGTTCGCGCGACAGCAGCGTACCCAGGCACACCTGCTCTCCCGGCGGCGCTGTCATGACTTCCCGGCGCAGGCGTTCCAGCAATTCTTCCATCACCCGGTGCGGCACCAGATGCCGGTGTTGCGGATAGATGAAGCCGAACAGCGTGAGATGGCTTAACAGCACGCGCCAGCAACCGTCAAAGCGCGCCAGCAAATGCGGCCAGTTCAGGCGGTCGCCGCAAGCGCGCAGCAGGTGGGCGATGTCGGCGCCGTCATAACGCTCGCGCTCCATGATGAAGGCCTTGGACCAGATCATTTCCTCTATGGGACTGATCCTGGCTTCCAGCCCCAGTACCGGCATGACGGGCGCATGCTCGAACCAGCTCGCATCCACCTCGGCGATGCCGTTGCCCGAATTGAAGATGAGGTCGATGAAGTCATCGGGTCCGTACACCTTGGCCAGCCAGTGCGGAAAAGTCAGCTCGCAGCGATAACCCGCCTGGGTCACCAGCCCGGCGATACGTTCGTAGTCGCTGCGCATCACAAAAAGATCAAGATCCTTGGTGTGGCGTGCAATGCCTGTGTAATGCTTGAAGGCGTAGGCGCCTCCGACCAGATAGGGCAGGCCGGCCCGGTTCAACACCGTCAGCACATTCCGGTAAAAATGCATGGCACCGTGGGTGCTCTGTTCGCCGCAGGAGGTTTCGCCTGGATGTTGCATGGGCAATATTCCCTTCAAATGGTCATGCCGCTGTCGCGCCCCTCTGGTCATGCGCCTGCTACTGCCGGCCGTGTCTTTGCTTTGAGTGCAAAACTTATGCCACAGGTTTGTGGTCAGTATTGCAGTGCCGTGTCATTGAGTTCGGAAAGGAGCTCGGTACAGGCCTTGCTTGATACAACTTGGACAGGCTTTATCGGAAGGAGTGCAGGGTGATTTCAGAAGAGAAAATGCGCATCGCCGCGGTAGGGGATCTGCATTACAACAAGAACTCGGCCGGCAGTCTGCGCACATTTTTTCAACAGGCCGCCGATGCGTCGGATGTGCTGCTCTTGTGTGGAGACCTCACGGATTACGGATTGCCGGAAGAAGCCCATATCCTGGCCGAAGATTTATCAGCGGCCCGCATTCCTATCCTGGCCGTGCTGGGCAATCATGATTATGAAACGGGGCATCAGGAAGAAGTGGTGCGCATACTGAGCAGCGCTGGCGTGCGCGTGCTCGATGGTGAAGCCTGCGAAATCAATGGTGTCGGCTTTGCCGGCATAAAAGGCTTTGCCGGCGGTTTCGGCCGGCGTGCGCTGGGTCCGTGGGGCGAGCCTACGATCAAGCAGTTCGTGAATGAAGCCTTGCAGGAAGCCTTGAAACTGGAGTCGGCATTGGCCAAGTTGCGTACCACCCAGCGCATCGCTATGCTGCACTACTCGCCGATAGAGGCTACAGTACAGGGCGAGCCGCCGGAAATCTTCGCGTTCCTCGGCACCAGCCGCCTCGAAGAGCCGCTGATACGCTATCCGGTCACGACCGTGTTTCATGGCCATGCTCACCGCGGCACGCCGGAAGGTCGCACGGTCAACAACATACCGGTCTACAATGTGGCCAAACCCTTGTTACAACGCATCTACCCGGACCGCCCGCCATTTCGCATTGTCGAGGTGCCGAAGTCCGAACCGGAGAATCCTTGAAGGCCACACGGAACCAGACCATGATTATCGCTACACACTCAGGAAGGTTTCATGCTGATGACGTATGGGCCGTTGCCACGCTTGATCTGATGTTTCCCGGATCGGAGCTGATACGAACACGCGATCTCGAATTGCTGAAGCAGGCCGATTTTGTTGTGGATGTCGGCGGTGAATGGGACGCAGCGGCAGGGCGTTTCGATCATCACCAGAAAGGCTTCGTCGGCGCGCGCGATTCCGGCGTGGTGTATGCCAGCGCCGGCCTGGTCTGGAAAACGCATGGACCGCGCTGCGTGGAACTGATCGCCGAGCAGCGCGTCGGTCACAAGATCACACCCGACCAGGCAAGGCAGATTGCTTCGGCCATCGACTACGACCTGGTGCAGTATCTCGATATGTCCGACACGGGCGCAGCCCGCAATGCGCCCGGCAGTTACGGTTTGTCGGCAGTGATCTCGGGCTTCAATCCCACCTGGATGGAAGAGCAGAAGGCGGGAACGCCGGAGGCGGCCGAAGCATTAAGACTTGCGCAGTTCAAGTGCGCGATGAATTTTGTCGAAGGCATACTGATCAATGCCGTCAAATACCGGGTAGGGGCGATGCTGGCGGCCAGCCAGGTGCGCCAGTCGGAAGTGCTGGAAGATGGCCAGTTGCTGTTTCTGAAGAACGGCTCCTTGCCATGGTCCAGCCTGGTGCGTCATGAAATGCCGACCGTGCTGTTCGTGCTCAGTCACAGCGTGGCGGAAAATCGCTACATGCTGCACACGGTGCCGACGGCTCCCGACAATTTCATCGCACGCAAGGATCTGCCGATAGCATGGGCAGGTTTGCAAGGCGAGGAGCTGGCAGCCGTCACGGGTGTGCCCGATGCGATGTTCTGCCATAACAAGCGCTTCATCGCGGCTGCGCGCAGTTACGAGGGAGCACTGCAGATGGCAAGACTGGCTTTGGCCGAACCCACTGCGCAAACTGCTCCGCCTTGAGCGCTGTTCGGCAATGAAGCGGCTGCTTGCGGTACAGCGTGCATTGAGCTGAGGAGAGTCTGTGATGACGGGCGCACTTTTTCAGGGATGGCACAAAGACTCTTTGTATTTTCGCTGTGGTCTTCAAATTGACTGGATCAAGCGAGTAGCGAGTAGCGAGTAGCGATCGGCGAGCGCAAGTAAAAAGAAAAGGGGAAGGACCGAGGTCTTTCCCCTTTTCATCGGCTCAACGCCGAAGCAGGCACCGTAACACCTGCGATGGCTGGCAGTGCCAGCACACTTTATCCATGCAAATCAGCGCGTCTTCGATTGCACGGAGTCTCTTCCCCGCGAGGCGAATCTGCTCGCTTCGTAGGCCTGCATTTCCAGTCCAAGTGCCTCAAGATCGAGATCGGATTGCTCGATCTTGGGAAATAGCTTGTTTTCTTCTTCCGCCACGTGATGCATGACCGAATCGCATAACTGCTGATACAAGCTGTCGCACTGTGGATCGCCCGCATCCATTTGCTTCAGTTGTTGGATAAGCTGGCGTGCTTCGTCATGCTCCTGTTCGCCATGGTCGACCAGTTCCGCATCAATGCTGCGGGCTTTCGGGTAAAAGGTGCTCTCTTCAAGGTCAGTATGCATTTCCAGCATCATCAGGATGCGCGGACCGGTCTCCTGCTTCACTGCCTTGTCGTCGCTATTGAGATAACGTTCGAACAGGGACTTCACCATCGCGTGATCCTTGCGAAGGGCTTCCAGCGGCTTGTCGCTGAGAGTACGAATCGGATGCTGATGGTCTGCCGGATCGTCACTCATGCGGTACAGTTCTTCGTCCATTATCTTTCCCCTCCTATGTCGTGAAACATCATTGATAACGACTGTGTGATGGATGTGACAGAAGGACGCTGTGAAAGTGCCATAGAAAATTCATATTCTTGCAAGCGCCCATCCTTGCCCGCCCATGATGCTTAATCGGTGGAAATGTAGATTTTTTCCGTTACTGCATCAGACCGCAGTCCATCGACGCAAGTAAATTTTTTTGATGGATTACGTGAGCCGCCGATCATATGCAGTTTGCTTGCGATCTTGCAGTCCATATCAGTCCAAGTATTTGATGCCCGTTAACCCTTACAGCCACTTCCTTTCTTTTCCCTAAACTGTTGAATGCCTGCTTCCTCCAAAATGAACAGGCATCAACAGATGCAATTTTGCACCACGGCCTGGACCTTGCGTCGCCTAAAGCCGCTTGCGGGCATGCTTTCTGTCAATCCGATATCCGATAACAGAACAATATTTACCCTGGGATGAATCGCACTAGTTCCGTCAAACGTCGCGCATACCCGTCTTGCCGCTCCATTAGCTTCTATGGAGCAGGCTTGCTTGTATCGGTGATGCTGGCAGGCTGTGCCGCGACACCGCCGCAGGTTGCGCCACCCATAGACAATCTTCCCATCTCCTATCAGGCCGCTCCAAAGCAGAGCAGGCCGGTTGCTGATCAATGGTGGCGAAGTTTCGATGACGCGCAACTCGATGCCCTGGTGGAAAAGTCCAGTCGCAGCAATCCTGCTGTCCTGCAGGCAGTGGCGCGCATGCGCGTGGCGCAGTCCCAGGCTGGAATAAGCCGGGCCGAGCGTTTTCCGCAAGTGACGGGCGGCGTGAATGCATCGCGTCAGCGTCAGAATCTGGCGGCGCTGGGGGCTTTCGGCGCGCTCGCACCTTCCGAAGGCGAAGGGGGCGGTGCTGGTGTCCCGACGGCATTCATCAGTGATAACTACGGCTTGTCGGTGGACATCAGTTGGGAGCTGGATTTATGGGGACGGCTGTCGGCGCAGAGTCAGGCCGCCCAGGCGGAGTTTTTCGCCAGCCGGCAAAACCTGAGGGCGGTGCGTCTCTCCATGGCCGCCCAGGCCGCTCGCATGTATTTTTCCGTGATCGAGGCCAGGGCCCAGCTTGCACTGGCCGAGCGCACGGAGGCCGCAGTGCGTGAAATCTCCCGCCAGATCAATAACCGTGCTGATGCCGGTGTGGCCGCGCCATCTGATCGACTGCTGGCAAATGCCAACCTCGCCTCGGCCCAGGCTGGCGTGATACAGCGCCGCGAAGCGCTGGTTCGGCTGACGCATCAACTGGAAATCCTGCAGCGCGATTATCCAGCTGGGCAGCTCGTCACAATGGCGGAGTTGCCGCCAGTACCTCCGCCGCCGCCTGCCGGTCTTCCGGCCGAACTGCTATCGCGTCGGCCCGATCTCGTGGCCGCCGAACTGAATCTGCGCGCCGCCGGCCTGCGCCTGACGGCCGCGCGCCGTTCGCTGTTGCCCGGCATCAGCCTGACTGGTTCCGTCGGCACGGCCAGTAACGATCTTGGGGAATTACTTTCCGGCGATTCGATCGTGTGGTCGATTGCCGGGCGCTTGCTGCAGCCCATCTTTCAGGCCGGCCGCGTGCGTGCGCAAATGGATGCAATTGAAGGACAACGCGACGAAGCGATCCAGGCTTATGCAGATACCGCGCTGCGTGCTTTTGCGGAAGTGGAGACAGCGCTGTCCGTGGATACCTTTCTTGCCGAGCGGGAAGCGGCTTTTGAAGTGGCGGCACGTAACGCGGGCGGTGCTGTAGAAATTTCCTTCAACCGTTATCGCGAGGGTATCGATCCTTTCCTGGCCGTACTGGAAAGCCAGCAGCGCGCGCTCGATAGCCACAGCGCCTATCTTGCGGCGCGACGGGCCCGGTTGGAAAACCGTATCGACCTTCATCTGGCATTGGGCGGCGGCTTTGACGACGTGCCCGATGCACCGCTCCCACAGGATTGAATCATGCGCACCTTCGCCTTACTTGCTGCTTTCATGCTCACGCTCTGGACCAGCGGCTGCGGCCGCGCCGATGCCGATGAATCGCCGGCGCAGGCCGATGGCAACCAGGAAGAGCAGGCCATCAGCGTGCGCGTGCAAAAAGCACAGTTGAGCGCCATACAGTCCTGGGTTTATGCGCAGGGCACGGCACGTGCCTACCAGCGCGAGTTCCTCACTTTCTCGGCGCAGGGACGCGTTGCTTATGTCGATCCAAAACTGCATATCGGTAGTCCGGTCAAGAAAGGACAGGTGATTGCCTATCTCGAACCTGACCGTGTCGGGGCCGATCTGTCAACAGCTCAGGCTGGTCTGGCCGGCAGGCAGGCAGACCTGGCGGCTGCCAAAGCGGCCCAGGCCGAGGCCCAGGCGAATCTTGAGCTGGCCCAGACCACCTACGATCGCTACCGCATTCTGCTTCAGCAGAACTCCGCATCGCAACAGGAGCACGATCAGGCAAGCGCGCAACTTGAGCAAGCACGGGCGGCAGCACAGCGTGCAACGGTACAGATCAAGGCCGCCCAGGCACAGGTCGAATCAGCCCGCTCCCAGGTAGCGCAAGCCAAGGTGATTGTCGGCGAATCGAGGCTGGTGTCGCCGATCAATGGCATTCTGGCGCGTCTGAACATAGAACAGGGGCGGTATTTTTCACCCCAGGTCATACAAACCGGCACGGAGCAGGGCGCCTTGCGCACCATACCGGCGCTGGTCATCGATACCTCGCGTTTTGAAATCCGGGTAGACCTGCCGTCTTTCGCCTTTCGCCAAGTCGCGGCCGGAGCGGACGTGCTAGTGGGCCTGGGTCGTATACAAACCCAGGCCAATACGGCGGACCAGCAGAGCAGCGCTCCGCCTGCCAATACACGCGAGCTCACGGTACACGGAAAAGTTCATGCAATCAGTCCTTCACTGGACCCGGAAACCCGTACCTTCGAGCTTGTAATCCATACGACGGACAAGAATCCCCGCTTGCAGGATGGCGAATTCGTGCCGGTCTGGATCGCCGGTCAGCAGATGGATAAAGCGGTGACGGTTCCGCTGGAAGCACTTCGCTATCTGAATGCGGAACCCTTTTTGTTCGTGGTGGACCCGCAGACCGGTATCGCACAGCAACGACGGGTAAAACTGGGATCGCAGGAAAGCGGGATGCGCGCGATATTAAGCGGGGTACGGGAAGGCGAGCTGATCGTCACTGAAGGCAAGGCGCGCCTGAACGATGGGCAGCGAGTACGCATCGTGGAGCAGTCCACCGCGCCCAAGAAAACGGCAGAGCCTCAATGAGCCAGTCCGCAGCTCCCCAGTCTCGCAAAGAAAGCGCCGAGGTGCGTAATGCGCACCCGCTGGCACGATTTTTCTTCCTTAAGACGACCTTCGGTATCCTGCTGACCATCGTTCTTACGGTAGGCGGTCTGATGTCGTACAAGCTGCTAGTCAAGGAAGCTTTGCCGGATCTCGATATTCCGCAGGCTATCATCAGTACCGAGTGGCCTGGCGCCGATCCGCAAACCATGGAAAGACAGGTGACCAAGGTCATCGAGGATGAGCTGACCACCATGCAAGGGGTGAGCACTATCAATAGTGCCTCCTTCAACTCCTTTTCCATCATCTCGGTCGAATTCCAGGCCGGCGTTGATTCTGCCGATGCGATGGCCAGGCTGCGCGCGGCAGTGAGCGATGCTGAGGCGGAATTGCCTGCCGATGCCGAGCGCCCGTCAATTAATCAGCTATCGGTGGATGACCGGCCGGTACTCACCCTCGCGCTGTATGGCGACATTGATGCCACCGTGCTCAATGCGCTGGCGAAAGACATTGAGGAAAGGCTGGAACGCATACCGGGCGTCAATGAAGTCGATCTGGGCGGCGCGCGCGAGGAAATCGTACAGATCTTGCTGCAACCGGAACGCATGCTGGCCTTGTCGCTGTCGCCGACCACGGTGCGCAACGCCATACAGCAAGCCAACTTGGAGCAGCCTTTCGGCGAAATTCAGAGCGACCAGATCGGCGCGGTAGTACGCCTGGAAGGGCGATTCCGGGAGTTGGAAGAGTTGCGCCAGTTACCGGTCGCCCGGCTCGGGCAAGGGCAGGGTTCGCGCGCGATTAGGCTAGAGGAAGTCGCCACCGTCGACTGGCGTCTGGAGCCGGAAACCTCGCGGGCATTCTTCAGTCGCGAAGGTGAGCCTTTCCGCGCGTCGATTGAGATTTCGATACGCAAGACGCCGGGTGCCGACACCGTGGCGCTAATCGGGAACATACTATCCAGCCTTAACGACATGCAGCAAGGCTCGGAATGGCCGGAAGGCCTCCGCTTCATGGCGGTGCAGGATGATGCCGAACAGATCTGGCGTTCCCTGACCGATGTGTTCTACAGCGGTTTGCAAGCCATGCTGATCGTTTTCATTGTGCTGTTCATCGCCATCTCCTGGCGCGAGGGTGTGATTGCCGGCCTGTCCATTCCCATTACTTTTGCCGGTGTGCTGCTATGCATACTCTTGCTCGGCTACACGCTGAATGAACTGGTGATTATTGGCATGGTGATCGCGCTGGGCCTGATCATCGATGTGTTCATCCTGATGGTGGAAGGCCTGCATGAAGATATTTACATCGCGCGGCGCAGCTTCGGTCAGGCCGTACTGGGAACTGTAGACCGCTATGCGATACCGGCATTTGCCGGGCAGTTGACGACCATACTAGCCCTGTTGCCGCTAATGGCTATCGGTGGCATCGCGGGTGAATTTATACGCGTGCTGCCTGTTACGACCATAGTTTGCCTGGTGCTGTCCTTCATCGTCGCCTTGCTGGCAACGCTTCCATTAGCCCGCTACATGATGGGGAAAATCAAGATCCCGGAAGGTGAAGCGCAGCAAAGCAAGGCCGACAAAATGACACAGCGCTCCATGAATGCGCTGGAGGCATGGAACGGCAAGCATGTGCTGGTTAGCCGTCGCCGTGCATGGTTATGGGTGATTGGTGCAGTGGTCGCCTTCCTTCTTTCAGTCGCGGCGCTGACTCAGACGCCGGTGGTACTTTATCCGCCGAATGACGGGCCGCGCCTGGGCATCAACATCGAATTGCCACCAACCACGCAGCTCGACGATTCGCAGGAGGTGGCGAGCCAGGTTGGCGAAATCCTGCGCGGCAAACCTTACTTCGAAAGCGTGATCAAGCTGGTAGGCCGCAAGAGCCCGTTCACCCGAGGGGATCCGGCCAGCGCGCTATTGCCGGACGAGTCGGAAAATTTCATTGGCTTTTCCGCCATCTTCGTCGACAGAGAGAATAGGGAGGCCGAATCCTATGAGCTGGCTGATCAACTGCGTACCGAACTGGCAGACTTTCTGAAACAAAGGATTGCGGGGGCGGAACTGCAAGTGGTGGCCGAGGCGGGTGGGCCATCCCAAGGCGACCCGATTGAAATCATCCTGGCCGGAGCCGACATGGATCAGTTGCGCGAATTATCCTTGCAGGTACAGAACACGCTGGCCCGCACGGCTGGCGTGGTGGATGTGCGCGACAATCTGGGCGCGCTCAACCCTGAGATTGCATTGCGTCCCAATCGCGAAGCGCTGGAGTTTTTTGGCATTGGTCATGGCGAACTGGCAGGCCAGATCCGGCTAGCTCTCAGTAATGATGTGATTGGCACTATCCCCAAGGAAAGCGGACTGGACGATATTGATATTCACCTGGGAACGGAGTGGCCCAGTCGTCCTGGCGAGGCGCGCGGTCCTCGCAATATCGAGGAAGTTTCGCTGGCACGCGTCCATACGCAGAACGGCGAATCGATCTCCCTGTTCCAGTTGCTGCAACCCGTACAATCCGAAAGCGCAGTGGCGATCTCTCATCGCGACGGCGAGCGGGCATTGACGGTCCTGGCAAAAAATCAGGGCAGGACCGTTGGCGAGATCTCTGAAGAAATAACGCCGGCCCTGGAAAAGCTGCGTGCCAACTGGCCTGCGGGTTACAGCTACAGCATAGGCGGCGAAGCGGAAGAAACCCAGGAAACCTTCGGTTCTGCAGCGGTGGCGCTGGTGGTCGCCATCATCCTGGTAATGGGCGTGCTGGTCATCGTGTTCGACAGCTTCCGCCAGGGATTCATCATTCTCGTTACGATGCCGCTCGCGTTGACCGGAACTTTCATCGGCTTCTTCGTATTCGGTATGTCCTTTTCTTTCTTTGCGATGATAGGGGTGATTTCGCTGGTGGGCATCGTGGTCAACAATGGCATCGTGATGGTCGATACCATGAATCGCAGCCTAAAAGAGGGCATGAGTATTGCTGCGGCTGCTGCTGCAGGATCAGCTCGTCGTCTGCGACCTGTCGTGACCACATCGCTCACCACCATAGTGGGCCTAATACCGCTGGCCATTAGCAGTACGATGTACCGCCCGTTGACGTTGGTCATCATTTTTGGTCTGATCTCGGCGACGATACTGTCCCTGATAGTGGTGCCGGCCTTGTATCTTTTGCTGACTCCCAGTACGCATCAGGAGCAGGAAACACTGGAGTGAAATACGATGTCCATGTCGTGTCCTTGATCAACCGTCGCAAAAGAATGCGTCAGCCTCTTGATAACGATAAGTGGAAAACAAACAGGCTCCTGACGGAGCCTGTTTGTTAGTATTTGATGCCGCCGATCTTGCTGGCAGCCTGGCCTGGAGTGAAAGCTTATTTCACCAGCGTGACCGGCACTTCGGCGAACTGCATGACGCGATGCGCAACTGAGCCGACAAAGAAGGAAGCAATCGAGCTCATGCCGCGCGTTCCCATCACAATAGCATTGCAGCCATGCGCTCGTGCGTAAGAAGGAATTTCGTTGCCGGGCGAACCCAATGAAACATCGCTTGCATAAGCTATTCCAGATTGCGTCAAGGCCTGCTTGGCAGGTTCCAGGATGCGCTCGCCGTCGGCCAGCAGTTTCTCCTTGGTGCCGCCTTTCCAAAAGCTCTCATCAGTCCCCAATTGAGTCGGATCAACGACATGCAGCAGATGTATTTCGGTTTGCGGAGTCTCCTGTGCCATTGCAGTGACATGTTGCAAAGCACGTTTAGCGCTTTCCGAACCATCGAAAGGAAGCAGTATTTTTTTCATGATTATCCTTTAAGTTTAAGTAGAGCCACTATTTTGCTTATTACTTCTTGGAGTCATACTTTTATGAATGGATCCCGCCGGAACATGCTTAAACGGGGTATTCATCTGGATGTAAGTCAATTCTTAATGTCTCCTGGAATCGACACACCTTACTGCTTTCCCCGCCGCCGACTCACCCTTGAAATAGCGATGAAAACAACGGAGGGCGAGAGGCGAAATGCTATGCATTGCGCCGGAGCTTATTTCACTAAGGTAACCGGGCAGTCTACGTGCTGCAATACGCGGGTTGCTACCGAACCTACAAAGAAAGAGGCAGCTGGGCTCATGCCCCGCGACCCCATTACAATTTCATTGCATCCATTTTTGCGTGCATAGGCTGCTATATCGTTATGCGGATATCCCATTTGCACCTTGGAAATGGGAGTGATGTTAACGGCCTTGAACGCTTCACGGGCACGAGAAAGACTCTGTTCACCTTTTTCGAGATGAGAGCGTTGTACTTCAGGGCGCCAGTAATCCGGATCCGTGGTCATATTCAGGGGTTCGCAAACGTGCAGCAGGTGTACTTCGATTTCATTCATGGCCGATTCCTTTGCCAGGTCGGCCACATGATTGACTGCCCGCATTGAGCTCTCGGAGCCATCGAACGGAACAAGGATTTTCTTCATGATTCTCCTTTTTTTGTATATTGACTTAGCCGCCCTGGCACAGCAGGGACGGCACCTTCTCACTGTTGCTTCATCTCAAAAAAACAAATTAGTGCAATGATCATAGATTTGAATCAAATAAAAAATTTGATTCAAATCAAAATTGCTCTACTCGACTTAATGATGAGCACTGAACAGGTCGCGTTAATAACGAAGGCATTCCTCTGAGTGAAGCAAACGAATGACACGCCTGAGAAAAGCTTAACCTCGGTTGACGAAATATCGCAAGCTTGTGCATCAGCATATCGTCGTATTCGCAGAGATAAAGAACAAACTGTCTTTCTTGCTTTGGCGAGGAAAGAAGGGAGCGCGAGATGAGGGGGAAGGTGTTTTAGCATGCGCTTGCTTAGAGATCGAATTACGCAAAATCTCGAAAAATAATAATGAATGCAATTCTGGATATGTAAATGATCAGCATTCCGGATCTCTTCATCACACACGGCTCACCCCAGCGCCGTATCCAGCAACATCATCAGGATAAACCCGACCATGAAGCCGCCGGTGGCATAGGTTTCGTGTCCTGCCCGGTGCGACTCGGGAATGATCTCGTGACTGATAATGTAAAGCATCGCGCCGGCGGCGAAAGCCAAGCCCCAGGGCAGCAATAGCGTCGACAAGCCAATCACGGCGGCACCCAATACCGCAGCAAGCGGCTCGATCAAACCGGAAGCGGCTCCCAGGCTCACCGACGTCACGCGGCTATAACCCACGCGACGCAAGGCCGCTGCGACGACCAATCCTTCCGGTACATCCTGAATCGAAATGCCGGTGGCAAGTGCTTTTGCGCCGACTGCATCCGGCCCGGCGAATGCCACGCCGATCGCCAACCCTTCAGGAAAATTATGCAGCGTGATCGCCCACACGAATAACCATGTGCGTTTCAGATGATGGGCATGCCAGCCTTCCACGCCTTTTACGAAGTGTTCATGCGGGACCAGCTTGTCGATGAAAAATAGCAGCAGGCCGCCGACGAAAATGCCGGCACCGATCACCAGTGCAGCGCCTGTGGTGCCGAATCCTTGTGCCTCTGCGATGGCCAGTCCGGGAGTGATCAGCGAGAAGAAGCTGGCGGCCAGCATTACGCCGGCGCCAAACCCTAATAACAGGTCGAAGGTCCGCTGCGAAAACTGCTGGGACAACAACACCGGCAAGGTGCCCAAAAATGTCGCAAATGCCGCCATGGCTCCGCCCTGCAGTGCGGCGGCGACAAGCGGATCTGCTCGTAGCAGGAAACGATGGCTCAGGTAGAAGAGCAGGAAAAATCCTGCGAGCAGTGCGAAGGCAGCGAGGTAATGTCGTTTGCCGGGCGGCGGATCACCTTCGTTGCCGGGAAGTGAAGCATAGGTAGGTTGGCTCATGCAATTCTTTCCAGGGCAAAGAACAAGCGGCCGGTGCAGTTTCGAGCAGCGACAAACAGGCGCTGGCCGCTTTCTCATTATTTATGTTTACTGTTTCAGGAATAGAGTGGCCAGGCGGCACTTCGTTCTGCATCAAGCTGTAGCAGCAGCTGCCGCGGTTTTTCTTTTACAGGGGAAAGCAGAGGGATGATGGCTTGAAAGCCTGAGAGATGTCCAGATGCCTTTCCTGTTCTTGGGCATAGGGAAGGCCATGGGTGTTGGAACCCTAGGACAATGTCCGGTCTAAATCTTTAAGCACATGCAGCTACTCACCCCCGGAAAGGAGCTGGCTGTTCAACTGTGCATTTCCAAGCTTCATTGCCGTTGCGCTGAAATTTTCGCTGATAGGAAAGTCGATGAAATTAAATGAACTCAAGGAAGGGCTTTCCACTTTCTGGGAATCGATAGCGGACGGCTGGAATCATTTGCGCCAGGCCGCATCAAGCGCACTGACGCGTTTCAGGCCCGGCGAGCAGACCAATCTGCCGGACAAGATGCAAGTTGACGACATGTTCTATATTCCTTCAGGCACCTGGTCGATGCTGGGAGGAAATGTGTTCGAAGACAACAGCAAGATCGTCGTGCAACTGGAGGTGCCCGGTCTTGAGAAGGAAGATCTGATCGTCGAGGTGCAGGGCAACAACCTGATCGTGCGCGGCGAGAAGCACTTCAGACACGAAGGCAGTGAAGGGCGTTACCGGGTATTGCAGTGCGCGTACGGAAGCTTTCAGCGTATCGTTCCCTTGCCCGCCACTGTAAAAAGCGAGCAGGCAAGGGCAGCTTATGTCAACGGCGTGGTGCGCGTGGAACTTCCGAAAGCCGAGATTCGTCCGCCGCAAACGATAGAGATCAATGCCGATTAGGCGTGTTGCAGAAGGAGCAAGCTGCTGAACAAGGAAAGGTGCATCTTGCCTTAGCCCTTGATGCGGCGCCGGCCCCTGCGGTTGACGAAAAAAAATAAAGCTATATACTCGGTTCATCACCACCTTACACAGACCCCGCCTAACAATGAACAAAACAGCCATTCTTGCGAATAGCTTTCGTTCATCCCTGCCTCAGGGAGGTCTGCGTGCGTCTGTAGGTAAGCCGGTTGCTGAGATGGCCGCTATGGCCACCAAAGGCTCTCCTATCAGCCTTCTCCAATCTCTGGCGCGAGGCCGCGCCTTCCTCACTTTTGCTCGGCGAGTGACTGCATAAGCCCTTTAAGGGTTTTCCCTCACTCCCGAGCACACAAACCTTTTTTTCATTAATTTTTCATAGCTATTTTTTAGCTTGTTGATGTCATTCGTGCGAACGGATGCGGTGAAAGGAGGCTTGCCTTGAAAAACGAATTCCCTCAGCCTCAACTGAAGGTTTATACCAATTCGTCCCCGATTGAAAATAGAGCAGTCCGTGAAGAAGCAGTGAGGCTGCTGATGGTAACGGATTTCTCGCCAAGTGCAGAACATGCCGAAAGCAGGGCCGCCATGCTGAGCATGGAATTGGATTATCAACCCCTGGAAATCATGGCGATCATCGGTTCCGATGCATTGCCGGATGCGGGGCCGCGCAAGCTGCTTGAGGTGGGCGATGCCGAGCAGGAAAGCGTGGGCGATATCGAGTGCGGCTTGCGCGATGTGGCTACGCGTTTAGGTAAATGGGAAAAGCTGGCTTATATCTGCTCTATCCGGTTCGGCAATCCTGTTGCCGGAATCGTGGACAGGGCGGAGGAAATGGATGCCTTCATTACCGTGATCGGTTCCTACGGCGGCAGCATTGCGGCCAACCTGACACGCGGCTACAGCACGATAGACGTGGCGCGCGCAACGACCCGCCCGATCCTGGTGGTCAAGCAGGAACCGTCGCAGTCCTACGGCAAGGTGCTGATCGCTTCCGATTTTTCGGAGGCGTCAATACAAACGGCTCTGACTGCGGTGAGAGTGGCGCCAGATGCTGAGTTCGAGTTCCTGCATGTCATTGAAGACGCGCGGCTGGTAACGATTTCCAGCGAAGTGGAGTCCAATGAAAGCCGGCTGGAGCGGCGGATTGAAGATGAGCGTATTGCCCGATCCCGGCTCGCCAATCTCATCGAGGAACTGGACATGAATGCGGAGCGCGTATCGGTAGTGGTGCGGCACGGATTTCCTTCCAGTGTGATTCATGCGCGCTCGAAAGAAATCGATGCCGACCTGGTAGCCTGCGGAAAACAGGCATGCAGCGATGCCTATAACCCTTCGCTGGGAAGCGTTGCAATGGGACTGCTGGTACAGAGTCCCTGTGATGTGCTGATGGCTTGCTCGCCCGGCGACAAGATGAGAGGTTTCGATAAACCGGCTGCCTGAAGTCTCGGGCAGGATGGTCGAGGAACCCAAGCAAAGGTGTTTGTTGCAGGAGCATTGTTGCAGGATGCAGGAAGGTAGGTGGTGTGATATCCGCATTAGTAGACCCATGCCCGGACCGGCAAGATAAAAGGTCCTGGGTTTCATTTATTAGAGAACGACTATTCAGAGTGGAAAATATGACCAAAATAGTTTTATCTGCAGTTGATGTCGAGCGTATCGAGTCCCTGGTAGATACCTTGCCTGACAGCGAAGAGCCGGTAGCGATGGCGCTGCTTGATGAAATCAAGCGTGCGGAAATTGTTGATCCGCGCAGCATTCCTGACAACGTAGTGACCATGAATTCCCAGGTGAGGGCGCTCATAGAATCGACCGGCCTGGAATTGAGCCTGACCCTGGTCTACCCGAAAGACATTCAGGCCAATGGGAACACTGTCTCCATACTCGCGCCCGTTGGCAGTGCGCTGCTGGGTTTGTCGGTCGGCGATTCTATCGACTGGTCCGGTCCGACCGGGCAAAACATCCGGGTGAGGGTAGTGGAATTGTTGTATCAGCCGGAAAGAAGCGGCGATTACCACTTGTAGTCCGGTGCCGTGTCCGGCTATTCATAAGGTGTGCGTTGCATGGATCTGAGCAAGAATTTCCTCAGGGCGAAAAGGCCCTGTAGCGATGGTTTCCGATGGTATCTGAAGCATTACCAGGAAGGCAGCGACTATCAGCCGCTGCTGGATGCGCTGGTGGCGGATGGCAGGGTGGAGGATGCCTGCTGGGTGCTGAGCCAGTTTGGTCACACCGATGAGGTATTGACCGTCGATTCGCTGGAAGCGGGAGCCATCGTGTTTGCCGGGACACTGGAAGTGCGCGGCAATATCGAAACCGATACCGTTCTGGTTGCCGGCCGCACGATACGGGCCGGAGGAAGCATCCGTGCCGGTACCTCGCTGATGGCGGGAGAAGACGTCATTGCCGGCGGCGGCATACGATGCGGCGACAAGCTGCAGGCCGGCGGTCATGTGCGCGCAGGATGGGGCGTGGATGTGCAGGGAATTTTGAAATGCGATGGCGATATGCGCGTTGCATGGGATCTTTACTGCGAAAGCGAGATGGCCGTGCAAGGCAGCACCACGATAGGAAAAGACCTGGTTGCCAAAGGTTCGGTACGGTGCGGCAAAGGCTTGCGCACGGGTGGCGCGATCAAATGCCTGGAGGATATCGGCACAGGACATGGCATCGATTCGGCCGGAACGATTTTCTGCCATGGGCACCTGGAAGCGCAATGGGGCATACGAAGCGGCGAGTTCATCATCGCCAACGGCAGCATCCGGGCCGGCGAGAGCCTGTACGCGGTGGAAGAAATCCAGGCGGGAATAGGCTATGGCATCTATGCCGGCACCCATGTGCGCGTCGATACCTGGGAAGCCAGCGCCCAGGTCAGAGCGCGTTGCAAGCCGGAGCGCCTGATGAGCGGATGCTGGGTGGAAGAGTTTTCGCCGGTATAGCTTTCCGGCGCTTTTACGGCTGATGCGGCCGACTTTGTTCTTGCGCTCGCAGGCGCGAACAGTCGGAAGTCGGATAAGGGCAGCGCTTACGATGCAGGAACGAGGATGTTTTCGCAGGAGCGAAAGTTGTCAATTTCCTTGCGCTTGCCATTTCCCGCTCCTGCGAACTCACCCTGGCTATGCTTAGCGAAACCGCGAGCGTCGCATTCCATCCAGGCTATAGGCACCTGCACCCAGAAGACTGATGACCAGCCCGCTCATCAGGTAAAAGAATTGCAGTTCCAGCGCATGTCCGCCGGAGCCCGTGAATTGCCATAGCTGATGAGCATGTACCAGATAAATCGCAAAGCACATGTTCACGATCAGGATCACGCCGGCGAAGCGCGTAAAAAGGCCGATGATGAGGAGAAGCGGAACGATGATTTCTCCCACATAAACCAGGTAGGCCAGGATGCCCGGCAAGCCCTTGGCCGCCAGCATGCCGGAAATCTTGGCGACGCCTCCCAGCTTGGCCAGTCCATGCGGCAGCAGCAATAGTCCTGCCGTCAGGCGCAGCAATAATTTTCCGCCATCTTCTCTGTTCATGTTCTTTTTCCTTTGTCTTTGTAAGAGGACTTCCCTGTTATAACTTTGCTGTAAAGCTGAAATCGGCCGGAGGAAGGCGCGTTCGTGAAAGGGTGCCTTCTTCAGCGTTATTTCCACAGGCCGCACTGCAGAGTGAGGCGCCATCTCCTTTTTCGGCTGCTTGAGCATGGAAATGAGAGGCCGCGCATTATCTCATTTCTTGCGGTCAATTCGTGTCGCCATGACTGGCGCTATACTGCGGAATCCTTTTTACCTAGCGCCTCCGACGTCTTTCTCAGCAGAATGTCCGATCAAACCCTGTCTTCCGCTTCGCCGAAAAACATACGAAATATAGTCATCGGGCTGATGCTGGTCATCTTTCTCGGCGCGCTCGACCAGACCATCGTATCCGTGTCGCTGCCCCAGATGGCCAGCGACCTGGGAAGCGCTTCCATGCTGGCATGGGTCGTCTCCGGCTACCTGATCGCGTCCACCGTGGTGACGCCGGTCTATGGCAAGCTGGGCGACCTGTATGGCAGGCGCATGCTGCTTTCCATCGCAGTGCTGATCTTTCTGATCGCTTCCATAGGCTGCGCGCTGGCGGAAACCATGCCCATGCTGATACTGGCGCGCATACTGCAGGGCATAGGCGGCGGCGGACTGATTTCCACGGCGCAGGCCATCATCGGCGAGGTCGTGCCCTTGCGGGAACGCGGCCGCTATCAGGGATATGTGTCGGTAGTCTATGCGCTGGCCAGCGTCGGCGGCCCGGTGCTGGGCGGCTATCTTACTTATCTGATGTCGTGGCGCTGGATATTCTGGATCAATCTGCCGCTCGGCATACTGGCCCTGTGGGTGGCGCGCCGTGCGCTGAAGGATTTGCCGGTGCCGGGCGTGCGGTTGCCCATCGATTACTTCGGCGCCTTGCTGCTGACCGCCGGACTGAGCCTGCTGCTGATTGCGATTACGCGCGTAGGACATGGCATTGCTGTGCTGTCGTTGGATACGCTGTGGCTGCTGGCTGTGGCTGTAATTCTGCTCGCGGTATTCATACGGCATGAACACCGCACCAGGGAACCGCTGATTTCGCCGGCGCTGTTCAGGATTCGCACCGTCTGGATCAGCTGCAGCATTCTTTTCATCAGTTTCTTCCTGGTGATTTCGCTGTCGGTCCTGATTCCCTTCGGCATGCAGATGCTGGATGGCATCGGCCCGGACACGGCGGCGCTGCAACTGATCGCCTTTTCACTCGCCATTCCGGCCGGCGCTTTCACCGGCGGCCGCTGGATGACGCACAGCGGGCGCTACAAGCCCATGCAATTGCTGGGGACCGCTTTGCTGCCGGTCGGCATGCTCCTGCTCGCCTATTTCGGCCCGCATGCCACGCTCAAAACCGGCCTGGCCCTGGCTTTGACGGGCGTGGCCATAGGCATGACGCTGCCAACCTCGCTGGTGGCGGTACAGAATGCGGTACCGGCCAAGGACATCGGCATTGCCACCGCGATGACGGTCCTGTTCCGCAGCATGGGCGGCGCCATCGGCGTGGCATTGCTCAGCTCCATTCTTTTCGCGCTGATGAACAGCAGCGCAAGCGCCATGGACCTGGAGGCCGGCATGCAGATGAACATGAGCGACAGCCCCGAGAATGGCGCCTGGGCTTTCCGTGTAACCCTATTGTGCGGCGCTCTTGTTGCCGCGTTTGCGCATGTGCTGGCCTGGATGAACCCGGAAAAGCCGCTGCGTTCCACCGCCAGTTCGGCACCTTCTGCGGACGACGCCTGACGAAAAGCTCCGGGTCCAGGATTCCTGCATAGAGCCTGAAATGCCGATGGGGATTGGCATGATGTTTGCGACCGTGACGGTCGGGCTTGAGCAGGAGCGCATCGCGCTTCTACTCAAGCATCCTTGCCGACTTCACTAGGGCTTTCATGGGCGCCACATCAGATATCCGATATGCGTATTCCTCGCCGCTGTCTTGGGCCGGCTACCTGCTGGGCTTCGGGCTGGGAGGGTTTTTCGACGGCATACTGCTGCACCAGATCCTGCAGTGGCACCATCTGCTCGTCAATGTGGATGGACCGCTTTTCCAGGATATGCGCACGCAAATCCTGGCCGATGGATTGTTCCACCTGCTGATGTATGTGATTAGCGTTGTCGGCCTGTGGAAGTTGTGGCGGGCAAGAAAAGATTATGCACGGCCGGGCGCAGACCGTTTATTGCTGGGAAACGCTTTCACAGGCTTTGGCACCTGGCATATCCTGGACGGCATCCTGTCGCACTGGATACTGGACATACATCGCATCAGGGTGAAGGCCGACAATGTACTGTTGTGGGACTTGCTATGGTTCTTTGCATTTGGCGTGGCTTTCGTTGTCATCGGCCTGCTGATACGCAAGCGTGCCGATGGCAGCGACGGCAATGGTGGTAGCGGCACCAGGCGACGCACTGCGGCGAGTGCGCTGGTGCTTGCGCTGACCGTCATGATCGCCGGGCCGATTGCGGCCTTGCCGCCCAGGGACGTGAGTACGGTGATGGTGTTCTTCAAGCCGGGAACCCCGGCGGTTGACATTTTCAGGTCCATCGACGAAGCGGGCGGGCGCATCATCTGGACTGCCGATACGGGCGACATCTGGGCAGTGGATGTGAAAGACAAAAGCAGGACGCGTGTGTTTTACCGGCATGGGGCCTATCTGGTCAGCAATTCGGCAGTGGCCGTCGGTTGCCTGGCGTGGTCGGCTGTGCGTAGCTGAAACCCGCGCGCCGGTTTTGAAAATTGCGACCAAAGTAAACGGCCCGCCCCTTGGATTGCTTTCCGGGTGGTAGCGATACACGTGGAGCTTCTTTCATCTATAGGGGAATCGGAAGCATGCAGAGGATAGAATACCGCCCTGATAAGCATTGCGAAACCATCGTTCCATCTGGAAGCCGGCTGTCACGCCGGTCCCTGTAGCCGTCCTTTATCTTTAGCGATCAATGGATATAAAAAACAAGAAGAACGCAATCCGTGGTGAGAGGCTGGTCCTGGCCGGCCTGCTGGCACTGGTGTCTTCCGTTGCCGCCGCCGAATTGCCGCTTGAAATGCGCGACTGTGCCGCGCTTCAGAACGACGGCGAACGCCTGTCGTGCTACGACCGCTTGGTCAGCCAGGCAGTGAGTCCTCCGGGAGAAAACGTGACCGTGCCCTTGCAGGAACCTGAAGCACTGGCAAGCGCGGCGACGAGCGAAGAGCATTCTACTGGCCATTCCATGCTGGGTCGGCAGTGGGAACTGGAGCCGGACGAAAAGCGCGGCGTGTTCAATTTCCGGCCACACCGGAAAAACTATCTGATCGCAACCTACAATCCATCGCCCAATGAGGCGCCGTACCGTCCTTTGCAGTTTCTGGCGCCGGACGCGGATGGGCTTTCGCGCGCCGAGCTGGCTTTCCAGCTGGGATTCAAGCTCAAGGTAATAGAAGGCCTGGCGGATTCGCCGGTGGACCTGTGGTTCGGTTATACCCAGCACAGTTACTGGCAGGCCGCCAATAGCGAAGCTTCCAGCCCCTTTCGCGAGAGCAATTACCAGCCGGAGCTGATGGCGGTATATCCGCTCAATGCACAGCTGCCGGGCGGCATGCGCCTGCGTTTCCTGAATGCGGGCATCGTTCATCAATCCAATGGACAGGGCGGGGCGCTTTCGCGCAGCTGGAACAGGGTTTATCTGCAGGCCGGCCTGGAAGGCGATAATTTCACCTTGCTGCCCCGCATCTGGCACCGCTTCAGCGAAGATGCCGACAAGGACGATAATCCCGATATCATCGATTACGCAGGACATGGCGACCTGCTGGCCACTTACTATCACGAGGGCCACGAAATGTCCGTACTCGCACGCTACAACTTCAGCAGCGGCAAGGGCAGTGCGCAACTCGGCTGGGCCTTTCCGCTGACGTCCAATCTAAAGGGGTTCATGAAGTATTTTTCCGGCTACGGTTATTCGCTGATCGATTACAACGATTACCAGCGCGTGTTCGGACTGGGGTTTCAGGTCAATTTCTGATCCCGGCGCGTTGAGGGGCGACGCATGAAAAAGCGGTTCGCTGCAGCAAACTGATTGGGTTGCGATGCGATCAAGCTGCGCGATGCGCATTCCTGATAAAACAACGGCCTGTTTCCATGATTGGAAACAGGCCGTTGACGTATTCTCTATTTCTCTATTGCAGCGCAGCTGTTCGCCCTTATCGGCGCCCGGTCAGGAATTGCCAGGCTCTTGGCTGCTCGGACGACTTAAATGGTATCAGCAATGGCGCGGATCTTTTTCAGGTCGATATGGGTGGAATTTTCCGGGTGCGCCGCTTTTTTCATGGCGAGAGTCTTATTCAAGACATCGACTAAGCTGGTAAGGAAGGCGGCAGAACGGTTTGCTAGGGATAGTGCAAGATCTGTCATGTGTAGTCCTTTCATTCTTCATAAAGGCTTGTGGCCTGTGAACAATATAGGGTTATTGAACCTAGATTCCCAATTTAGAGTGGTGATGGGACATATAAGAATTTCATATTATATATATAAGCGATAGTTTATGCAACTGCGCGGGTAGGCGTGGCATAACCAGCTTCTGGACAGCAAACGAAAAGATTAGTGATTGGACAAGAAGTGAAGGTCAGCATCCAGGCGGATCTGTGCGGATCCATTCGCACCTATCCGCTCTTGATGCTTGAGTGAAATCTACGGATCCGATTTGAGGTTGAACACCTGGCGCAAATAGCCCAGGAAAGCCTCGTCCTTGCAGCTGGTCTTGCCTGGGGTGTCCGATATCTTGCACACCGGCTGCCCGTTGCAGCGCACCAGCTTCATGATGATGTTCAGCGTGGGCAGGCCGGTATCGTTGGTCAAATTCGTGCCTATGCCGAAACCGGTTGGCACCCGGTCGGCGAAATGATCATAGATGCTGAATGCCTTGCTCACATCCAGGCCATCGGAAAATACCAGCCGCTTGGTATGCGGATTGATCCTCAGCCTGGCGTAGTGCGCCAGCGCCTTTTCTCCCCAGACAATGGGATCGCCGCTATCGTGGCGCAGCGAATCGAAGAGTTTGGCGAAGTACAGGTCGAAATCCTCAAGGAAGGCATCCATGCCGACCATGTCGGTCAGGGCTGTTCCCAGGTCGCCGCGATATTCATCGACCCAGGCTTGCAAAGCCGCTTTCTGAAAATCCCTGAGCCGCACCGACTGCCCCTGAAACAGGCCAAACCACTCATGCGCATGAGTGCCGATGGGAAGCAGATCATGTTTCCACGCCAGGTAGACATTGGACGTTCCTTTGAAATAGTCCGGGACTTCTTTTGCGAGGGCCGCTACCACCTCTGCCTGCATCGCCGAAGAAAACCGTCGCCGCACGCCGAAGTCGAAGAACTCGAAAGGATGAGCGCGGTTCGCAGCAATCGTGTCGGCAGAGCGGCGAATCAGTTCGATTTTTTCCTGCAGGCGCGCCATGCCTTCTTTCATGCAGGCTGCGTGGTCGAAGCGGCGGAAGTAGAGTTCATTGACCGTTTGCAGCACATAGATCTCGAACGGCAGGGTGTGGACCATCGGTCCTTCAGCACGTACGCATAATTTTTCGCCTTCCGCGTAGACGGAGATGAATTTGCGCTGCAGGCGAAACAAGGACAGGAAATCGACGAAATCCGGTTTTATATAACGCAGGCTTCTCAGGTAATCGAGCTCATCCTCGGAAAAGCCGAGCGTGCACAGATGATCCATCTGCGCATTCATCTCATCCGCCAGTTCTGCAAGAGGAAATTGCGGTCGATTACGACATGAGAATTCATATTCGGCCTGCGTCGCCGGATATGCGTGCAGTAGCGCCTGCCACATCGTGAATTTGTAGAGATCGGTTTCCAGCAGGCTTTTTACGACAGGGATCATGGAAATTGCTTCGCTCTGGGGCAGCAGTAAAAACCGCTACAGGTTAAGAACAGGAAGATGGTCAGCGGGAGTGATGTCCGGCCATACGGGTTTTCTCGGATGGCCTCAATGGTGAATCGTTTTGCAGGCAAGAGAGTAGACCGCGCTTTGCTAAAGTTGTTTGCACTCTCTCGTCTGATGCAGCGCTTCCCATCCCGAAATCTTGATAACGGGTGCCAAGGTACTTTCCTTGCTTCAGTCCGCTTTCCTCCGCTCTCCAATAGCGTGCTCCATAAACAGTATTTCCAGTATCGATGAATAGCAGGAGGCGGTATTACCCAGTTTCTTTCTCATTTGATTTTGCTATCGCTCTTATTGCCAAATTAAAACTAAAAGGGAGGCAAACCATCTTGACTTTTATATTGATCAGCATAAACTGCCATACGTAGCTTATAACTGATATATCACTTATCAATGTGATGTTTTTATAAATGAAAGGCATAGCATGAAAACAACGCGCCCGGTCGCCATGGCAACCGAAGGAATGGTGGCATCTCCTCATTATTTCGCTTCGCTCGCAGGTTTGAAAGTGCTTCAGGAAGGCGGAAGCGCAGTTGATGCGGCGATTGCCGTCAATGCAACGCTGGGCATCGTCTATCCGCACATGAGCGGCATGGGAGGCGATTCTTTCTGGCTTATCTACGATGCCGAGCAGAACAAAATGCATGCCTTGAATGGTTCCGGTCGTGCGGTATCCGGCGCAACGCGCGAGCGTTATAGCGAGCTGGGTCTGGACGCGATTCCGCAGCGCGGCCCGCATGCAGCGATCACGGTGCCGGGCACGGTGGATGCGTGGTGCAAGGCCCATGAGAAATTCGGGAAACTCTCCATGCGCCAGTGCCTGGAGCAAGCCATCAAGTATGCGCGGGATGGTTACCCGGTGTCCGCCGGGCAGGTCCATTTCACCCGCCAAACCGCTCAAATCCTGGGACGTTACGAAGCAAGCCGTCAGGCTTTCATGCCCGGCGGTCGCGTGCCCGAGATGGGTGAAATCATGCGTTTCCCCGGCATGGCCGATACCATGGAAGCGATTGCAAGCCAGGGACGCGCCGGATTCTACGAGGGTGCGGTCAGGGATGAAATCGTGGCGTCGCTGGCCGCAGCGGGCGGCGACTGGAAACCGGAAGATATCAGCAGTCACCACAGTGACTGGAGCGAAGCGATTTCCACCACCTATCGCGGTTACACCTGCTATCAGCATCCGCCCAATAGCCAGGGCTTTGCTCACCTGATGGTGCTGAACATCCTGGAAAACTTCGACGTCGCGGCGCTGAAAGAGAATCGCGCGGCCTATATTCACTTGCTGGTGGAAGCGACCAAGCTGGCATTCCGTGACCGCGATCGCTATCTGACCGACCCGAGCTTCAGCGATATTCCGCTGGAGCGCCTGCTGTCCAAGGAATATTCGGCCGAACTCGCCAAGCAGATCAGCTTCGAACATACGCTCAGCAACAATCCCGAACCCATGGGTCAGGACACCACCTGCACCGTGGTGGTGGATCGTCATGGCAACGCGGCCTCCATCATCCAGAGCCTTTATCACGAATTCGGCTCCGGCTTCGTCGCCGGCAAGACCGGCATGCTGCTGACCAACCGCGGCTCGTTCTTCTCGCTGGACCAAAATCATGTGAACAGCCTGGAGCCGAACAAGCGCTGCTTCCATACGCTGATGCCGGGCATGCTGATGAAGGATGGCAAGCTGGAACTGGTGTACGGCACCATGGGCGGGGAAGGGCAGCCGCAGACCAGCAATGCCATTGTGACCCGTTATGTGGACTTCAATCATGATGTGCAGACCGTGGTCGACAATCCGCGCTGGTTGTATGGCCGGACCTGGGGCGATGCCACGCAGGCGCTGCGCGTGGAAAACCGCTTCTCCGAAGAGGTATTTGCCTGGCTGCGCGCGCGCGGCCACCAGGTAGAGATCACGGAAGCATGGAGTGATTTCATGGGGCACGCCGCCGCGATCACGATCGATCAGCGCACCGGCGTGATGTCAGGCGCCGCCGATCCGCGCGGTGAAGGGATTGCAGTGGGCTGGTAATCGAGCCTATCCCACTACATTATTGGAGATTCCCATGAATATGACCGTTACTGCAACCAACTGGCTGATCGCTTTTTCTCCCTTGTTGTTCCTGCTGATACTGATGCTGGGCAGGAAATGGGGAGCGGCGGAAGCCGGGCCGGTATCCTGGATCGCTGCCGTTGCAGTGGCCTGGTTTTTTTTCGATACACCCACCGATGTCATCGGCTATGAAAGCGTCAAAGGTACCTGGAATGCAGTAACGGTACTTTATGTCGTCTGGGCATCGATCCTGATTTATGAAGTCACGCACGAGGGCGGAGCATTTGAGCCGCTGCGTCAGGGCATCACGCGCATCCTGCCTGATCCGCTGCTGCAGGTGCTGGCCTTCGGCTGGGCATTTGCCTCCTTCCTGCAGGGCGTAACCGGTTTCGGCGTTCCGATCGCCGTGTGCGCGCCGCTGCTGGTGGGTATAGGCGTGCGGCCTCTGTATGCGGTGATCATTCCGCTGATCGGGCATGCCTGGAACAATACCTTCGGCACGCTGGCTGTGGCCTGGCTGGGTCTCAAGCAGGTTACCGGCATGGATGCAGCGCTGGCACTGGAGACGGCGTTTTATGCAGCGATATTCATCTGGGTGCTGAACCTGCTGGGCGGCTTCCTGGTGTGCTGGCTGTATGGCAAATGGAAAGGCATACGCGAAGGACTGCCTGTCGTCCTCATCATGTCGCTGTTGCAGGGCGGTCTGACACTGGTTCTGTCGCAGTGGAACGATACGCTGAATGGTTTCATTGCCTCCACCGTTGCCTTCCTCTCGCTGTTCGTCCTCACACGACTGCCGATGTATCGCCATGCCAAGCCGGCGGACAGTATCATTTTTGAGGATGCGATACGTCATCCGCAGGAAGCCGCGCAAGCAGCAACACCAGCCGCCGCAACGCCGGTTGCTGGCAACACTGGCAAGCGCACAGCAGACATGTCGCTCAACCAGGCATTCATTCCTTACTATGCGCTGCTGGCGATTACCTTTGGCGTACTGCTGATTGCCCCGGTGAAGGAGGCCTTGTCGACGATCTCGTTTGGCCTCAGCTTCCCAGGCACCGTGACCGGCCTGGGATTCGAACGCGCTGCCGCCACGCTATTGTTCGCGCCGTTCACGAACGCCGGCACTTTCCTGTTACTGGCAGCACTGGTTGGTTATTTTGCCTTCGCCAGGATGGGACGCATGGGTGAAGGCGCTGTTGGACGGATATTGTTCAACACTATCGACAAGTCGATTCCCTCCACCATTGCCGTCATTTCCCTGATCGCCATGTCCAACATCATGGCGGGGTCTGGCGCGGTCCAAGTGCTGGCTGAGGGCGTGGCCGGTGCAACGGGCGAGGGTTACGGCTTCCTGGCGCCGCTGGTAGGAGGACTGGGATCATTCATGACCACGTCGAATCTAGCCTCGAACCTGCTATTCGGCACCTTCCAGCTGTCTACTGCGGAAGCCACCGGTCTGATGAGCGCCGCCATTCTGGGCGCTCAGACGGCAGGTGCGGCAGCGGGGAACATGATCGCTCCCGGCAATGTGCTGCTAGGCACCACCACGGCGGGCATTCTGGGGCGTGAAGGGGAAGTGCTGAAGGTCACCATTCCGCTCTTTATCATGGTGACGCTGATCATCGGCATCGTTGTACTGCTAATCGCTTAAGGAGAGGAATATGTCACGCGAAACTATCTGGTTGATCATCGCCGGCCTGGCCGCCCTGATCGCCGTACCTTTTATCTACCTGGGTTTGCAGAATGATTCAGGCGGCATGGTGACGGTAGGATTTTGCTTCTTCACCGTGGGCATGATCATCAGTCCGGCGATGCAATTGCTCAAACGCGGCAAGTAAGTCACTTCTTTTAAAGCGGCCCGCCATCTCCGAAAAGAGAAGGGCCGCTTGAAAAGGAAGGGCGCTGCAAGGCCTTGTCCGGCAAACTGATGAAGCCTACTTTCCCTCGCTGACGACTTGTACAGCGGGGGATTTTTTCTTCAGCAGATCTATCGTGCGATAGGTGTAATTTTCCACGTAATCGATCAGTGCATCCATCGCGTCGCTTGCCTCTTTCTCCTTCTTCTTCGCCACTGCGCGCGCAATCTCGGCGTGCAGGCGCGATACCGTGGATACATCGCCGAAAGCCTGGTAATTGAGATACCAGATGCGCCGGGTCTGCGCCTGCAAAGGTGCCATGGCGGCGGCGGCATAACAGTTGTCGGCAACGGAAGCCAGCAAGGCGTTCAACTCCGCATCGGCGCTGATGAAGATGCTGGCATCGTTGTTTGCGGCGGCGGTCTCGAAGCGTTCCGCCAAGCCCAGGAAGGTGCGGCAATCGATGGGCTCGGCGAATCGTGCAGCACGCATCACCAGTATGCGTTCCACTTCGCGTCGCAGTTCTATCAGCTTGAAATGCGCTGCCAGGTCGATATCGGACACGATGACGCCTGAGCGCGGCAGGATCTTGATGGTGCGCTCGTAGGCCAGGCGCTGCAAGGCTTCCCGCACCGGTGTGCGGCCTATGCCCAGTTGCGCGCTGAGCGCCTGCTCGGAAATGCGACTGCCCGGCGGAAGCGCAAGGGTAACGATCATTTCCTCGATAAGCCGGTGAGCATACTGCGCCTGCGATTCTCCCGCAGCGCATTTTCTGCTTACCTCATTTGTCGATTGCGCTTCACGCTGCATGGATATTCGCTCTCCGGCCTGCTTAAAAAATAGCCTAAGCTTAGGAATTGAAATTTAAACAATGTAAATAAAATTGCGCCCTGATTCTATCATCGCTTGTCAGTCTTGCTGACATCGAAAGCCGATAGAAGTGCAGGGCGCAACAGGGTGAGGCAAGGCGGCGGATCTGGCAGACCATTGAGCCTGTGACTACGTGAAAACAGGGAGCATGCTCCCCGCCTTGGCCAGCTTAGATGATGCCTTGTGCCAGCATGGCATCGGCCACCTTCACGAAGCCGGCGACATTGGCGCCGTTCACATAGCTGACGCTGCGGTCTTCACGCTTGCCATATTGCACGCAGGTCGCGTGGATGCATTGCATGATCTTCAGCAGGCGCTGATCCACTTCGTCGCGGGTCCACGGCATGCGCATGGAGTTCTGGGTCATTTCCAGGCCCGAGGTGGCCACGCCGCCGGCGTTGCTGGCCTTGCCCGGTGCATACAGGATGCGCGCGGCTTCAAAGGCTTTCACGGCGTCCATGGTGGTCGGCATGTTGGCGCCTTCCGCCACGCAGATCACGCCGTTGGCGATCAGGACCTTGGCATCTTCCAGGCTCAGTTCATTTTGCGTGGCGCAGGGCAGGGCGACATCCACCTTCACATTCCACGGACGTGCGCCGGCTTCGAAGCGGCAGCCCACGCGCTCGGCATAATCGCTGACGCGGCCGTATTCCTGATTCTTCACCTGCATCAGGATGGCGAGTTTTTCAGGCGTGAAGCCTTCTTCGTCGATGGCGGTGCCGCTGGAATCGGAAACGGTGACCACCTTGGCGCCCAGCGACATGACTTTCTCTATCGCATACTGGGCGACGTTGCCGGAACCGGAAACGCTCACGCGCAGGCCTTCGAACGAGCGGCCCTGGGTTTTCAGCATCTCTTCGGCAAAATAGACGGTGCCGTAGCCGGTGGCTTCAGGGCGCATGATCGAGCCACCGAAGCTCAAGCCTTTGCCGGTGAATACGCAGTCGGCGCGATTGGTCAGCTTTTTCACCATGCCGGCCATGAAGCCGACTTCGCGTCCGCCCACGCCGATGTCGCCGGCAGGAACGTCGGTATCGGCGCCGATATGGCGATGCAGTTCAGTGACGAAGGCCTGGCAGAAGCGCATCACTTCGGACGGGCTCTTGCCTTTGGGATCGAAATCGGCGCCGCCCTTGCCGCCGCCCATGGGCAGCGTGGTGAGCGCATTTTTCAGGGTCTGCTCGAAAGCCAGGAATTTCAGCACCGAAAGGTTGACCGAGGGATGGAAGCGGATGCCGCCTTTATAAGGGCCGATCGCCATGCTGTGCTGAATGCGGTAACCGCGGTTGACATGGACCTCGCCCTTGTCGTCGGTCCAGGATACGCGGAACATCAGCGCACGCTCAGGCTCGATCAGGCGATCCAGCAATCCCTGCTCGGCATACTTCGGATTGGCGGCGATGAACGGCCAGAGGCTTTCGATCACTTCGGTAACAGCCTGGAGGAATTCGGGCTGGCCAGGATTGCGTTCCTCGACGTGCTGGAGAAAGTTGTGTGCGGATGTGTATTTCATGATGTATTTTTAGTTTGGTTAATATGTAAAGAATTTTTGTTGTCGCTATCGCAATCTGAATTTCATTTCGTGTTTTCCGCCCGCAGATCAAGGTCCGGCTGAGCACTCGCTGTCCCTTCCTGCGCAATCCTTGCGCCGCTCGACTAGCGTTTCGACAAGCTGCCGAAAGTCCTTCCAGGCATTTACGGTGCTCGCTCAGGCATGATCGGGAGGAGGCGACATCACTGCACGATTCAAGGCTGTCCGAGGGACTCGCCGACTTTTCGCGACCGACATGTTGAAACGCGCTCTCGCTGCAACCACGATGGTGCCAGGCCCATCTGCAGGCTGATGTTCTTCCCCCCATATAGAATTGCCAACCCAAAGCCCGAAAGACCCTGTTGACAGCAGATCGCACCAGCCAATTCCTGACTCTTTTAGCGCATCCGGCATTCCTTGAACGAAGGGCGGCAGCTATCGCGCCTGGGTGGGAGCCCGGCGATAGAGAGGTGCACTAAGAGAGGGGGAGTATCGCCGGGCTTAAGAGTCTGCTGGCGGTTTAAGGATGGCTTCCGTA
Organism: Pseudomonadota bacterium; assembly: GCA_023422955.1. Lineage (GTDB taxonomy): Bacteria > Pseudomonadota > Gammaproteobacteria > Burkholderiales > Burkholderiaceae_D > JAEZLB01. The sequence continues at coordinate 694 of JAFAGG010000086.1, read as the reverse complement.
CCCGGTAACTTGAGCACATGCGAAAGTACACCGCCCTGCAGGAACAGTGCGGCATTTCGCGCGGCAAGAAGATGGGCGAACTTTGGCATGGGCGGCAGTTTATGCGATCCATTGACGCGCGTCAAATAGGAAGTACCTGGAATAAGCGTCCTTGAATATCTGCTGCCTGCATCTTGCCGTCTATCGCGCCGCCCGGCAAATAAAAGCATTTGGCTGCCGCATTTCCCTGCGCTTCGCTGCAAGGTCTTGCTTGAAAAAATAAGAGATTTTTGCAAGCATTGAATTCAAAAATTTTGAATTCAATCAGCGATAGATTTCATTTTTAACGACGCACCAAAACATGCATAATGAATACACCTTTAGATGAGATGCACCTTAAAAGGACTCATTGAACGGGTGAATGACAGCAGTGAGAACCTTGTTTAATACAGAAGGAGGTCGTATGAGAATCCAAGAGGAATTCCGGATCAAAAACAGTGCCGGACATGAATTCATCCTGCAAAACGTAGTACCTGGAATCAGTTACCTGGACTTCGGCAATACTCATTTGCCCCGCGACTTTGCAGGTTATCGGGTAAAACATACCGATGCTGTAGCCGAGCCCGGAGAAGAGGGAACATTCAGGGTGGGCGAGAGTGTCTATCGACGCATCTAGTCCCATATCCAGCACTTCATAACCCGCACGACAGGCGTC
>JAFAGG010000066.1 GCA_023422955.1 Pseudomonadota bacterium | reverse complement strand
CTCCTGTACCGCCTGCCACACGCATGACGGCCGCGCCGCACCGCCGGGTCCCGGCGAGCAGCCCATGGGCCTGTTGCTGCGCCTGTCGGTGCCGGGCAAGACCAGTAACGGCGCACCGGCGCGCGAGCCCAGCTATGGCGGCCAGTTCAACAACAATGCAGTGAGCGGCGTGAAGCCCGAAGGCAAGGTCGAGATCAGCTACGAAGAAATGCCGGGGAAATTCGCCGATGGCGAAATCTTCAACTTGCGCAAGCCTACTTATACATTCACCGACCTGGCTTACGGCCCGATGGACGAGCGCACCATGGTGTCGCCGCGCATCGCGCAGCAGATCATCGGCATGGGCTTGTTGGAAGCCATTCCCGAGAAAGACATCCTGTCGCGCGCCGACCCGGATGACAAGAATGGCGACGGCATTTCCGGGCGGCCGAACTGGGTGTGGGATGCGGTCGAGAAAAAACGTGCGTTGGGCCGCTTCGGCTGGAAAGCCAATGCGCCCACCGTCGCGCACCAGACCGCCGAAGCAGCCAACAGCGATATCGGCATCACGTCGAAATATTTCCCGAACGAAGAATGCATGCCGGCGCAGAAGGATTGCCGGCAAGCCGAGCGCGGCGGCGATCCTGAAATCAACGAGAAAAATCTCGGCAAGCTGATTTTCTATACCGCTACCACCGCCGTGCCGGCGCGCCGCGATGTGGACAAGCCGCAAGTGCTCAACGGCAAGCGGCTGTTTCACCAGGCCCAGTGCGTAGCCTGCCACGTGCCCAAGCAGGTGACGGGCAAGCTGGCCGGTTATCCGGAACTTTCCAACCAGACCATACGTCCCTATACCGATCTGCTATTGCATGACATGGGTCCGGGACTGGCGGATGGCCGGCCCGATTTCGAAGCCAAGGGCAACGAATGGCGCACGCCGCCGCTGTGGGGCATAGGCCTGTTCGAAACCGTGAACGGCCACACCACTTATCTGCATGACGGCCGGGCACGCAACCTGCAAGAAGCCGTCCTGTGGCACGGCGGCGAAGCCGAGCCGGCCAAACAACGTTTTGTCAACATGAGCAAGGAAGAAAGGGAAGACCTGATTGCCTTCCTCAAGTCGCTATGAAAACCATGCGCCCCACTCTCATCTCTTTCACATCCTTCAAATCTTTCACGCCTCTTACTCTGCTGACGGGTGCGCTGCTGAGCGCATCCCTGCTGGCCGTCTCGCCCGCACATGCCGCCAGCGAGCTTCTGATGGAAAACAAGGTGCTTGCTGCACTGGTAGAACAAGTCATGCAACCGATGGCGAACGATTTCGCCAAGAGCAGCGCTGCGCTGGCGCATAAGAGCGAGGCTTACTGCCAGGGCAAGGCCAAGCTGGACGAGCTGCGAACTGCCTGGCGCAACACGCAGGCAAACTGGCAGCCGCTGGAAATGATGCCCATCGGCCCGGTCAGCGAAAATCGCCTGCACCGGCAAGTCAATGCCTGGCCGCTGCGCGTGAATTTGCTGGAGCCGCTGCTGAAAGACGATGCCAGCGCCAGCGTGGATCGCGTGCGCCGCATGGGCGCGGCCGCCAAAGGCTTGCCGGCGGTCGAGTATCTGCTGTTCGACGCGCACGAGCGCTTGTCCGCGCACTGCGGAGTGCTGAAAGCACTGACCGGCCACATCAGCGGAGAAGCGCAAAAGCTTGAGCGTGCATGGAAAGACCCCAAGGACGGCTATGGCCAGCAGCTCGCAAATGCCGGCCGCCCCGGCTACACCGAGATCTTCGCGGATACCGAGCAGGCCTATAGCGACCTCATCAATCTTCTGATCGCCGGGCTCGACACCGTCAAGACCGTCAAGCTGGGCAAGGCGCTGGAGCGCAGCACCGACGGCCCGTCGCTGGAGCGCATCGAATCCTGGCGCTCCGGCACCACGCTGGACAATATCGCAAACAACCTGCGCGGCTTCGAGCAAGTATTCTTCGGCCAGGGAGAAAACGGCCTGGGCCTGGATGATTATCTGGCCAGCATAGAACGCCCCGGCTTGGCGCGCGTGATTGGCAACCAGTTGAATAGCGTCAAGCGCGCGCTGGCCGATGTGCGTCCGCCGCTGCAAACCGCGCTGACCGATCAGCGCGATGCGGTAGCCGCCCTGCTCAAGGAAGTCACCCGCCTGCAATACCTGATGGAAACCGAAGTGGCGCCGGCATTGAATGTCGACCTGGGTTTCAACGCCAACGACGGAGACTGAGCAGCATGAACCAACCGGCAGGAATCAATGCCATCCGCAGGCAATTGCTGGCTGCGGGACTGGGCACGGCGGTTGCCGCCTTGCTGCCTTGGCGCGTGCAGGCCGCGACGTCCGGTCTCCAACTGATCGCACCGGCGCGCTTCAACCAGGAATATGTGCTGGCGCGTCTCGATGAAAAGCTGAGCTCCAACCTCGATACCGGCATGCCGTTTCGCGGGCACGACTTGAAGCTGGACCCCTTCAATCTCAATCGCGCATTGATTATTGAGCGCCGCCCGGGTACGCGGGTGATGGAAGTGGATCTGGCGGCGGGCAAGACCACCAATGTCTGGCATGCCGAAGAGAACCGGCATTTTTACGGACATGCCTGCTTCAGCCGCGATGGCAAGACCCTGTTCATTACGGAAAACGATATCGACAGCGGTGACGGCATCCTGAGTGTGCGCGATGCGCGCGACTTCAGCCTGCTGGATGAATACCTGACTGAAGGCATCGGGCCGCATGAGTTGTTGCTGATGCCTGACGGCGTCACGATGGTGGTGGCCAATGGCGGTGTCCTGACCTTCCCGGAAACCGGGCGCGTCAAGCTGAACCGTGGCCGCATCATTTCCAGCCTGGCCTATATCGATATCCGGGACGGCAAGCTGATCGACAAATTTGTCGTACCGATTCCGCAAATGAGCCTGCGCCACCTGGCTCTCACCCCTGACGGACACATAGGTGGTGCAATGCAGTACGAAGGCAATCGCAAAGAGGGACAACCCTTGATGATCTTTCACAAGGGAGAAACCGAGCTGCAGCTTGCCGCAGCGCCGCAGGCAGCCTGGGATCGCATGGCCAACTACGCCGCCTCCATTGCCTACGATGAACGCAGCCAGTGCTTTGCCATTACCTGTCCCAAGGGCGACACCACCGCATTCTGGAAAGCAGATCGCAGCTTCAAAGGCGAACTGTCCTTGGCAAAAGCTTCGGGCGTTACCTTCGACCAGGGGCAGGGCTACGTGAGCAATGAACTGGGCGAGATCTACCGCGTCGACATGAGCAGCCTGAAAGCCAGCCTGCATGCGCATCATCCGGGGCTGGAGTGGGATAACCATCTTTATCTGGGACGCGATAGCGCCTGAGCTTCAGGCATGAGGCGCTGATCGATTTATCTCAAGTCCTGCGCCGCTAGCGAAACCCTTTCGCTCGCCGGGCATAAAACGCTCGAACCCATACACGTCCTCGCACTCCACCATAAAGCAAACTTACATATTGCAAACAATTATCATTTGCAATATGATTCGCGTTTAGTTCGACCCGCATCCTGATACGGGCCGCCATTTCCAACTTTTCGAAAACATAAAAAGCAATGAGGAACCGACTTTCCACTGGCACGTCGCGCAAGGCCAAACGTGAACACACTACCCGCAAGCCCTCTCTTGTCAAAACTTCAGTCCATTTGCCTTTGAGCGTAATGCTGCTGGCAGCCAGTGCGTCATCGTTTGCTCAGACGGCAGAGCAGCCTGAGCAGCAGATGAAAGAAGTCGTTGTTAGTGCTTCCGGCTTCGAGCAGGATGTAAAAGAAGCGCCGGCAAGCATCACTGTTATCACCCGTGAAGATCTGGAAACCAAGCGCATCACTAATATTGCCGATGCGCTGGCAGATGTGGAAGGTATAGATATCGGGGGGGGCGCGGGGAAAACCGGTGGCTTGAACATTCGCATGCGTGGTCTGGAAAACGACTACACACTGATTCTGATCGATGGTCGTCGCCAAAATAGCACTGCAAACCTCTACCCCAATGGATTCGGCGAAGCCCGCAATAGCTTCCTGCCTCCAGCTTCGGCAATTGAACGTATCGAAGTGATCCGTGGCCCCATGTCGACCTTGTACGGTTCCGATGCAATGGGCGGGGTGGTCAATATCATCACCCGCAAGGTTGCAAAAGAGTGGCACGGCTCTGTTAGCGTCGATGGTACGTTCGTAGAAGATTCCAAATTTGGTAATTCCAACGGAGGGGAGCTTTTCCTGTCCGGCCCTATCAAGGATGACCTGCTAGGCCTGCAACTGCGCGCTCGTAATTGGAAGCGTGCGCAGTCGGACCTTGCATATATCCGCGATGACGGTACCGAAAGTGATGAACTGACACAGGGACGCAATCCTACCAAGGCCAGCCAGGAAAGTTACGGCGCACGCCTAACGCTGACGCCTAATAAAAATCATGATCTCTGGCTGGATCTGGACACCAGCAACCAATCCTATGACAACAGTAAAGGGCAGCTTGGAACTTTGGGTGATGATGGCGGTTATGGCCCGAAGCAAAAGTACAGCCGTGAAAAAATCGTACTGGCCCATAATTGGCGTACAGACTCTGGCATGCTGGAGTCCAGCCTCAGCTACAACGAAACAGAATCTATTGGTCGCCTGATCCCTGCACGGTTGATTGGACGTAGCGGTGACCGTCAGTTGACGTCTCAAGATTTTATCTTCGACACTAAATATGTAACGGCGATCGGTAACCACACGCTTTCTATTGGCGCCCAGTATTGGGACGCAGAAATGCGGGATGGACTCTTGCCTCAAGCAACCAAGTTTACACAGACCAGTGCGTTTCTTGAGGATGAATGGCGCTTGCGTGACGATCTTGCCCTCACCTTGGGTGTTCGCCATGACCATCACGACACATTTGGTGGTTACACTACGCCACGCGCCTACTTGGTTTGGAATGCCGATGACAACTGGACCATCAAGGGCGGAGCAAGCGGTGGCTATAAGGCACCGCGACTGGAATACCTAACAAACGGTATTTACTCCGTATCCGGGCAGGGCAGAACGCCGCAAGTGGGTAATCCTGATCTGAAACCTGAAAAGAGTATCAGCACTGAAATCGGTGCCATTTATGACAATCTCCAAGGGTTTAGTACAGGGCTTACACTTTTCCAGAGCGAGTATAAAGATTTTATCGACTCTTCTGGAGACGAGCTGCTAGCTTGTACTAACGCTACGCAACACGCTGCTTGCGATGCATTCTTGCTAAGCTTTGGAAGTGCCTGGGACATACGTACTGGAGATAGCTTCACGCTGAGCCGTCCCACTAATGTGGATAAGGCAAGCATTCAGGGTGCCGAGCTGTTCTCTCGCTGGCAAGTGAATCCGGCGTGGCACGTGTCTGCGAACTACACTTACACAGACAGCGAACTCAAAACTGGCGATTACCAAGGTGATCCGGTAAATGACACGCCAACACATATGGCCAATTTGCTAGTCCGGTGGAAAGCAAATGAGAAGCTGTCCACTTGGTTGAGAGCAGAAATTCGTAGTGAAGCCTTTAGAAAGGATACTAATCGTCAAGGAACGGTGCAGTATCGTGACCTCGTTGGCGATTGGAAACCCTATAACCAGTTCCATCTGGGTGGCATTTATTCGGTCAACAAGAATCTGACTATCAGTGCTACGGTGTTCAATCTACTGGATAAAAACTTCCGCGAATCAACGAGAATTGGTACAACAGACTACGCGAAATATCGCAACAATCTAGAGTCTCGCCGCTTACTTGTTACCGCTAACTACGCCTTTTAAGACGCACTAACCAAAGCAAAGGTCCGGCAACGGACCTGCGGCTTAAAGAATGCGAGCTATGAGGTGAGAAAAATCTTTACGATCAACTCCCACTTCTAATTGCAGTGCATCTCATCGAAACGCAGGGTTATATACCCTGCGTTTTTTTATGCCTTACTGTTTTTCGATTCGACATAAGCACCAGTTGCCTCACGATGCCAACAAAGCAGCGCGAGCAACGGGCCGTTGTCCGAACCATCCTATCAACGGCGACAAGCCTGCGTTGTATAACGCTGCTTTAAATTATTGCTTAAACAAGCTGCCCGTGGATTTCCGGCGCTGGCAATTGCTGAGATAAGGGAAGCAGGAAGGAAAATCAAAGAATTGCAGAAGTTCCGGTAGCAGGCATTCGCTGAAATTCTTGCTGCGAAATTATTGTACTGATGCTGCACTTGATCTGGTTGCAGTGATTAGTGATCACCGATTGCAGATTGCATCATGCAAAAGATACGAAAGCAAGGCGACGATTCCATCGCCTTGCTTCAAGCCGTCAGACCGATTCAATTACGTTGACCAGCCTGACAGGCATTACACATCGGTTTTCTAAATCAGAAGCTGTAATTCAAACCGACCCAGAGACGGCGGCCGTCTTCCACGTACTCATATTCTTCATACGTGATGTCTTTGTCGAACAGGTTGTAGAGACCGGCGTGAAGAGTCGTCGCCTTGTTGAAGCGATACGAACCGCCGATATCAACCAGGGTCGAGGACGGTGCGATGAAGGAGCTGGAGGAAGGGCCTGTCGTGGGCTGGCTTTCCTTGCCACGATAGGAAAGCTTGATCCAGCTATTCACCGCTTCACTTGGCTGCCAGTCCATGCCTACGTTAAACAGGTGACGTGGCAATTGATTGAGCGGGCTGCCTGCGTACTCTCCACTCTTTTGTTCGGAATCCGTAAAGGTATAGCTGCTGTCCAGCGACAGGGTGGATGTCAGCGGCATGCTCAGGGTAGCTTCGACACCGCGTGTGATGGCATCGTCCACGTTGACATAGGTGGTCGGCCAGTTGTTATTACTGTTTTGAGGGCCGCAAGCACGGCATTCGATGCGTGTGATCTTGTCTTCGAACTTATTGTCAAACAGCATCAGCGACGCACGCAGCTTGTTTTCATTCTGATACATGACGCCGATTTCCTTGTTCAGGGACTTTTCGGGCTGGAGATCGGGATTGCCATAGATGTTGCCGCCACGGCTGGTCTGACCCCAGTCAACCAGCGTCTGACGTATCGACGGTGCGCGGAAGCCGGTGGAGACGCCGCCCTTGATGGTCCAGTTTTGAGCCGCATGCCAGACGCCATAGATGCGTGGACTCCATTGCGAGCCGCCCTTTTCATCGTTGTCGTAGCGCAGGCCGGTGGTCAACGCAAAATCATTGGTCATGCTCCATTCGTTCTCAGCGAAGAATGCATATTGCTGGCGGTCTGCCGTGCTGCGGCTGCTGATCCTGTTGGTTGTGGTATCCGTCAGATCATTGAAGTTGTAATAGGCGCCGGTGGTAAGAACATGCGACTCTCCAAGCGGCAGCGTCCAGCTCGTATTGGCCACCGTATTCTTGATCGTCATGTCGCGGGCAACGTTCTTGACTTCTTCGTATTGCACGTACGTGTCAGAAGTGCCGAAGTCCCAGCGTCCGCGGTGGGACAAGGCAACATGGTCACGTTCAAAATCGCGATCGCTCAGTGCCCCCGTTAATGCCAGTGTTTTGCCCGGCGTCGAGACGTAGTTCTGCTCGGAGCGGCCGCCTTCCAGCGTGAAGTCGTGAGCAGCGGAAGGGGTCAGCGACAGTTTGGCGGTGAGGCCGACGTTTTCATGCTGGTTATAGCCGTTGAGGATCTTGTCTTCCTCGCGCTTGGAATAGATGCCGTGCAGGCTCAGGCCCAGCAAATCTTCCTTGATCGGGCCAGCCAGGTAAAAGTTGGTGCGATATTCATTGCCGGACCTGGAATGCTCTTGCAGCACGCTGTCCACCCGAACCGAGCCGCCCCACTGCTTCGGCACTTTGCGGGTAATGATGTTGATGACGCCGCCTATGGCATCGGAACCATAGAGCGAAGACATCGGTCCGCGCACGACTTCGATACGCTCAATCGCCTCCAGAGGCGGCACCCAGCTCTGATCGGTGCCGGTACTGCCGTTCGTTTGGGTTTCACGCGTGCTTTGACGCTTGCCGTCCACCAGGATCAGCGTGTAGGCGGCGCCCATGCCACGAAGGCTGATGTCCCGGGTGTTGTTGTCGGACGGCGTGGTAACCACGCCGGGAACACTGCGCAGGGCATCGGTCAGATCGCGGTAGGAACCTTTTTCCAGTTCTTCGCGAGTGACGACAGAGATAGAAGCGGGGGCGTCGACGACTTGCTGTTCATGACCCGATGCCGTCACCACGACCGTATCAAGAGTTTGAGTGGATTTGGCTTCTTGCGCCATGGCAGGTGCCGTGCTCAGGCCTGCGGCAGCGAGCGTCAGGCAAAGAGCGGTAAGTTTGGGTAGGTGTTGGACAGAGTTTTTCATTACGGACAAAGATTTGAGAAAAATGAGAGGGGTCCAGCGGGCACTTCAAAGAGGAAGGAGCGCAGGATGAGCGAATGCCGCCCTGCACTTAATGCATAAACAGGCTTACTTCTGCTTCATCGCGCTGAGCATTTGCTCAGAGATGGATCTCATGTTGTCGAGACCGCCGCCGACGATGTACCAGCCGTTGGGATCGACGTAATACACGCGGCCTTCTTTATAAGCCTGGGTCTGGCTGAGGTGCGGGTGTTTGGCGAGCGTATCGGCAGCTGTCTTTTTGCCGCCATTGATAGCGCCGCGATCGAGGACGATGAGCCAGTCGGGATTGGCGTTGGCAATCGACTCGATCACTTGTGCGCGGCGGGCCGCTTGAGCCTTGGCTTCTTCGCTGCCGGCCGCTGCACGAGGTTCGGCAGGCGCATTGGAATCCTTGGCGGGAAGCACTGACGTCAGGCCGGCCAGTTCGTAGGCATAACCGAATCGATCACCCGGCGCATGCGCCATCACATTGCCGTTGATGGCGAACAGGAAGGCGCCAGTCTTGCCCTGGTTGATGCGATGCAGTTCGTCCAGGTTCTTCTGGATGCCGGCCAGCGCCTGCTTGGCTTGCGCTTCCTTGCCGAAAGCGCGACCGATAGCGAGATTGGTGGTCTTGAACGATTCCAGGAAAGAAGTGCGGTCGCTGTCGAAGCTGACAGCGGGAGCGATCTTGTTGAGCTCAGGCAGCGCTTTACTCGAGCGGCCACCGGCAATAATCAGGTCCGGTTTGATCTTTTCCAGCGTGGTGAAACTAGGTTCAAACAAGCTTCCGACGATAGTTACTTGGTTGTATTTGGAGAGCTTGCCTTCATAGGATGATTTTGGAACACCAACAACTGGTATATCGAGAGCATTCAGGGTGTCCAGCGCGGCAAGATCGTAGCAGACGATTTTGGTAGGGGGCGCCGGTAGCTGGAGCTGGCCGGCGCTATGGCTCAATTCGAATGCATAAGCCTGAGTTGCTGCTAAAACAGTGAGAGTAGCGAGGGTATGGCGAAACAAAATTTGCATGATTAACAGTTTCGTAAAAGGAATCAATGATAATGATTCTCATTATATTTATTAATACCTGTCATGTATTGACGAAACTATTAACAAATGCCTGCCTAATTATTAAATTTTGTTAATGTTTGTAAGTGTATTGAAGTGGCAATCGTTTTAAATGCAAGGGATTATTTTGCTTTCGAACTGTGAATGAAATTCAATGGGAAGAAAATTCTTTGCCATGCGAATCATTTTCTCGGCATTATTGCAAATAGTTCTCATTTGCCTTAAGATTCGGCCCAGCAGTCAGGTCTAAACCAATGGATTCTTGGAAGCGCAAAGTTTGTCACTATCAAACTTGATAACCGGACAGTCCGGCCAAGTCATTTCAATCAATAAGTAATAGAAATTCTGCTGACATGCGTTATGCACCTTGTAGTGCGCAGACAGGTTTTCACCTTAAGTCATGGGTTTGGCGCTTGATTACCTATTAGTAAAATCGCTGTGTTGGCGATTCGCTTCGACCTGAAATTTCTGGAAGAGAAAGACAGGTAAGGAATTCGGATGGAGTTACAGAAATCTCAGAAACGCGCACAATGGCTGAAGACCTTGCTGCAATGGCACTGGATCAGTTCTGCGCTGTGCCTGGTCGGGATGCTGCTGTTTTCCGTCACCGGTTTCACGCTTAACCATGCGGGCGATATCGAAGCGCGGCCGCAGATCAATCTGCAGACGGCCGAATTGCCTGCCGAGCTGATTCAATTGCTGGAAACGGTGGAAGCACCGGCTTCCGCTCAGGTTCAGATCCCGGCACCAGTTGCGAGCTGGCTGTCTGATACCCTCGGCGTGCGCGCTGCAGAGCGCACTGCCGAGTGGTCCGAGGACGAAATTTATCTGTCATTGCCGCGACCAGGCGGCGATGCCTGGCTGCGCATCGACCGCTTGAGTGCCGAAATAGAATACGAGCAGACCGACCGCGGCTGGATCGCTTATTTCAACGACCTGCACAAGGGGCGGCACACGGGTACGGCGTGGAGCTGGTTCATCGACCTATTCGCCTTTGCCTCGCTGATTTTTTGCATCACCGGACTCCTGATCCTGAAAGTTCATGCCGCCAATCGTCCGATGGTGTGGCCGATCACAGGATTGGGATTGGTCCTGCCGCTGGTGCTGGCGCTGCTGTTCATACATTGAGTGAATCCCATTGATTGATCTATCGAGGAAAAACATGCGATTGCATTACACACTGGCCGTAGGCGTTGGCGCAGCGCTGACTTTCCCGGCACATGCCGCGGACCTGAGGCTGAAAGTCGAAATCCCGCGCCTGAACGTCGCCGAATATCACCGCCCCTATGTGGCGATGTGGATAGAGAAGGCGGACCAAAGCTTCGTCGCCGACCTGGCGGTCTGGTATGACCTGAAGCTCGCCAACAACGAAGGCAACAAGTGGCTCAAGGACATGCGCCAGTGGTGGCGCAAGAGCGGCCGCAATCTTGAAATGCCGGTCGATGGCCTGAGCGGCGCCACCCGTGCACCGGGTCAACATCAAGTGGTGTTCCAGGGCACGAAAGGTCCGCTGAACAAGCTGCAGCCCGGCGAATACCAGGTCGTGGTGGAGGCTGTGCGTGAAGTCGGCGGGCGCGAACTGTTGCGTGTGCCTTTCACATGGCCGGCTGATGCAAAAGCTCAGCAAGCAAAAGTTAAAGGCGAAACCGAATTAGGCACTATTACCCTGGAGATTAAATAATGAAGAACAACGCTGTTAAATTTTCACTGCCGGCATTCCTGTCTGGCCGCAATGTCATCGCCGCATCAGTAATCGGTTTGGCGTTGACCGCAGCTATGCCAAACGCACACGCGCATCGCAGCTGGTTGCTGCCATCTGCTACCGTGCTGTCCGGCGAACAGCCCTGGGTAACGGTTGATGCAGCGGTGTCGAATGACCTGTTCTACTTCGAACATCAGCCACTGCGCCTGGATGGTTTGCAGGTAATCGCTCCGGATGGCAAAAAAGTCGCTGCGCAAAATGCCTCAACCGGCCGCTATCGCAGCACCTTCGACGTAAAACTGGATCAATCCGGCACTTACCGCATTGCAGTGGTCAGTGAAGGTCTGATGGCCAGCTACAAACTGGGCAAGGAAAGCAAGCGCTGGCGTGGTCAGGAAAAAGATTTCAAAAGGGCTATTCCTGAAGGTGCGACCGATGTGAATGTATCGCGTAATCATCGCCGCGTAGAGACCTTTGTCACCGCCGGAAAACCCAATACAACGGCATTGGCGCTGACGAACGTCGGCCTGGAAATGGTGCCTGTCACGCATCCGAATGATCTGTTTCAGGGTGAAGAATCCACCTTCAAATTCGTATTTGATGGTAAGCCCGTTGCCGGCATGACTGTAGAAGTGGTGCAGGACGGCATTCGTTATCAGAACAAGCTGAACGAAATTGAAGTGAAAACCAACGACAAAGGCGAGTTCAAAGTCACTTGGGATAATCCAGGCAAATACTGGATCAGCGCCGACTGGCCGCAGCGTGTTGAAGGCGCGCCGGCACCAGTCGGCACCATAGAAAAACCGGTGCAGCGCGCCGGCTACGCGGCGACGGTAGAAGTATTGCCGCAGTGACGCAGCAAAACGATGCTTCGGTGCGGGTGCTGATACCGCCGGTCATACGGCCGGATGCACCCGTGCTCGGAAGCGTCGTTCACAGCTTGCACGGCGACTCCATGGGGACGAGCTGGAGCGTGAAGTTTGCGGCGCATCCCGAATGCGATCTGCAGCGCGTGCAAGGCGTGATACAGCAGGCACTGGAAACCGTGGATGGCCAGATGAGTACCTGGCGCGCCGATTCCGATCTCAGTCGTTTCAATACAGCGCCACCCGGAACATGGGTGGCGCTGCCGTCTCCGCTGTTTGAAGTCGTGAGCTGTGCGCTCGAGGTCGCGCAGCAAAGCGGCGGGGCTTTCGACCCGACCGCCGGTCCGCTGGTGAACCTGTGGGGTTTCGGTCCCGGCGGAAGTTTTCGCGCAGCCGATCATCGCCCGCCCGCGCCGGATGCCATCCGCAACGCGCTGGCACAGTGCGGCTGGCAGCGCGTGCAAGTGGATAGCACCAACAAAACCGTGCAGCAGCCCGGCGGCGTTTACCTGGATCTGTCCGGCATCGCCAAGGGCTATGCAGTCGACCTGGTGACGCGGGCCTTAAGCGATGCGGGTTATGCGAAGACACTGGTCGAAATCGGCGGCGAGTTGCGCGGATCGGGCGTCAAGCCTAATGCGCAACCCTGGTGGGTGGCGCTGGAAACGCCGCGCTATGATGCCGACCTTGACATGTCCGTACCCGCTTTTGAAATGGAAACCCGCGTTGCCCTGCATGAGCTGAGCATTGCCACTTCCGGCAACTATCGCCGCAGTTTTCGCAACGGCGAAAAGCTTGCTGCGCACACCATCGATCCCCGAAGCGGCTACCCGGTCGAGTACACTGCCGACCATGCGCTGGCATCGGTGACGGTGCTGCATCCCGAATGCATGCTGGCCGATGCGTATTCGACAGCGCTGACCGTGCTGGGCGCCGAGGCCGGCCTGGCTTATGCGAATCGCCACGGCATTGCTGCCAACTTCATCAGCCTGACGGACGCGGGCTGGCAGGAAGCGTGCAGCGACAATTTTCTGGCAATGATGGAATGAACTTCTGGATTGAAACGGAGCGGCTGCTGGCCGCTGCCGGTATTGTGCTGGCTTACCTGGCGATGTGCGGCATCATCCTGCGCCGGCATAAGCGCAAGAATGCCGAGGTCGCTGGTGCGGGCGCGCAGGATCAGCAACACGGCAGCATCCTGGTGGCTTACGCCAGCCAGACCGGCTGCGCGGAAGAGCTTGCCGAAGGCACAGCGAGCCAGCTGAGGTCCTATGGGCAGCCCGTTACGCTGCTGCCGCTGGATGCCGTCGATACGAAGCGCTTGCAAAATTGTGCGGCGCTGCTGGTGGTGGCCAGTACCTATGGCGAAGGCACCGCTCCCGACAATGGCTCGTCGTTCGCATGGCAAATAATGTCTTGGCGTGAAGCGAGCCTGTCCGGCTTGCGGTATGCAGTACTGGCACTGGGCGATTCCAGTTATGTCCATTACTGCGGCTTCGGCCGCACGCTCGATGAGCAGTTGCAGCGCTGCGGCGCGCAGCCGCTGTTTCCCCGCATCGAGGTCGATGAGGTAGATCACGAGGCACTGCAAGCCTGGACGCAAGCGGTCGGCCAATGGAGCCAGGGCGATCAGTACCAGGCCACTTACACCGATACGGGATTCCAGGAATGGGTGCTGACTGGCCGTACCCATCTGAATCCCCACAGCAGCGGAGAAGCGCTTTTCCTGCTCAAGCTCGCGCCACCTGCGGGACAGGAATTGCCGGCCTGGGAGGCGGGTGATATCGCTCTGGTTCAGCCGCCGGAACCGGATGCGCGCGCGCGCGAATATTCGATTGCTTCCGTTCCGCAAGATGGCTCGCTTCATCTGCTGGTGCGCGTGCGGCGGCGCGAGGATGGCCAGCCCGGACTGGCCTCGGACTGGCTGACCCGTGCCTTGCCCCTGAATGAAAAAGTCTCGCTGCGCGTGCGGCGCAACAGTGCCTTTCACCTGGGCGACAATGCCGGCCGCCCTCTGATCCTGATCGGCAACGGCTCCGGTTTTGCCGGCCTGCGCAGCCATCTGAAAGCGCGTGCGCGCACCGGCGGCGGTCCGAACTGGCTGGTGTTCGGTGAACGTCATCCCGAGCATGACGGCTGGTGCAAGGAAGAAATCGGCACCTGGCAGCGCGATCAAGTGCTGACCCGAGCGGACCTGGTGTTCTCGCGTGCGCAGGCGCACAAGGTCTATGTGCAGGACAAGCTGCGCACCTGTGCCGATACGCTGATCGAATGGATAGACCAGGGCGCGGCGATTTATGTGTGCGGCAGCCTGCAGGGCATGGCCGGCAGCGTGGAGGAAATCCTGCGCGAACTGCTGGGCCCGGCGCGCGTGCGCGAGCTCAAGAGCGAAGGGCGCTACCGGCGCGATGTCTACTGATAGACCCGGCTGGATCTGCAAAATAAAAACATGCCATCAGGAACCGATGCGTTGCCGATCCGGCACACGGTAAAAATCCGCTAACAAAATTTCTCATCATTGCCGAAACAAAAAGAGTCGGCATTCATCACCATTTCCCGCCTCAGGCAGACCCGCAGAAATACGGGGCGGCATTTTCATGTCGCTCGACTTGGCACGCCGCTTGGCAGGGGGTGCCATGCCGACGTCTTGCTGCAAAAGGAAAGGTGTTCGTGAAACAGATGCCGTTCCGGCATCCTGCCATCACACCCTTTTGCTGGAATTGATACGGGCATTCAGCAAAGAAGTGCCCGCACTTCGTCAATTCAGTTCTTCCTGATTACAGCCGCGACCAAGCCGGTTGTGGCAAAGTTAGCGCACCAATAAAGAGAAGATCTGAATCTGAAAAAGCGGGGGAAACCATGCGAAAGGAAATGCTGCTGTCCCTGGTGCTTGCCATCGGCGTGGTTGGGGGATTGATTGCGATTGCCGAGCAATCTCTTGCAACGAAAACGATAAGAGAAAACAGTAGCGCCGAATACAAGGCGCCGACCGGCACCCGCGCTGTTGCGACAGCGCCAGCTCTTGCCACGGCTCACGTTCTTGCACGCCCCTCGAATGCTTTTCACGGGATTTCCAGGTGCCTGCAAAATGGGCAAACCAGTTATTCGAATGACGGCTGCCCGATCGGTGCAACGCACCAGCAGGTGGTTCTTTACGATACGGCCGGCATAGAAGACAAAAGCAGGGAGCAGCTGGCAGCAATCCAGTCGACAAATCGACTGACAAACCGGTCAGCAGTGCGGGCTGAGGGTTTGGTGATTCAGCACGTCACCCATCAAAGCACCACCAGTGCCGCCGACAGGAAATGGGAATGCGAACAACTGAAGAAGCAAATCGAATCAGTGGATGCACGCGCCCGGCAACCTCAGTCGGCAAAATCCCAGGATCGCCTGAGAGCAGAGAAAAAGACGCTTAGAGACAGATACTCTGCGCTGCGTTGTTAAGCTTCATTTCGCTAAAACACTGCGACGCGATTGTGCAGCACGCAACCGTCACACTCCTTCTCGCATCGTCTAACTGCCTCACGAACTTCCCGACGCTTTTGCGCGCGGCTTTATCAGCACCACCACCAGCGTCACCACGGTAAGCGGAATCACAAAAGACATCATCGCGGTACTGAAGGGCTGCAAGGCTTCATGCTGTTGTGCGGCCAGGATCAGATAGGTTGCATAGGCGGCGTAATAGAAGAGAAAGACAGCGCCTTCCCAGCGCCCTATGCGGCGGCCCGTGAAGAATACCGGCAGGCAGGCGAACGCGACTGCCAGCATCACCCAGATATCGAAGTTGAGTACCGCCGGCGCCACCGTCAAGCCGCCGGGCGCCACGATGCCGGCGATGCCCAGGCAGCCCAGGATGTTGAAGGTGCAACTGCCCACCACATTGCCGATCGCGATATCGCGTTCATTGCGCAGGGTCGCCATGACCGAGGTGGCCACTTCCGGCATCGAAGTGCCGGCGGCCACGATGGTCAGGCCGATGATCAGTTCGCTGATGCCCAGGTCGCGCGCAAACGTGACTGCGGCATCGACCAGCCAGCGGGCGCCCAGCACCAGCAGAATGAGGCCGCCGATGATCATCAGCAACTGCAGGCTCCAGTGAGACTTTGCTTCCTCTTTCTTTTGCAATCCCGGGGACTGATCATTCGCGGCCTCGTCGTTTTGCCGACGCGACTGGATGACGAGAAAGGCGGTATAGGCCAGCAGCAGCGCGCACAGCATCACGCTCTCGGGCAGGCTCAAGCGCCCGTCCAGGCTGAACACCATGAGCAGGAGGGTGGCGCCTATCATGATGGGCACTTCCTGCCGGGTGATATGCCGGTCGACAAACAAGGGGGCGATGACGGCAGAGAGTCCCAGCACAAACAGCACGTTGAAAATATTGCTGCCAACTACGTTGCCGATCGCGATGTCAACCCTGCCCTCCAGTGAAGCCCCGACGGACACGGCTACTTCGGGTGCGCCTGTGCCCATCGCGACCACCGTCAAGCCGACGACCAAGGGTGAAATGCCCCAGGACAAGGCCAGCCGCGAAGCGCCGCGCACCAGGAGTTCCGCTCCTGCCACCAGCGCGACCAGTCCGGCGAAGAATAAGCCGATCATGCTTAACACGACACCTCCATGAAGGGGACAGTTTCATCCTCCTTCTTGGAAACAACAAGGAGATTTGCTTATTGTCTCAGTGCTGCCTGCGCCGATTCATGAGCCTGCACAGAAAGCCGGCAATCGGCAATCGATGAGCTGAAGCGGCCGGTCTTGGCATGCCGTGCTGCATGCACTAGCTCAGGCCCGCCAGCATCCAGCCGCCGCCGGCAAACAGCATTGCGCCGGTCGCGGGCAAGGCCGGTTTCCATTTCATCATCGCGGAGCCGAGCAGCACGCCGATGGCATGCAACAAGGCGGTGGATAACACAAAGCCTGCAATATAACGCCAGGCCACGGCATGGGCGGGGATTTCCACGCCATGGGCAAAGCCGTGGAAGAAGGCGAACAGTGCCACGATAGCGGCGCCGGCCGGCACGCTGATTTTTACGCGCACACCGATCAGCGCACCCGCCAGCAGCACCGATGCTGCGATACCCAGTTCCACCGCAGGCAGCGTCAAGCCTGCCATGCCTGCCATCGCACTCAAGCTCAGCACCACGATAAAACTGAGCGGCACGATCCAGCGTGCGCGATTTCCCAGCAGCGCTGCCCAGATGCCCACGGCAAGCATGGCCAGCAAATGATCCAGTCCCGACAGTGGATGCAGCAAGCCGGCCCAGGCGCCTTCCGCATGCCCCGGATGGGCATGGGCTGAGGGCGCGGCGATTAACAGGACAGCGAGCAAGCTCATTGCCATCATGGTGCGAGCGTGTAGTGCTCCCTTCATATTTTTATCCTTTGCAGTAAAACGATTGCGAAATACATCCTTCCGCTTCTCCCTTCATTGCCTTGAAAGTGGCGAAGGAGCGATGCCCTTCCTCTTATGCAATTCCTGCACCAGATAAATCTTTTACCCATTCACTAATTTGGTCAGTCTTGCTCTTCCCGACATTTACCAAGCTATAAACGCGCACCAAAAAAATCGTTAATCGCACCATTCTGGTGTCTTCTGAACAAAAATAATTCGAAAACCTCGTATTTCCCTCCTAAATGCATAGGGCAGCGATGGCATGGGACTTGCAAAAAGTTATTGCCTCAACGTAAGCACGTTGGCACGCCTACCCCCTTAATTAGGAGAAGCCCATGTTTCGTCGCACTGTTTTAAAAGCTACCGCAGCCGCAGCCGCAGCCATGACGCTGGCTGCGACCGCCTGGATGCCCCAGGCCATGGCAGCCGACACCATCAAGGTCGGCATTCTTCATTCGCTGTCGGGCACGATGGCGATTTCCGAAACCTCGCTGAAGGACGTCGCGCTGATGACGATCGAGGAAATCAATGCCAAGGGCGGCGTGATGGGCAAGAAGCTTGAGGCGGTGGTGGTCGATCCCGCTTCCAACTGGCCGCTGTTCGCGGAAAGAGCGCGCCAGCTGATTACCCAGGATAAGGTCGCGGTGGTATTCGGTTGCTGGACGTCGGTGTCGCGCAAGTCGGTGCTGCCGGTTTTCAAGGAGCTCAACAGTCTGCTGTTCTATCCGGTGCAGTATGAAGGCGAGGAGCTGGAGAAGAACGTGTTCTATACCGGTGCAGCGCCCAACCAGCAGGCGATTCCGGCAGTGGAATACCTGATGTCGAAAGACGGCGGCGGCGCCAAGCGCTTCGTGCTGCTGGGCACCGACTATGTGTACCCGCGCACCACCAACAAGATCCTGCGCGCCTTCCTGAAATCCAAGGGTGTGAAGGATAGCGACATCGACGAAGTCTATACGCCCTTCGGCCATGCCGATTATCAGACCATCGTCGCCAACATCAAGAAGTTCTCCGCCGGCGGCAAGACAGCGGTGATCTCCACCATCAACGGCGACTCCAACGTGCCCTTCTATAAGGAGCTCGGCAATGCCGGTCTGAAAGCGACCGATGTGCCGGTGGTGGCCTTCTCGGTCGGGGAAGAAGAATTGCGCGGCGTGGATGCCAAGCCGCTGGTCGGTCACCTCGCTGCCTGGAACTACTTCCAGTCGGTGAAGAATCCGGTCAACGATGAATTCATCAAGAAGTGGAAAGCCTATGCCAAGGCCAAAAAACTGGCCAGTGCCGATACGGTGGTGACCAACGACCCGATGGAGGCGACCTATGTCGGCATCCACATGTGGAAACAAGCGGTGGAAAAAGCCGGCACCACCGATACCGACAAGGTGATCGCCGCGATGGGCGGCCAGACGTTCAAGGCGCCTTCCGGCTATACGCTGACCATGGATCAGACCAACCATCACTTGCACAAGCCCGTGATGATCGGCGAGATCCGTCCCGACGGGCAGTTCAGCGTGGTGTGGAAAACCAAGGAACCGATCCGCGCCCAGCCCTGGAGCCCCTTCATTCCCGGTAACGAAGCCAAGCAAAAAATGTAAGGTATCGGGCTTCTTCGTGCGGAGGAAGCCTGTTTTTGAGCGGCCGGTGCGTGGCGCTCTTGCACTCTCCGGCCGCTTTTTTTGTCGTGCCTTCCTGTCTTTCTGTGAGTTGCCTTAGCGCTCATGTGCCGTGCATTACAGGAACCAAGCCATGAATCATCTGAAAAAACTATTACTGATCGCTTGCCTGTGCCTGCAACCGTTGTTCGCGGGGGCCATGGTGCCGGCCGAGCTGTTGCAGCTCCTGGCTGACGGCGACTCCGATCAGCGCGTGGAAGCGATCAGCAGGATCGCCGCGCTCGGCACGCCGCCAGCCGTGCGCGTGCTGAAGGCCTTGCAGGAGGAAATGCTGTACGCGACGGCCGACGGCAGGGTGCTGATCGTGGAAGGAAAACAAGCCTTCAATCCGGCAAGCGGCACCACGCTGCCGACGCCTGAGGGCGTAGACGGCATCATGATCAACAATCGCCTGCGCGGCGCGCTGCAGGGTGCGATGGCGGGCTTGCGCTTGCTATCCGAAGACCGCCGCATCCGGCTAGCTTCCGCACTCGAACTGCAACGCAGCATGGCGCCCGAACAATTGCCGCTGGTGCAAAAGGCGCTGGAACAGGAAACCGATACGCAGATTCGTTCTATCCTGTCGCTGGTGGCGGCCACGGCGCAATTGCAATCCGAAGATGCAGCGCTGCGCCTGGAAGCCGCAAAAAACCTGGCGGCGAGTTCCAATGCCAGCCTGGTGCCGCTGCTGGAGGACATGCTTAAAAAAGAGGCAGGCGGCAGTTTTGCTGAATCTGACCCGCAAGTCCGTGCCGCGCTCGCGGGAACGGTGAAGACCATCAAAAACCGCCTGAGCCGCACCGAGATGCTGGGCAATCTTTTCTTCGGCCTGTCGCTGGGCAGCGTGCTGCTGCTGGCGGCGCTGGGGCTGGCAATTACCTTCGGCCTGATGGGCATCATCAACATGGCGCACGGCGAGCTGCTGATGATAGGCGCCTACACCACCTTCATGGTGCAATCCCTGTTCCGCTCCTACTTCCCCGGCATGCTTGACGCCTATCTATTGGTAGCGCTGCCGGCTGCCTTCATCGTGACAGCCCTGGTCGGCATTGCGCTGGAACGCACGGTGATACGCTGGCTCTATGGCCGTCCGCTGGAAACGCTGCTGGCAACCTGGGGTATCAGCCTGGTGCTGATGCAGTCGGTACGCATGATCTTCGGCGCGCAGAACGTCGAAGTGGCCAATCCTTCGTGGATGTCGGGCGGCGTTACCGTGATGGGTGCGCTGGTGCTGCCGTATAACCGCATCGTCATCATCGCCTTCGCGCTGGTGGTGGTCGGCATCGTGTGGCTGATACTGAACAAGACTCGACTGGGCCTGTTCGTGCGCGCGGTGACGCAGAACCGCCGCATGGCCGATTGCGTGGGCGTGAATACCGGCCGCGTGGACATGATGACCTTCGGCCTGGGCTCGGGCATCGCCGGACTGGGTGGCGTGGCCTTGTCGCAGCTCGGCAATGTCGGCCCCGATCTGGGCCAGAACTACATCATTGATTCCTTCATGGTGGTAGTGCTGGGCGGCGTGGGCCAACTGGCAGGCACCATGATCGCGGCGCTGGGGCTGGGTGGCGCAAGCAAATTTCTCGAACCCTTTTCGGGTGCGGTACTGGCGAAAATTGCGATCCTGGTCTTCATCATCATCTTCATCCAGAAACGACCGCAAGGTTTGTTTGCCATGAAAGGCAGGAGCGCGGAATGACGACCTCACTTTTCTCCCGCCCCGCGTGGACTGCGATCATCGTCTGCGCAATCATTCTCGCCGCCTTGCCCGTCCTGAATCTGGGTTTCGACGCCGGCCATCCCTTGCATATCTCCAGCTACACGGTGGCGGTGGTCGGCAAGTTCATGTGTTATGCGATGGCGGCGCTGGCGCTGGACCTGGTATGGGGCTATACCGGCATCCTGTCATTGGGCCACGGCGTATTCTTCGCGCTGGGCGGTTACATGCATGGCATGTATCTGATGCGTGCTATCGGCACCGATGGCGTCTATCAAAGTCCTCTGCCGGATTTCATGGTGTTCCTCGACTGGAAGGACTATCCCTGGTACTGGTCCTTCACCGACAGCTTCTGGTTCGCGATCTTGCTGGTGGTGCTGGTGCCGGGTGTGCTGGCTTTCCTGTTCGGCTACTTCGCCTTCCGTTCCCGCATCAAGGGCGTGTATTTCTCCATCATTACGCAAGCCATGACCTTTGCCTTCATGCTGCTGTTCTTTCGCAATGACACCGGCTTCGGCGGCAACAATGGCTTCACCGACTTCAAGCGCATCCTGGGTTATTCCATCACTGCGCCGGAAACCAAGGCCGTCATTTACCTGGTGACGCTGGCAGTGCTGCTGGGCGCGCTGTTCCTGTCGCGCTGGATCGTGACTTCCAAATTGGGACGCGTGTTGCAGGCAGTACGCGATTCGGAGTCGCGCCTGATGTTCATCGGCTACAACCCCTTGTGGTTCAAGCTCTTCATCTGGACCTTGTCGGCCGTGTTGTGTGGCATTGCCGGCGCCTTGTATGTGCCGCAGGTGGGCATCATCAATCCTTCCGAGATGTCGCCGGCCAATTCGATAGAAATGGTGATCTGGACGGCAGTCGGCGGGCGCGGATCGCTGCTCGGCCCTTTGCTCGGCGCTTTCTCCGTCAATGGCCTGAAGAGCTGGTTCACGTCCGCCTTTCCCGACCTGTGGCTGTATGCGCTGGGTTTGATCTTTATCCTGGTGACGCTGTTCATGCCGCAAGGTTTGCTGGGCGTGATGAAGAAATTGCGCAAACAGGGCAAAGCAAGCGAGGAGGCGGCATGAGCGGCGTACTGAGATCCAGCGGGAAATACGAGATCCACGAACATGCCCGCGAGCGTGCCGATTACGGCACTTCCTACGCGCATATCAAGCCGGAAGGCGTGGATACCTCGCATGGCGCCATCCTCTACCTGGAAGACATTACGGTGTCCTTCGATGGTTTCAAGGCGATCAATAAGCTCAATCTCGATATCTCGGTGGGAGAACTGCGCTGCATCATCGGCCCCAACGGCGCCGGCAAGACCACGATGATGGACGTGATCACCGGCAAGACGCGTCCCACCTCGGGCACCGTTTTTTTCGGCCAGACCATAGACCTGACCACGATGACCGAGTATGAAATTGCGCATGCCGGCATAGGACGCAAGTTCCAGCGCCCGACCGTGTTCGAGCATCACACGGTATTCGAAAATCTGGAGCTGGCGATGAAGATGGACAAGCGCGTGATGCGCACGCTGTTTGCCAGGCTGAGCTCGGAGCAGAAAGGCAAGATCGACGAAATCCTGAAGCTCATACGCTTGCACGGGCAGGAGCATCGAGCGGCCGGCTTGCTGTCGCATGGCCAGAAACAATGGCTGGAAATCGGCATGCTGCTGATGCAGGAGCCCTTGCTGTTATTGCTGGACGAACCGGTGGCCGGCATGTCGGATTCGGAAACCGAGCGCACCGCTGAACTGCTGAATGAATTGCGCGGCAAGCATTCCATCATGGTGGTCGAGCATGACATGGCCTTCGTCACGGAAATCGCGCAGGGCGGAAAGGTGACGGTGCTGCACGAAGGTTCGGTGCTGGCGCAGGGCACGATGCAGCAGGTGCAAAACGATGAACGCGTGATTGAAGTGTACCTGGGGCGATAAACCATGCTGCAAGTCGAACAATTGAATCAGTACTACGGCGCGGCTCATACATTGCGTAGCGTATCGCTGTGGCTGGACAAGGGCCAGTGTCTGGCGCTGCTGGGCCGCAATGGCGTCGGCAAAACGACGCTGCTCAAATGCCTGATGGGTGTGCTGCCGGTTGCAAAAGGCAAGGTAATGTTTGAAGGCCGCGACATCACGCGCCTGAAACCTCACGAGCGTGCCGCTGCCGGCATCGCCTATGTGCCGCAGGGCCGCGATATCTTTGCGCGGCTGAGCGTGGAAGAAAACCTGCGCATGGGCATGGCGACCAAGCCGTCCCGCCGGGCTTCCACGATACGCGATGAAGTGTACGAGCTGTTTCCGGTGTTGAAGGAAATGCTGCACCGACGCGGCGGCGATCTGTCCGGCGGTCAGCAGCAACAGTTGGCAATTGCGCGCGCGTTGCTGGCCGACCCCAGGCTCATCATCCTGGATGAGCCGACCGAAGGCATACAGCCTTCCATCATCAAGGACATCGGCCGCGTGATCCGCATGCTGAGGCAGCGTGGTGATATTTCCATCCTGTTATGCGAACAGTATTTCGATTTCGCACATGAACTCGCTGATGCATTCGTGGTGTTGTCGCGTGGCGAAGTCGTGGCGGCCGGCACGCAGGCGGAAATGGGCAGCGAGGATGTGAAACGGCATCTGGCCGTGTAGTGCTGATGCGTGCGCCCTGTCCTCATTCCGCTTATTCGCGCTGGCAAGCCAGGCTGACGCTGGGCTTTGCCAACGATGCCGGCACGACGCGACTGGTGCGGCGTGAACATGTGGGCCCGCTGCGAGTACAGAAGCCGCTTTATCCGGAAGGCAGGGAAGTCTGCCATGCAATCGTCGTGCATCCGCCGGGCGGCGTGGTCGGCGGCGATGAGCTAACAATCAGCGCGCAGGTGCAGGAAAGCGCGAGTGCTTTCATCACCTCGCCGGGTGCGGCCAAATGGTACAAGTCCAACGGACAGCAATCGCGGCAGAGCATAACGCTTGACGTGCAAGCCAACGCCTCGCTGGAATGGCTGCCGCAGGAAACGATATTTTTCGATGCCGCCGAAGTGGAACTGGAACAGAACATCACGCTGGCGCAGGATGCCAGTTATATCGGCAGCGAGATTTTGTGCTTCGGACGCACCGCTTCCGGCGAGCGTTTCGATAGCGGTCGCATTGTGCAAAAAAGCAGCATACGCCAGCACGGCAAGCTGGTGTGGTTCGAGCAAGGGACTTTGTCTGCGCATGGCTCCCTGATGAATAGCCCATTGGGCATGGCGGGTAAAACCGTGTGCGGCACGATGATCGCGGTGGGCAAAGTGCTGCCGAACGAGGTGATCAAGGAGTTGCGCGGCATAGGTGAGGCACTGGTGATCAAGCCGGAACTTTTCGGCGCGACGCAAATGAAATCGGTACTGGTTGCGCGTTACCTCGGCGATTCCAGCGAAAAGGCCAGGCAGGTGATGACGGCCTTGTGGCAGCACCTGCGGCCTGCCCTGCTGGGGCGTGAAGCCGTGGTGCCGCGCATATGGAATACCTGATTAGTCCTTTGCCTTCAAGGGAGGGTGCTGATTCGCATGGAGCTAATTAATGGAATTAACCCCGAGAGAAAAAGACAAGCTGCTGATCTTTACCGCAGCGCTGCTGGCCGAACGGCGCCAGGCGCGCGGGTTGAAGCTGAATTATCCGGAAGCGGTGGCGCTGATCACTGCAGCGATCATGGAGGGCGCGCGTGACGGCAAGACGGTCGCGCAGTTGATGTCCGAAGGGACGCAGATCCTGTCGCGCAGCGATGTGATGGAAGGCGTGGCCGAGATGATTCCTGAAATCCAGGTGGAAGCCACTTTCCCGGACGGCACCAAGCTGGTGACCGTGCATCATCCGATACCGTAGGGGCGTTCATGATTCCAGGTGAAATGATTATCGAAGAGGGGGACATTGCACTCAATGTCGGGCGCGCCACTGTCACGGTTACGATTGCCAATAGCGGCGACAGGCCGATACAGGTGGGTTCGCATTTCCATTTTTTCGAAGCCAATCCGGCATTGTTATTCGAACGCGACGCAGCCTATGGCATGCGCCTGAACATTGCCGCCGGCACGGCCGTGCGTTTCGAGCCGGGACAAACTCGCACGGTGGAACTGGTGGCGCTGGCAGGCGCGCGCAAAGTGTATGGCTTTAATGCGCAGGTGATGGGCGCACTGGAAAAGGAACAGGCATGAGCAAGATTTCCCGGCAAGCCTATGCCGAAATGTTCGGACCGACGGTCGGCGATCGTGTGCGTCTTGCGGATGCCGAGCTGTTCATCGAGGTGGAAAAGGACTTCACGACCTATGGCGAGGAAGTGAAGTTCGGCGGCGGCAAAGTGATACGCGATGGCATGGGCCAGTCGCAACTGCCGCACAAAGATGTGATGGATACGGTGATCACCAATGCGCTGATCCTCGATCACTGGGGCGTCGTCAAGGCCGACATAGGATTGAAGTCCGGCCGGATCGCCGCCATCGGCAAGGCCGGCAATCCCGACATCCAGCCCAATGTGACCATGGCGATTGGCGGCGCAACAGAAATCATCGCCGGCGAAGGCATGATCGTCACTGCGGGCGGCATCGATTCCCATATTCATTTCATCTGCCCGCAGCAGATCGAAGAAGCCTTGATGAGTGGCGTGACCACCATGATAGGCGGCGGCACTGGTCCGGCAGTGGGAACGGCAGCCACGACTTGTACACCAGGGCCTTGGCATATCCATGCCATGCTGGCAGCCGCCGATGCCTTTCCGATGAACCTGGGTTTTCTCGGCAAGGGCAATGTGAGTTTGCCGCTACCGCTGGAAGAGCAGATACGCGCCGGTGCCATAGGACTGAAACTCCACGAGGACTGGGGCTCGACGCCGGCCGCCATCGACAATTGCTTATCGGTGGCCGAACGCATGGATGTGCAGGTGGCGATTCATACCGATACCTTGAATGAAGGCGGCTTTCTCGAACATACGCTGGCCGCGTTCAAGGATCGCACTATCCACACCTTCCACACCGAAGGCGCGGGCGGCGGGCATGCGCCGGACATCATCGCGGCGGTCGGGGAATCCAACGTGCTGCCCTCGTCCACCAATCCGACCCGACCCTATACCGTCAACACGCTCGATGAGCATCTGGACATGCTGATGGTTTGCCATCATCTCGATCCGGCGATTGCCGAGGATATTGCCTTTGCCGAATCACGGATACGGCGCGAGACGATTGCCGCCGAAGATATCCTGCATGACATCGGCGCGATCTCGATGATGTCGTCGGATTCGCAGGCGATGGGGCGTGTCGGTGAAGTGATCATGCGTACCTGGCAAACCGCGCACAAGATGAAGGTGCAGCGTGGTGCCTTGGCGGAAGATGCGCTGCACGGCACGGGCAAGGCGGACAATTTCCGCGCCAAGCGCTACATCGCCAAATACACGATCAATCCGGCAATTGCCCATGGTGTCTCTCACGTGGTCGGCTCGCTGGAAGTCGGCAAGCTCGCCGATATCGTGATCTGGAAGCCGGCATTTTTTGGCGTGAAACCATCGATGATTTTAAAGAGCGGCATGATCGCGGCTGCCGTCATGGGCGATCCGAATGCCTCGATCCCGACGCCGCAGCCCGTGCATTACCGCATGATGTTCGGCGCGTTTGGTGGTGCCTTGAAGAAGTCGGTGACTTTCGTTTCGCAGGCGGCTTACGACGCGGGCATAGGCGAGATACTGAAACTGGGCAAGACGCTGGAGCCGGTGAGGAATACGCGCACCGTGCGCAAGTGCGACATGATTCATAACGGCCTGGCACCGAAGATGGAAGTCGATCCCGAAACCTATGAAGTGCGCGCCAATGGCGAATTGCTGGTGTGTGAGCCCGCCAGTGTGTTGCCGATGGCGCAGCGTTATTTCCTGTTTTAAAGAGTGATAAAAATGCTGACCCTGCATACCAAGGTAGACCAGTCTGAGAAGTTGGATGGCGAACTGGTGCTGCCTTTCGATCTGCGGCAGAAAAGCCGCTTTCGCGCACAAATGGTGTCCGGCGAAGAAGTGGCGGTATTGACCGTGCGCGGCACGGTGCTGCGTGGTGGTGAATGCCTGAAGGGCGATGATGGTCGCGTGGTGCGTATTACCGCTGCGGCTGAGGCAACATATCGCGTCGAATGCGTAACGCCGCTAGCTTTGCTGCGTTGCGCATTCCATCTTGGTAATCGCCATACACAAGCGCAGGTTGGCGATGAAGCGGGCAAGGGTTTTCTGCGCATACGCAAGGACACGGTGCTGAAGGAAATGCTGGAAGGACTGGGCGCGACCGTGACAGAAGAACTGGCACCGTTCGAGCCCGAGGCTGGTGCTTACGGTGGTGGTCACCATCATCATGGCGACGATCATCATTCCGGTCATCCGCTGGCGCCGATTCCGCTGCGCCAGAAGATACATCGACCTTTCGAGAAATAAGCCGCACCATGCAAGCCACGGCCCTGCTTCATCTGCTGCAACTCGCCAGCCCATCCTTGCCGATTGGCGCCTACAGTTATTCGCAAGGACTGGAAGCAGCGCTGGAGAATGGCCTGGTCAGGGATGAGAGTTCTGCACGAGCATGGATAGGGCAAAGCCTGCATGAAACGGTTGCGCGTTTTGAGGCACCGATATTGTGGCGCTTGCTGCAGGCTTTCGAGGCGCGTGATGCGGAACAGGTGATCCTGTGGAATGAGCGATTTCTGGCTGCGCGTGATACCTCGGAATTCCGCGCGGAGACGATACAGATGGGTTATTCGCTAGCCAAGCTGGCGAACGATCTCAAGCTCGATGACGGTGAGCTGAAAACGATACTGGATAGTTTGCCGGAAGTGCCGCTTCCGACCGCGATGGCTTACGCGACCGTCGCATTAAAAGTGCCGCATGACGCAGCGCTGTTGGCGACGTTATTTTCATGGGCGGAAAACCAAGTGCTGGTGTGCGTGAAATCGGTGCCGCTGGGGCAGGTCGCGGGGCAGCGTTTGTTGCTGTCCTTGCAGCCGGATATTGAAGCTGCAGCACAACGGGCGCAGCAGCTGGAAGACGATGAATTGTCGAACTGGTTGCCGGGATTGTCCTTGTTATCGATGCAGCATGAAGTGCAGTACAGCCGTTTGTATCGTTCGTAAAGCATCAAGGTAGTGATCGTAGCAAGCGTACTGCCAAGCCGAATACACGACGAATACACGAACACATTATTGAAATTGTGGGAATTATTTAGATGGGATTTTTCATGAGCACAACTTCCAATCCTTTACGCGTCGGTATCGGCGGCCCGGTCGGTTCGGGCAAGACGGCCTTGTGTGAAATGTTGTGCAAGGCGATGCGCGATCATTACGACATGGCGGTGATCACCAACGACATCTACACCAAGGAAGACATGGAAATCCTGCTGCGTGCTGAGGCCTTGCCGGCCGAACGCCTGATGGGCGTGGAAACCGGTGGTTGCCCGCACACGGCGATACGCGAGGATGCGTCGATCAACCTGGAAGCGATTGCGCGCATGAGCGCCGACTTTCCCAATCTCGATCTGATCCTGGTGGAGTCCGGCGGCGACAACCTGGCGGCGACTTTCAGCCCGGAGTTGTCGGATCTGACGATTTACGTGATCGATGTGGCCGGCGGTGAAAAGATACCGCGCAAGGGCGGCCCCGGCATCACGCGCTCGGACCTGTTAATCATCAACAAGACCGATCTCGCGCCTTATGTGGGCGCCAATCTGGACGTGATGGCCAGCGATGCGAAGAAGATGCGCGGCAACAAGCCGTTTGTCTTTACGAACTTGCGCATCGGAGAAGGCGTGCAACAGATAGTGGAATTCATTCGCCGCGAAGGCTTGCTCGATCATAAGCGCGGGCATGGCCTGGCAGGCTAGCTCCCAGCCGCCTCAGACGTGAAAGTTCGGTGCCGGAAGATAGCGAAAGCCCAGCATGGATACGGTAATCACGGCATTGACTGAAACCCCGGCGACTGCGCAGACATACAAGAAGGCCGGCAGATACAGTCCACCCAGGCTGAATTCCGCCGCCAGTCCGAAGGCGTAGAACAGGAGGCTGAGAAATGACCAGCGCCGCAGGTAGAGCGGCAGCCAGCGCGCCTGCTGCAGATTATGCTGCCATGCTGCGGCGCATGTGTGCCGGTTGCCTCGGCGCACATCCTTGAACAACCAGTCGAAGAAGAAATAGCGGTAGAGCAAGCTGGTGGAAAAAATTCTGTCCATGGCCGCACTAAGAATGAAAATGGGATGTCTATCTGGCTTTGGCGACAGGAAGAAGTTCCTTGTCTCAAGCGGTTTGAGTGCGGGAAAGATCATGACGCAAGGGTTTATGGCAACTAAGAGCTTCATCCGCTTGCAAGCGGCGCTCGCTCAAACCAGAAAAGCTGCACGGGCAGAGAGGAGCGATTTCACCTGCCGGCGAGGAAGGCAAGGAGAAATGTAAGGACTGATACATAAGATGTCTTTTATAAGACTGCATAAACAGGCAATTTCTGCGATAATGGCGGGCATCGAAGCGGGCAGCAGATAATCTTGTTTTTTGCCGGCCTTGCTGGTCGGCCCGCTTTCATTTCCCGCATTAAAGCCATTTATCCGAGAGAGAAAAAATGAGCGCATCCAAGATTACCGTTCCCGCAGGCGGCCAGAAAATCATTCCTGGTCAACCCACTCCAGACAATCCCATCATTCCCTTCATCGAAGGCGACGGCATCGGTGCCGATATCACCCCGGTCATGATCAAGGTGGTGGATGCGGCCGTACAGAAGGCTTATGGCGGCAAGCGCAAGATTCACTGGATGGAAGTGTTCGCGGGCGAAAAGGCCACGCGCGTCTATGGTCCCAACGAATGGTTCCCGCAAGAGACCTTCAATGCCCTGAAAGAATATTCGGTATCCATCAAGGGCCCGATGACCACGCCGGTCGGTGGCGGCATCCGTTCGCTGAACGTGGCGCTGCGCCAGGAGCTGGACCTGTACCAGTGCATCCGTCCGGTACGCTATTTCAATGGCGTGCCTTCTCCGCTGAAGCGCCCGGAAGACGTGGACATGGTGATCTT
>JAFAGG010000017.1 GCA_023422955.1 Pseudomonadota bacterium | reverse complement strand
TTGCGAGTGCGCTATGAACGCCGGGCCGACATGCATGAAGGATGGCTCCGATTGGGCTGCATTATGATGTGCTGGAAAACCTTGCGTAAGGCCTGGCAAGATCCATTTCCATTTTGTTAGACGCTCTAAGTGGGTTAGCGCACAAGCCATCGCAAAAACTTTCTGCCTTGACTCACTTTGTCAGGACAATCTTGTCCCTGTGTTTCACGCAAGCACAAAAAATCACGGGAGGGTGATGCATTTTAAATTTCGTTATACAATGCATCCCGCTTTGATGGAAATCTGGTCTTGCAGGCTGGGTTGTCGTTAAAGTTTTATTACTCTACCTGCGACAGGGGAGTAGCTCTGTTACCGAGTGGTCGTCAATACGGGATAACTCTCCGGCCACTGGGGCGACGTAAGTTGCGAGCAAGACCTTCGCTTGGTTTTTTATTAAACCTACATTTACAGGCCTTATTAAGCCTGCAAATAACCAATCGAAGAGGCAACTACGTTATGGAAATTTTTTCCGGGGAATTCTTTTCGGCCTTGCTG
Source organism: Pseudomonadota bacterium (assembly GCA_023422955.1). Taxonomy (GTDB): domain Bacteria; phylum Pseudomonadota; class Gammaproteobacteria; order Burkholderiales; family Burkholderiaceae_D; genus JAEZLB01. The sequence continues at coordinate 24,735 of JAFAGG010000017.1, read as the reverse complement.
GCCATCATCCTGATCGATCTCATCCTGGCTGGCGATAATGCGCTGGTCATCGGCCTAGCGGCACGCAGGCTTCCTCCCGCAGTACAAAAGAAAGCCATCCTTTGGGGCACCTTCGGCGCCATTGCCGTGCGCACCGTGATGACACTGGGCGTGGTGTGGCTGCTCCAGGTTCCGGGACTGATGGGTATAGGCGGCGCGATCCTGGTATTGGTCGCATACAAACTGCTCAAGCCGCAGGATGAAGATGCGCATGGCAATATGCAGGCAAGCGAAACTTTCTGGGGTGCGATGAAAACCATCATCGTTGCTGATGCAGTGATGGGCGTGGATAACGTACTGGCGGTTGCCGGCGCTGCGCATGGCAGCTTCCTGCTGGTGGTTATCGGCTTGCTGATCTCGATTCCCATCGTTATCTGGGGCAGCACGCTGGTCATCAAACTGGTGGATCGTTATCCGTCCGTGATGTACATCGGTGCAGGCGTGCTGGCATGGACCGCTTGTAAGATGATGCTGAATGAGCCGCTGGTCCAGCCTTACGTGGAAGACGGCGCAATCCGCTGGCTGATTTATGCAGTCGTCATCGGCGGCGTGCTGGTATCGGGTTATCTGCGCAGCAAGCGCAAGGCGGAAGCTCCGCTGCAAGACATTGCTTCTTCCTGATGCGCCGAGCAGGCGCTATGACGAAGTAAGTAAGCAGCAAAGGAAAGCCGGGAATTATTTCCCGGCTTTTTTCATTGGACGTCCACTGGTTTCAAGCCGCTTTGCTTCATGTTTTTGCGTCACGTTTTGGCTTCACGTTTTTGCTTCATGTCTGCTGCGTTAATTTTTCTTCCGCCCAGGCCCGCTCTTCCGCATCGGCTTCCAGTCCCTGTTGCTGGGTACCCTGTTCGGGTTCCAGCGCCAGTTCGACCAGAATCGGAAAATGATCGGAGCCGAAGCGGGGCAGCCGGTGGATGGCGCCGAGGGTGAAATGGCGGCTGTGAAACAAATGGTCCAGCGGCCAGCGCAGAAAGACATGCGCGGCATGAAACGAGTTAAACATTCCTCGTCCAATGCGGGGATCGAGCAAGCCGCTGATCTTGCGGAACAGGCGCGTGGTTGCCGACCACGCCACGTCATTCAGATCGCCGGTCACCAGCACCGGCAGCGACGCATGGGCGACCTGCTTGCCCACCAGGATCAGTTCGGCATCGCGCTGAATGGAGGAGTCATTTTCGGTGGGACTGGGCGGCGCGGGATGCAGACAGTGCAAGCGTATGCGCTGCCCCGATCTGAGCGTCACCAGCGCATGCATGGAGGGATGGCCGGGTTCGATCAGGAAGCGTATATGCGCGTCAGTTAAGGGCAGTCGCGAATACAGGTGCATTCCGTACTTGTTGTCCAGCGGGCATTTGAGCGTATGGGGATGATCCGTTTCCAGCACGGCCAGTTGATCTTCCCACCACTGATCGGTTTCCAGCGTCACCAGTACGTCCGGCTCTGCGGCCGCGACGATCTCCAGCAGGCGCGGCGCGTTCCGGTTGTTCATCAGGACATTGGCAATCATGATGCGGATCCGGTGATCCTGTCCGGGGTGCGTTGCAGCTTTCACTTCTTTTCTGTGCAGGTAGGTGTAAGGCCATATCCACCATGCCTGCCACAGCATGCAAGCGGTGACGGCGGCAATCAGCAGCCAGCTTGACGCTTGCGACAGATCCAGCAGGGCAAGCTGGAGAATCGCGAGTATCAAGCCTGCGGCAAAAAACTGCAGGCGCGGGAAGTCGCCGCCTCGTATCCACCATGTCTCCGCGCGAGACAAGGGAAGCAGCGTCAGCAAGACAAGTAGTGCGGTCAGTATGGCGGCCGCTGTGAACAGCATGGGAGGCCCTTTCTTCCCTTGTGACGATGAGTTTGTAAGCGAGGAGACGCAGGCAGACGGCTGGATGAGATGGCCGCCAGCTCTCCTTGCCCGACTTCAAGAATGAGATAACGCCATCATGCCCTTGGCGGCGGGAAGAGCATTGATTTCCGTTGATTTATGGAGCAAGCCTTTCGAATGTGCAAACTTTCGCGCGGCTTGCAGGGTATGGCGCGAATTGGAAAAGCCGGCGACCGGGAGTACGGACGCGGGCAGCAGGGATGGGGAATCAGCATGTAAGCCGGGGGAGTGCTGCAAGCTGAATTTTGAAGTGCTCCTTCCAGCGAAAAGTACAATCAGTTCGCTGCAGCGCCGGGTTCGTGGCACACGCATTCCTGTTTGTCGCTGGCTTCGTTCAGGTTCTGAAGGATGCCGCATTCGCTGACTGAATGCGGCCCCTGACACTGCTCGCGCAACCTGAGCAGTTGCGATTCCAGTGTGTTCAGCTGCGCTATCTGTTCACGCACGCGGGCAATATGGCCTTCCAGCAGCATATCGACCTCTTCGCATCCCAGGGAGGGATTCGATTTCAACTCCAGCAGGGTGCGGATTTCCGCTAGCCCCATCTGCAAAGAGCGGCAGTGACGAATGAACTGCAACTGTTCCAGCTGCTGGTTAGAATACTCGCGATAACCATTGTCGCGGCGCCGCGGTGCCTGAAGCAGGCCGGTCTTTTCGTAATAACGTATGGTTTCAATATCGCAGTTTGTTTTCCTGGAAAGTTCGCCTATCTTCATCGTCTGCTCCAAAAATTAAACCCTGTAGTCACTACAGGCATTCTAGCCCCGGAACAGGTTTCCTGCCGGGCAGCCCTATGATGCATGGATAACCAAGGCATCCTGAAAGATATGAAACACAAACATTCGCAAAAACATTCCTCCTCCTACCGTATTTCTGAAGTATCCACCGACCCCACCGTCTGGATGCTGCTGTTCCTGGCCTGGCTGATGGCGACGCTTTCCACGCTGGGGGCCTTGTTTCTCGGGGAAGTGATGGGCTATACCCCGTGCGTGCTGTGCTGGTATCAGCGCATCTGCATGTTTCCTCTGGTGCTGATACTGGGCGCGGGACTTTTTCCCGCCGATCCGAAAGTGGTGCGTTATGCGCTGCCGCTGACGCTGGCCGGATTGGGCCTGGCGCTATTTCACATGCTGGTGCAGCATGGCGTGATAGCCGAGTCCATCACGCCATGCACGCAAGGCGTGCCTTGTTCGCAGGTGGCGGTGGAATGGTTCGGTTTCCTCACGATTCCCCTGCTGGCGGTCGCCGCATTTTCAGCGATTGCCGTGCTGCTGGTCGCAACTTACTTTAAGGCTTACAAATGAAACAAAAGACGATTTTTATTGGAGCGGTGCTGATACTGGGCCTGGCTTTCTTCTTTGGCCTGCGCATGTACAACAGCCACCAGAACGAGCAGGCGGCGCAGACGGTGACGCAGCATCAGCAAGCGCTGGTTCGTTTCCATTCGCCGTCGCAGGGGCCGGCCAATGCGCCGGTGCATATCGTGGAATTCCTCGATCCGGCCTGCGAAGGCTGCCGCGCCTTCTATCCCTTCGTCAAGGAACTGATGGCAGCTTATCCGGACGATATTCGCCTGACCGTTCGTTATGCGCCTTTTCACCGCGGCTCGGACGACTTTGTGAAAGTGCTGGAAGCCGCGCGCAAGCAAGGAAAATACTGGCCTACGCTGGAAGCCTTGTTCATGCATCAGCCGACTTGGACCCGCGACCATACCGCAGTGCTGGAACTGGCGTGGCCGATACTGGCAGACCTCGGCCTGGATCTGGCGAAATTGAAGCAGGACATGCAGTCGCCGGAAATAGAACAAATCCTGCAACAGGATTTTGCCGACCTTAAAGCTTTGAACGTCAGCAAGACTCCCGAGTTTTTCGTCAATGGCCGGCCCTTGCCCTCCTTCGGGGCTGAACCGCTGCAAAGGCTGGTCGAAGAAGAGTTGGCCAAGGCAAAGTCTTGAGCGGTTTCCCGACAGCTTTTCATTTTTCCGCCGCCGATCTTTAACTGTGACTTCACTTCCACTTCTCCTGAACACCATTTGACTCTGTAGCGATTACAGGGTTTTAAATAGCGTTATCGTTGCAAGGAGAAGAAAATGGCAGCTTGTTGTGCGAGTGGATGCGCCACCGATAAGCCGGTAGCCGATCCCCGGTATCGGCGGATTCTGTGGGTCGCCCTGATTATCAATGCGGCCATGTTCGGCGTCGAGATAAAGGGCGGCCTGTCGGCGGCGTCGGTCGCGCTGCTGGCGGACGCGGTGGATTTCTTCGGGGATGCCGCCAACTATGGCGTGTCTTTGTTGGTGCTGGGCCTGGCGCCCGTCTGGCGTTCGCGCACCGCCTTCGTCAAAGGCATGACGATGGGGGCGTATGGGGTGTTCGTGCTGGGAGCCGCCACCTGGAATCTGCTCAATGGCACGGTGCCTGCCGCATCAACCATGGGCATGATCGGGGCTTTGGCATTGATTGCCAACCTCATCGTCGCCGTTTTGCTGTACGCGTATCGTAATGGCGACGCCGACATGCAATCGGTATGGTTATGCACTCGCAATGATGCCATCGGCAATCTGGCCGTGATGCTGGCGGCATTCGGCGTATTCGGCACCGGCGCCGGATGGCCCGATATCGTGGTGGCGATGACGATGGGAACACTGGGTCTGAGCGCTGCCTATACGGTTATTCGCCAGGCAAGGCGCGAACTCAGGAGCGGGCTGGTATCGCTGGCGTGAATGAGTTTGCTGCAGGCAAAGGCTGATTGAAATTTTTCTTTGCGGAGTTGTCAGTCTGCCTTCATGACGGTCAAAGGGATTTGCTATCCTGATAAACCGCACATGCCCTTTGAACGATAAGTGGCCTCCCACACCGCCCGCAGCAGTACCGCAGCCTTGACGCTCGCAGCGATTGGTATCGTGTATGGCGATATCGGCACGAGCCCACTCTACACCATGAAGGAGGTGTTTGATCCGGCACATGGCGTCGTCCTGAATCAGGCCAACTTGCTGGGGATCGTTTCGCTGATCTTCTGGGCACTGACGCTCATCGTCACGCTTAAATACGTCACGCTGGTGCTGCGCGCTCACAATAATGGCGAAGGCGGCATCATTGCCCTGACCGCGCTGGCGATGTCATCGGTAGCGCAGAAGAATCCGGCATGGCTTTATTCCGTGATGGTGCTGGGCATGACAGGAACCGGGCTGTTGTATGGCGACGGTATCATCACGCCTGCGATTTCCGTGCTGTCGGCGGTTGAGGGCCTGGAAGTCGCAACGCCGGCGTTAAAGCCTTATGTGCTGCCCATCGCCCTGCTGATCTTGGTAACGCTGTATGCATTCCAGTCCAAGGGCACCGGGAAAATCGGCAAATTCTTCGGGCCTGTCGTGCTGGTCTGGTTCATTTCCCTGGGCGGCATGGGGATGGTGAATCTCCTGCGCAAACCTGAAATTCTGGCGGCCCTTAATCCCGTTCATGCCTTCCACTTCTTGGCGCAAAACGGCTGGATAGCCTTTGTCGCCCTGGGCGCGATTGTGCTGGCGGTGACGGGCGCGGAAGCGCTGTATGCCGACATGGGACATTTCGGGAAAAAGCCGGTGCGGCTGGCCTGGTTTCTCGCTGCCTACCCGGCGCTGTCGCTGAATTATTTCGGGCAAGGCGCCTTGCTGCTTGCCACGCCCGACGCGGTGGCCAATCCATTCTTTCATCAACTGGGTGACTGGAGCATTTATCCGCTGGTGGTGCTGTCGACCATGGCAACGGTCATCGCCTCGCAGGCCACCATATCGGCAGCTTTTTCCATTACCCAGCAGGCGATCTCGCTGGGCTTCCTGCCGCGCCTGCAAGTGATTTACACCTCCGAACGCGAAAGAGGGCAGATTTACATTCCCTTCATCAATTGGGTGCAGCTGGCGCTGGTGATGCTTGTCGCCATCAGTTTCGGTTCCTCTTCCGCGCTGGCTTCCGCATATGGCATTGCCGCCACCGCGACCATGCTGACGACTACGCTGCTAACGTTTCTGGTCATTCGCTACCAGTGGAATTACAACTTGCTGCTTGCCCTCGCCGCGACAGGATTTTTCTTTGCAATCGATATCGTCCTCTTTTCCTCCACCACCCTGAAGATTCTGCATGGTGGATGGCTGCCCTTGCTGGTCAGCGCCATCCTGGTGACGATCATGCTCACCTGGAAAAAAGGCCGGGAGCTGGTATTCAATAATCTGCAAAAGCATGTCATTCCTGTTCCCGACTTCCTGACCTCGCTGTTCGTCGAGTCGCCACATCGTGTCGAGGGTACCGCCCTCTTTTTCCGGGCGCCGGGCGATGGCGTGCCGCATGCGATGCTGCATAACCTGCTTCATAACAAGGTTCTTCATCAGAGAACCGTTTTCCTGACCGTGTTTTCAGAGGAAATTCCTCACGTTCCCGCAATGCAGCGCGTAAAAATTGAATCGCTGGGAAGTGATTTTTATCAGGTCAATCTCCATTACGGATTCAAGGACGAGCGCAATATTCCGGCAGATCTGGAATTGTGCAAAGCGCAGGGCCTGGAGTTCGACTTGATGAAGACATCGTTCTTCATCGCTCGTCAAAATGTCATCGTGACTGTCGGCAGCGGCATGGCATTGTGGCGCGAGAGGCTGTATGCCACGATGGCCCGTAATGCCCGCGATGCGGCGGATTTTTACAAGATTCCGCCCAATCGCGTAGTTGAACTGGGAACGCAGGTTGAAATTTGAGAGCCTGGCTTATGCGCTAATCTGGCGGCAGCGCGGCGGGAGAGTCGTGCGGAGTGCGGGCAGGAAGTGGATCAGGAGCGGATATCGTGTCCTCCCGATAGGCAGGAACACGATATCCGATTGACGCGAGGATTAGCGCTTCAGTTGCGACAGATCGCGCACCGCGCCGCGGTCGGCGGATGTGGTCAGTGCGGCGTAGGCTTGCAGCGCCTGCGACACGTAGCGCTTGCGGTTCACCGGTTGCCAGGCATCATCGCCGCGCGCTTCCATCTTCGCGCGGCGATGCGCCATTTCTTCGGCAGACACGCGCAGGTCGATGGTGCGGGCCGGGATGTCGATGTCTATCATGTCGCCTTCCTCCACCAGACCGATCGCGCCGCCTTCCGCTGCTTCCGGCGATGCATGGCCGATCACCAGGCCCGAGGAGCCGCCGGAGAAGCGGCCGTCGGTGAACAGCGCGCAGGCTTTGCCCAGTCCCTTGGACTTGATGTAAGAGGTCGGATACAGCATCTCTTGCATGCCAGGCCCACCTTTCGGGCCTTCGTAGCGGATCACGACCACATCGCCTTCATGCACGGTATCGCCGAGGATGGCTTCCACCGCTGCATCCTGGCTTTCGAACACGCGCGCCTTGCCGGAGAATTTCAGGATGCTTTCATCCACGCCGGCCGTCTTCACGATGCAGCCCTTCTCGGCGATGTTGCCATACAGGACAGCGAGGCCGCCATCCTGCGAATACGCATGTTCAAGATCGCGGATGCAGCCATTGCTGCGGTCGAGATCGTTCTCTTCAAAACGTTCGGATTGCGAGAACGCGACCTGGGTCGGCACGCCGCCGGGTGCGGCACGGAACAGCTGATGCACGGCGGGGTCGTCGCTGCGCTTGATGTCGAATTTCTCGATCGCTTCGCCCATGGTCTTGCTATGCACGGTCGGCAGCGAGGTATCCAGCAGGCCGGCACGGGCCAGCTCGCCCAGGATGGAAATGATGCCGCCGGCGCGGTGCACGTCTTCGATATGAAACTTGTCCGTCATCGGCGCAACCTTGCACAGGCAGGGCACTTTGCGCGAGATGCGGTCGATGTCGGCCATCGTGAATTCCACGTTGGCTTCATGCGCGGCCGCCAGCAGGTGCAAGACCGTGTTGGTGGAGCCGCCCATGGACACATCCAGCGCCATCGCGTTTTCGAAAGCGGCCTTGGTGGCGATCGAGCGCGGCAGTACCGAATAATCGTCCTGCTCATAGTGGCGCTTGGCCAGTTCCACGATCAGGCGGCCGGCGCGCAGGAAGAGTTCCTTGCGGTCCGAGTGCGTTGCCAGGACGGTGCCGTTGCCGGGCAGCGAAAGGCCCAGCGCTTCGGTCAGACAGTTCATCGAATTGGCGGTGAACATGCCGGAGCAGGAACCGCAGGTCGGGCAAGCGGAGCGCTCGGCTTCCAGCACGTCGGCATCGGAAACGCTGGAGTCGCCAGCCTTGATCATTGCGTCGATCAGGTCCAGCTTGATGATCTTCTTGTCATTGTTGACGACCTTGACTACCTTGCCTGCTTCCATCGGGCCGCCGGAAACGAACACCACGGGAATGTTGAGGCGCATCGCCGCCTTCAGCTTGCCCGGCGTGATCTTGTCGCAGTTCGAGATGCACACCATCGCGTCGGCGCAGTGCGCATTGACCATGTATTCGACCGAGTCGGCGATCAGGTCGCGCGACGGCAGCGAATACAGCATGCCGCCATGGCCCATTGCGATGCCGTCGTCCACGGCGATGGTGTTGAATTCCTTGGCGACGCCGCCGGACGCTTCGATTTCGCGCGCCACCAGTTGTCCCAGGTCCTTCAGATGCACGTGGCCCGGCACGAACTGCGTAAACGAATTGACCACGGCGATAATGGGCTTGTCGAAGTCGCCATCCTTCATGCCGGTCGCGCGCCACAAGGCGCGGGCACCCGCCATGTTGCGGCCTTGGGTGGTGGTATGGGAACGGTAGGTGGGCATCAGGATATCTCCTCAGAACAGCGGACGAAAAAGGAGTTACTGTGCCGCGTTCAATAAGAGGTGTCAAATATATTAAATATGCCGGAGCGATATGTTATTCGTCTCAATAAAATGCCGGAGCTTCTGGCCGGCCGCTGTTCCTGATCTTCCTGCCCTGCGCCGCGCTTCCCGTCATCCTGCAAGTAGCGCGGCGCTAAATGTTGCGCACCACCCGGCAGGGATTGCCGAACGCCAGCACATCATCCGGGATGTCGCGCGTCACGACGCTGCCGGCGCCAATCACGCTGCGCGAACCGATGCGCACGCCCGCCAGTATCAGCGCGCCGCCGCCTACCCACACATCCGATCCGATCTCGATCGGCTTGCCATTTTCCTGCGAGCGGCGCAATTTGGCGTCCAGCGGATGCAGCGGCGTCAGGATCTGCACGCCCGGTCCGAACAGGGTGTAGTCGCCGATGCGCACCTCGCACACGTCGAGCACAGTGCAGTTGAAATTGAAAAACACCCGTTTGCCGAGATGAATATTGCAGCCATAGTCGCAGTAAAAAGGCGGCTGCATCCATGCCGTCTCGCCGCCGCTGCCAAACAATTCCACCAGGATGCGGCGCCTTTCTTCCGCATCCGATTCCTGCGTGGCATTGAGGCGTTGGCTCAACGAGCGGGCGCGTTCCCGTTCGCTCACCAGCTGAGGATCGAAAGGATCATAAAGCTCCCCGGCCAGCATTTTTTCCTTTTCCGTTTTCATGGATGCTCCGATACGGGTTCATGCGCTGCGCCTATTCGCTGAGGCAAGATAAAGATAAGACGCTGAGAAAGAAGAGGGATGCTGGATATGGGATCATTCTGCCTTCCAGTCGGTTCCGTTGGGCGGACGGCGGCTCCTGGTTGCAATAGATAAAGCATATCCATCAGGCTTGTCGTGAGCTTCAGCAAAGCCTGGCCGGGATTCCAAATCGCTGGTCCGATGAGGCTCATGAGCGAAAGGCAGTGAAAATTCAGCGATGATGAGCAGACATGAAATCAGGCCCTGATAAGTCCATGACACCGTCCGCACTTGCGGCATCGGCCAGCCCGGGTCGGGTTGCGATGCTGGTCTGCGTGGCCGCCATGCTTTCCCTGGCGGTGGCCATGGGCGTTGGCCGTTTTGCCTTCACGCCGCTTTTTCCGCTGATGGTCCGGGACGGCCTGCTCGACAGCGAAGCGGGTGCCTTGCTTGCGGCCGGCAATTACCTCGGCTATCTGCTCGGCGCCTTGCTGGCAGCGCGAATCAGGGTGAAATCCGCGACGCTGCTCGCCATAGGCCTGATCTGCACCGTTGCAGTCACGGCGGCTGTTGGATGGACTTCGTCGCTGGTGTCCTGGTCCATCCTGCGCTTTCTGGCCGGCGTGATGAGTGCGTGGAGCCTGGTTGCCACCAGCGCATGGGGCCTGGGCTGGCTGGCCGCTTTGGGTCGTCCCAAGCTGGCGGGATTCATTTTCGCCGGGGTCGGGCTTGGCATTGCGGCGACGGGAATGTTTTGCCTTGTCGTCGCCGGGCCGGGAGTTTCCTCGACGGAAATGTGGACGGAACTGGCCTTGTTTGCAGCGCTAGCCGTGCTGCTTGCTCTCGCCGTAAGCTGGCGCTTGCCAGCCCCGTTTGTCGGCACCGGTGCGTCAGCATCGTCACGCTCCATGCCTACGGCCACATCTGGTACCAGCGGCCTGATTGCCTGTTACAGCCTGTTCGGCTTCGGCTACATCTTGCCGGCGACTTATCTGCCTGAACTGGCCCGGCAGTTGGTGGACGATCCGCAGGTATTCGGTCTGGCCTGGCCTCTGTTCGGGATTGCTGCGGCCTTGTCCACGCTTGCGGCTGCCTGGCGGCTGGGGAAAACGAATCGCCTGAAGGTGTGGGCTGCCTGTCATGTCATCATGGCGATAGGCGTATTGCTGCCCATTATCTGGGCGTCATTGGCAGGCGTGGCGATCGCGGCCTTGCTGGTCGGCAGCACCTTCATGGTGATCACGATGGTGGGTATGCAGGAGGCCCGCTCCCGTGCGCCCGGCAATGCCACCGTGATCCTGGGACGCATGACGGCCGGCTTCGCGTTAGGACAATTGATGGGACCGCTTGCCTCCATTGCGATTGGCCGTTTCACTGTCGAGTATGCGACAGCCCTGAACGCGACCCTGGCGCTGTCGACCGTCGGTCTGTTATCAAGCGCTTTCTACCTGTGGCAAACACTGCATCGCGACACTTCTCACCAAGGAGCATGAATGGATAACCCTAACGATTCCAAAGGCAGCCCGCAGGGCTTTGGCGCATCGACCTCCGAGCGTTTGCCACTTCCTAGGCGCGATGCCATGAACGACGCGCAACGCGCAGCGGCGGATGCCATCATCAACGGTCCGCGCAAGGCCATCTTCGGCCCCTTCGTCCCTTTGCTGCAAACACCGGCACTGATGGAGCGGATCGGCAAGACCGGCGAAGCGCTGCGCTTCGATGGCACGCTGCCGGACAGCGTGCGCGAACTGGTCATTTGCGTGGTTGCGCGGGAAACGGGGAACCAGTTTGAATGGCAGACGCATGCGCCCTTGGCCGTCAAGGCGGGTATTCCTGCGGAAGCGATCGAAGCGCTGGCCGCGGGCAGACGGCCGCAGGGACTGCCCGCCAGCGAAGCTTGCGCGGTGGACTTTGCCAGCGAACTGATGCGCAGGAACGGCGTCAGCGATGCAAGCTATGCGGAGGCGCTTGCCCGTTTTGGACCGGCGGGAATAGTGGAGCTCACGACGCTCATCGGCTACTTCGTCATGGTGTGCTGGATCATGAATGTGGCCCGCACACCCGGCCCTAGCGGCGCTGCAACGCCGGGCCTGACAGGTTTGCCCGGTTAGTCACCAGCGGCTCTGGTAGGAAAAGGTCGGCAACTGCCAGCCGCGCCATATTGCCAGCAAGCGCAAGCTCAGTCCTGCGGCAAAGGAGATCAGGGTATTGAGCTGGGCATTAACCCCCAGCACGCCCAGCCCCAGGAAAAGCAGGCACACAATCAGCGAGACGATGGCATAGAGTTCTTTGCGAAATACCACCGGCACCTGGTTGCACAGCACATCGCGCAGGATGCCGCCGCAGATGCCGGTCATCATGCCGGACATGATGACCACGGCGGTGGGGTAGTCCATCTCCAGGGCGACATTGCATCCTATGAGCGAGAATGCCACCAATCCCATTGCATCCAGCACGAGAAACGAGCGCTTCAGATGATGCATGTGGCGGGCGATCAAGGTGGTGGCCAGGCCGGCGCCTACGACCAGATAAATGTATTCCGGATGCTGAGTCCAGACGATGGGGAAGTGGCCCAGCACCACGTCGCGAATGGTGCCGCCGCCCAGCGCCGTGACAAACGCGATGACGACCACGCCGAAGATATCCATGTTCCGCCGGCCAGCCGCCAGCGCTCCGGACATCGCCTCGGCAGTGATGGCGATCAGGTAGATGGCGGTCATCAGCACGGAAATTCCTTTAACAGGGAAAGAAAAAGTAAAGCAGCAAGTCCGGGATAGGGATCGACTACATGACGGCTTCAATCGGGCAGGACACCTTGCTCCGTGTGCCTGAGAGTTTTCATTATTCGCAGCACGAACCGTCAGCGAAGATTACATCACTTTTTCAAACGGTTTGGGCAATTCCCGCCTGACCAGGCCGATTTTCATCCTGCCATTGCAACACCCTTGCGAGGTGCCTGCCTTTGCCTGTCATGGGTGACTGAACGAATTCCTCTCCCGTCGACTCGTACTTCACGCGCATGATGCTCGCGCCGCCGATTCACTTGACTCACTTCCTGAAGCAGCAGCGCCTGCCAGTAGCCTGATGCGCTAGGCAATTTTCATGGCGTTCGTTACATTAGCGTTTTTCAAGTTAACAAAACGAATATGTTATTCAGAGGCTCGGAATGTTTTTAATTGTGTGGCCTATCCTGGGCGCCGTCGCTTATTTTGAAGGTCCGATACTGCCCGCGCTGCTGGCATGTGCCGTCCTGCATAGCCTGTATGTCGCTTATACGACCAGCCACAAATGGGTGCTGATCCCGGCCTTTGGAGCGATCTTTGTCGTCGTGATGCTCAACGATAGTTTCCGGCAGGTCGTCAGCGATCCGATGGCGGCAACCGTCAATCCTCTGGTGTCCTTCTGGGAGGTCGGCCCCTATATTCTTCCTCTCCTGGTGCTCGTCAATACCACGCTGCTTGCCCTCTACCAAAAGCTTTGGGGCGATGAGGACGAGTAGGACAGCAGTATTTTCGGGACATGCCCAGCTCGCCGGGCAGCGTCAACCGCCCTGGTTGTGCAACACCGCATTGCGCCGGGCATACAGGAAGTAGATCGCCAGTCCCAGCGTCATCCAGACCAGGAACGCTATCCAGGTCCTCGCCTGCAGATGCGCCATCAGGAACACGCAGAAAGCCACCGACAGTAGCGGCACCAGCGGGCCGCCGGGACAGCGGAATCCTCGCGGCAGATTCGGACGCGTGCGGCGCAACACCAGTACCGCAATCGAAATCAGCGTGAAGGCGGCCAGCGTGCCGATGTTGATCAGCTCGGCCAGCACATTCAGCGGCACGAAGGCGGCAATCGTCGCAAACACTATGCCCACCGTCCAGGTGGCAAAGTAGGGCGTGGCATGGACCTTGTGCACGGTAGAGAGCCGCGCCGGCAGCAGGCCATCGCGCGACATCGCAAAGATGACGCGGGTCTGCGCAAAGGTCATCACCAAGATGACCGTGCCCATGCCGACAATGGCCCCGACATCCACGAAGCCCGCGACCCAGGTTTCGCCCGCATACTGCAGCGCCAGCGAAACTGGATGGTCCACGCCCTCGAATTTGGTAAACGGTACGATGCCCGTCATGATCGCTGCCACGGTCACGTACAGCACTGCGCAGACGATCAAGGAGCCGATGATGCCGATAGGCAGATCGCGGCGAGGATTGCGCACTTCCTCGGCGGCCGAGGTGACGGCATCAAAGCCGATGAAGGCAAAGAACACCAGTGCGGCTGCGTTGAAAATGCCGGTAGTGCCGAAGGGCGCAAAGGGCTTCCAGTTGGCGGGTTCCACGTGCCACATGCCCACCGCGATGAACAGCAGTACCACGCTGATCTTGATGACCACCATCAGGTTGTTGATTCGCGCGGATTCGCGCACGCCGTGCGACACCACCCAGGTGATCACCATCATGACCAGGAATGCCGGCAGGTTCAGCACCGTATCGACGCCGGGTACCGTCCTCGGCGCCGCCGTGAGCGCTGTCGGCAGGCTCAGGCCGAAACCGGCCAGCAGCGACTGGAAATATCCTGACCATCCGACCGACACCGCCGATGTGGCTAACCCATATTCCAGCAGCAGGTCCCAGCCTATGATCCACGCGACGATTTCACCCAGCGTGGCATAGCTATAGGTATAGACCGACCCCGAGACCGGGATGGTCGAGGCGAATTCGGCATAACACAGCGCGGCAAAGCCGCAGGCAATTGCCGCGATCAGAAAGGACAGCGTCAGCGCCGGGCCGGCCGTCAGCGCGCCGGTGCCGGTCAGTACGAAAATGCCGGTACCCACAATGGCGCCGATGCCCAGCATCACCAGGTCCGCGGGACCGAGTACCTTTTTCAGGCCATCGTTGCGCGCCACGGCAAGCATGGCATCGATGTCCTTGGTGCGAAAGAGGCTCATCGCTCAAGCTCCTGTGGTCGCCGGTTGGTAAGGGAGAGTGCTTTTCGCTGCAGCAGCCGTACGTCGCGTTTGCCGTGTGGCCGAAAGCGCAATCGGCTTTGAATGGGAGGTGTAATCATTTCTCTGGACGGCATTGCGGATCTGGCAGGAAGTCGCCAGGTGTGCGCCGAAGATCGTATAGCGAGGGAAGAGCGTACTTAATTCCTGGGCGGCTTTTGGGGATTCTGTAACTCACCCCTGTTTCCCTGCCCGACGGACTGAGCCGGGTTCAGGGAGTTTTCATGCAATTTTAATAAAACGGGTAACGCTCTTTTCGGAGGATTTTATTCCTTGCGGTCGGGAGCGGTATGAATTTTAGCCTGTCTTTCATTCCACCGTCACGGACTTGGCCAGGTTCCTGGGCTTGTCCACGTCGGTGCCGCGTGCTACAGCGGTGTGATAAGCCAGCAGCTGCAGCGGCACGACGTGCAGGATGGGGGACAGCAGGCCGTAGTGTTCCGGCAGGCGGATCACATGTACGCCTTCGCTGGGGCCGATCTGCGAATCGGCGTCGGCAAACACGTAGAGCTCGCCGCCGCGGGCGCGCACTTCCTGCATGTTGGACTTGAGTTTTTCGATTAGCGAATCCTTGGGTGCGACGGTGACGACTGGCATTTCTTCGGTCACCAGCGCTAGCGGACCATGCTTGAGTTCGCCGGCGGGATAGGCTTCAGCGTGGATGTAGGAAATCTCTTTCAGCTTCAGTGCGCCTTCAAGGGCAATCGGGTAATGCATGCCGCGGCCCAGGAATAGCGCATTTTCCTTGCGCGCGAATTCTTCGGCCCAGGCGATGATGTGCGGCTCCAGCGCCAGCACCGAGTTGAGCGCCTGCGGCAGGTGGCGCAGCGCTTTCAGATGCTCGGCTTCCTGTTCTTCGGTCAAGCGTCCCTTGGTCTGCGCCAGTACCAGCGCCAGCAGGAACAGCGCTGTAAGTTGCGTGGTAAACGCCTTGGTGGAGGCGACGCCGACTTCCACGCCGGCATGAGTGATGTATTTGAGCACGCATTCACGCACCATCGCACTGGTGGCGACGTTGCAGATGGTCAGCGTGCAATCCATGCCCTGGCTGCGCGCATGTTTCAAGGCGGCCAGCGTGTCGGCGGTTTCGCCGCTTTGCGAAATCGTCACCACCAATGCATTCGGATTGGGCACGCTGTCGCGATAGCGGTATTCGCTGGCGATCTCCACATTCACCGGAATCTTGGCGATGGATTCGATCCAGTACTTGGCCGTCAGGCCGGCGTAATAGCTGGTGCCGCAAGCAAGGATCAGCAGGGAATCGGTTTTCTTGAAAATGCGGTGCGCATCGTCGCCGAAAATTTCCGGCATGATGTTGGCCACGGTGCCCAGCGTATCGGCCACGGCGCGCGGTTGTTCGAAGATTTCCTTCTGCATGTAATGGCGGTAAGGGCCGAGTTCGGCGGCGGCCGTGTGTGCCTGCACTGTGCGCACTTCGCGCTCCACTGCCTTGCCATCCTGGTCCGTGATCCAGTAGCGCTGCACCTGCAGGTCCACCACATCGCCGTCTTCCAGGTAAATGATCTGATCGGTCACGCCGGCCAGCGCCATCGCGTCCGAGGCCAGGAAGTTTTCACCGTCGCCCACGCCCAGCACCAGTGGCGAACCCTGGCGGGCGCCGACCACGCGGTGCGGTTCGTCGCGGCAGAATACGGCGATCGCATACGCGCCGCTCAGGCGCTTGAGCGCAGTCTGTACCGCATCGAACAAGTCGCCGGTATAAAGGTGATCGATCAAGTGGGCGATCACTTCGGTGTCGGTCTGGCTTTCGAATACATAGCCCAGCGCCTGCAATTCTGCGCGCAGTTCATCGTGGTTTTCGATGATGCCGTTATGCACCAGTGCGATGCGTTCGCGGGAAAAGTGCGGGTGGGCATTATGGGAAACCGGCGCGCCGTGCGTGGCCCAGCGGGTATGGGCAATGCCGGTGTAGCCGGAAAGGTCGGCTTCGCGTACCTGCGTCTCCAAGTCTTGCACGCGGGACGTGCTACGGGTGCGCTGCAACTGTCCTTTTACATGCAGGGCGACGCCGCAGGAGTCATAGCCGCGGTATTCCAGGCGTTTCAAGCCCTCCACCAGAATCGAGGTGATATTGCGTTTGGAGACTGCACCGACGATGCCGCACATAGAATTTCCTTCCCTGAACATTCACGATGAAAGTATCTTAGAGTAGGAGCTTTGAAATATGCTTTCTTATTTGTGATTAAAATGAATTTTTATTTCAATGATATATTGCCATGAAATTTTATTTCATTTTGTGAGGGTGATATATGGATAAGTCCTTGCCTGAACTGGACGATCTTGACCGCCGGATACTGGAATTGCTGCAGCGTGATGCCTCGCTTGCCAACAATGAACTTGCTGCCAAGGTACATGTTTCAGCGCCGACCTGTTTGCGGCGAGTCAGGCGTCTGCGGGAGGCGGGTTTGATCGAGCGCGAAATTGCGCTGGTGGACCCGGTAAAGCTGGGGGTGGGCGTGACCGCCATCGTGGAAATCACGCTGGATGTGCAAACGGTGGAAAAGCAGGATGCCTTCGAAGCGCTGGTCGCCGCCGAGCAGGCGGTCACGCAATGCTATCGCGTGTCGCCGGGGCCGGACTTCATCCTGCTGGTGCAATTGCGCGACCTGGATGATTATCACGACTTCGCCCACCGGGTATTCACCGCGCATGCCAACGTGCGCAACGTGCGCACTTTCTTTTCCACGCGGCGCAGCAAGTTCCAGCCTTTTGTGCCGGTGCGGTAGGGCGGGCACCTCGATGCCAGCCATGTTGGCTCATGCATCACACGCGACCGATGCGATAGATGTTCGCGCATGACTGAACAATTCGCAGAGGTGACGGACTTCTTCCTGCTATCGGCTTGGCAGCCAGCCAGACTGAGCGAAAAAAACCGCCGATGAATCGGCGGCTTGTTGGTCTCATTCGGCTTTTTTCTTCACCGGGCGCTGCCAGCCGTCGAGCGTCATTTGCTTGACGCGCGAAATCGTCAGCTTGCCGGCCGGGGCATCCTTGGAGAGGGTGGTGCCAGCGCCCAGCGTAGCGCCTTTGCCTACGGTAACGGGCGCGATCAACTGGCAATCGGTGCCGATAAAGGCATCGTCTTCGATGATGGTGCGCCACTTGTTCGCGCCATCGTAATTGCAGGTGATCGATCCGGCGCCCACATTCACGCGCGCGCCCACGGTCGAATCGCCGATGTAAGCCAGGTGATTGGCCTTGCTGCTCTGGCCGATCTGCGCATTTTTTATTTCGACGAAATTGCCGATATGGACATCGTTCGCCAGTTCCGCGCCGGGGCGCAGGCGCGAGAAGGGACCGATCTGCGATTGCGCGCCGACCGAGGCTTCGTCGATCACGCAGAAAGGACGAATCTGCACACCGGCTGCGATACGCGCATTGCGAATCACGCAATAGGGGCCGATAGACGCGCCTTCGCCGATTTCCACCTCGCCTTCGAATACGCAACCGACATCGATCGTCACATCTCGCCCGCAAACCAGATTGCCGCGCACATCGATGCGTTCAGGATCGGCCAGCGTCACACCCTGCTCCAGCAGGCGGTAAGCGATATTGCGCTGATGGATGCGCTCCAGTTCGGCGAGCTGCACCTTGCTGTTGACGCCCAGGGTTTCCGACACGGCGGACGGCTGGGCCGAGGCAACCGCCACATTCTCCGCCACCGCGCGCGCGACGATATCGGTCAGGTAATACTCCTTCTGCGCGTTATCGTTCGACAGCGTGGCCAGCCATTGCTTGAGCTGGCGCGTGGGCACCACCATGATGCCGGTGTTGATTTCATTGATGCGACGCTCCTGCTCGCTGGCATCCTTTTGCTCGACGATGCGAACGATCTGCCCGCCTTCGCGCACGATGCGGCCATAACCGCTCGGATCGTCCAGCGTGACGGTGAGGATGGCGAGCTTGTCGTGTCCCGCGCTTTGCAGCAGGCTTTTCAAGGTGGCGCTGGTGGTCAGCGGCACATCGCCATACAGAATCAGCGTCGGCACATCGTCATCCAGATGCGGCACCGCCTGCATCACTGCATGGCCGGTGCCGAGTTGCGGCACCTGCTTGACGAAATGCAGGTCGTCGGACTGCAGGCGCTGCGGCACTTGTTCGCCGCCATGGCCATAAACCACGCACAGGCACGAAGGTGACAGTTCGCGCGCGGTATCGACCACGTGGGAGAGCAGCGGTTTGCCGGCCAGCGGATGCAAGACTTTGGGCAGGGCAGACTGCATGCGTTTGCCCATGCCGGCGGCGAGGATGACAACGTTCATAAGGTATTCAACAGGAAAAGTTGAAAAAATTCTAGCATGCGCGTGCTACCGCCCAATGCCGCAGATCAATGAAAATTCGGCGCTTGCGATGAAACTGATACGCGGCTATTCATCACCATCGAGCTGGCGCTGCAGCGGGATGATATTGGAAATCGTCGGAGTGGAGCAGGGTTCTTCGTCAAACGCGATGTCGCCATTCTGTGATGCCTGCCCGGTCGCCTGCAGTTCGCTAAAGTTGAACAGCGTGCGATCCATCAGGTGCGAAGGCACCACGGTGGACAGCGCAGCAAAGGTGCTTTCGACGCGGCCCGGATGTTTTTTCTCCCAGTCGCGCAGCATGGCCTTGATCTGCTTGCGCTGCAGGTTTTCCTGGCTGCCGCACAGATCGCAGGGAATGATGGGGAATTGCTTGACTTGGGCGTAGCGCTCGGTATCTTCTTCTTTTACATATGCGAGCGGCCGGATCACCACATGCTTGCCATCGTCGGATTGCAGCTTGGGCGGCATGCCCTTCAACTTCGCGGCGAAGAACATGTTCAGGAAAAAGGTTTCCATGATGTCGTCGCGATGATGGCCGAGCGCGATCTTGGTCGCGCCCAGCTCGCTCGCCACCCGGTACAAAATGCCGCGGCGCAGGCGCGAGCACAGCGAGCAGGTGGTTTTCCCTTCGGGGATCACGCGCTTGACGATGCTGTAGGTATCCTGGTTCTCGATATGGAAGGGCACGCCCAGCTTGTTCAGGTATTCCGGCAGGATATGCGCCGGGAAATTCGGCTGCTTCTGGTCGAGATTGACGGCGACGATATCGAAATGAATCGGCGCACGTTCGCGCAGCGTGAGCAATATATCGAGCAAGGCGTAGCTGTCCTTGCCGCCCGACAGGCACACCATCACCTTGTCGCCGTCTTCGATCATGTTGTAGTCGCCGATGGCCTGGCCTACTTGGCGGCACAGGCGCTTGTGCAGCTTGTTGTTTTCGTAAGCGACCTTTTCCGCCTGCCTGGCGGAGGGCGATTGAGCGGCGTTAGCGATATTGGTATCGAGCATGACGGATTCCTGATTCCTGATAGGGGGCGGCGGGTTCGCGCTCACGCGCCCTTGATGCGGAACACTTCAACGCCGACCGATTCGCAATCGGCATAGGCATCGGTCTTTTCGGAGGAAATGCGCACGGCTCTGACCTTGGAATTAGCGAGCATCGCCGTTGCCAGGTCGTCGCACAGCGTTTCCTGCAAATGGATATGGCCTTCTTTCATGCGTTGGGCGATGGTGTCGCGCATGAAGTTGTAATCTACCACTTCGCGCAGATGGTCTTCGCGGGGCGTGGACACGGACAGCGGAATGAACAGATCGACATTGATCAGTACGCGCTGTTCTCCTTTCTTTTCAGAGTCGAACACGCCGATATTCATGCGCACTTCATAGTTGCGCAGGAACAGGCGACGGCAATCTTTTAATTCCGGGTGTGACAGGAAGGAGAACATAGAATCAGGAAAGGCGATGCGCAGCGGCGGGCTGCGCAGGAACTAAATGTTGTCCGCCATTCACCAGCAACAGGCTGCCGGTGACGGCTGACGATTCTGCGGCAAAGCGCACGGCCGCAATCATATCGCTTAGCGAGGCGTGATTAAAGCTTTGTTTGCTTCCCACCGCATATAGCGGCCCCTGCACATTGCCCGAGCGCGGCAGCAAATCGCAGGCGATGCCGACTACGCGGGTGCGCGGCGCCAGCGCCTGGGCCAGCAGCGTAGTCGCGGTTTGCAGCGCGGCATGGGATAGCGTGTAGGACAGGAAATCGGGCTGCAGTTGCTGCAGTTTCTGGTCGATCAGGTTGATCACCACGGAGTGCTGGTTGGCCGGCGTCATCGCATGCAGCGCACGCGCAAGAATCACGGGGCCGGTTAAATGCGAAGCCATGTGCGCGTCCAGGCGCGTCGCGCAAAATGTGGCCGCATTGTCAAATTCGGTCAGCGCGCCATAGTTGACGACGCAATTCACGCGCCCGATTCTTTCCTGCAAGTCGTGCAGCATCGCACGCACGGCCACTTCATCGGTGAGGTTGCAGCGAACGAGCGATGCATTGTGACCCAGATAATCGGCAGCGGCGGCGGTGATTTGTGCTGCGCGAATATCGCGGCCATAATGCACGGCCACTCGCCAGCCCGCCCGCGTCAGGCCGAGCACGATCGCACGCCCTATGGGCATGTCGGCATCGGTTACCAGGGCAATATTGGGTTGAGGGGACATGGAATGATCGAGTTTGGTTATGTGTGTCGTGTTTATCTTGTGCTTTACCATTAATGGCTGTTCGCCGAATTCAATACAATACCGTTTATGCAACTCCACCTGCCTCAACCTTCCCCTGATGCGCTGACTGCATCGCATGCCTTGCAGGGCCTGATTTCCGACGAGATTCGCAAACAGGGCGGCTGGATTTCGTTTGCGCGATTCATGGAGCTGGTCTTGTATGCGCCGGTGCTGGGTTATTACAGCGGTGGCGCGGCCAAGCTGGGTAAAGAGGGTGATTTTACAACCGCCCCGGAAATGACGCCTTTGTTCGGGCAAACCCTGGCTCGGACAATAGCCGAACTGCTGGCCCAAAGCGAGCCGGAAATCATGGAGTTCGGTGCCGGTACCGGCAAGCTGGCACGGGATGTCCTCACGGAACTGGCAGCAATGGGTGTGCCAGTCAGGCGTTATGCCATCGTCGATCTGTCCGGCGAGTTGCGTGCGCGCCAGCAGGAAATGCTCGGCGATTTTCCGCAGGTGCAGTGGCTGGACCAGTTGCCGCCGGCGTTTTGCGGCGTGGTGGTCGGCAATGAAGTGCTTGATGCGATGCCGGTCAACCTGGTGGTCAAGACGGAACAGGGATGGAAAGAGCGCGGCGTCAGCCTGTCGGAGCAAGGGTGGTCTTATGAAGACCGGGATTGCGATGACGAGTTGTTGAGCCAGATTCCCGAGGCGGAAAGTTTGCCGGTCGGTTATCTGACGGAAGTGCATCCGCAAGCCATTGCCTTCATGCATTCGCTGGCTGCCATGTTCGATGCCGGACACAGGCAATACGGAAAAGGTGTCGCGGCAATTCTGATCGATTATGGCTTTCCTGCGCACGAATATTATTTGTCGCAGCGCGTGCGCGGCACCTTGATGTGCCATTACCGCCATCATTCTCACGATGATGCGTTTTACCTGCCGGGCTTGCAGGATGTGACCTCGCATGTGGATTTCAGTGCCATGGCGCAGGCTGCTGTGGCAGGCGGGCTGGAAGTGCTGACTTATGCCAGCCAAGCCTCCTTCCTGCTGGATGCCGGCTTAGCCGATGTGCTGATGCGCACTTCGCCGGAAGATTTGGCACGCTACTTGCCCATGACAAATGCGGTACAGCGCCTGACCTCTCCCGCAGAAATGGGCGAGTTGTTCAAGGTGCTGGTGGTGGGCAAGGATGCCGCTCTGCCGACACATTTTGTGCGCGCCGATCGCTCTCACCGCTTGTAAGCCGAGGCAACAAAGTTGCCGCCGCATCCGCAGGGGCGAGCGATGAGGTGCTGCAGGTACAATGAATGTTCACCTAACACGAGAGGCGCCGATGTTTCGCTGGTTCTTGAGCATCTTTGTGGCATTGGTGCTGTTCTCTGCGCTGCTTCCGTGGCTGCACAAGCTGGGTGTGGGGAAATTGCCGGGAGATATAAGGTTCACTTTCATGGGCAGACCGGTTTTTCTGCCCTTTGCCTCGACTATTCTGCTGTCATTGCTGGTGCTCCTGATTGGAATGCTGTTCTAGGAAGCCGGGTGCCGGCCTTGCGCCGAATGGCTTGGTCTTGAGGAGAGGAAGATCGCGACATTGGAGATCGCAAACACTGCAAACACTATCAGAGAGGGTTGCACATGATCCGTTGGGCATTCGCTATCTTTATCGGCCTGTTTGTGTTTTATGCGCTGCTGCCGGATCTCCTGAGCAAGCTGGGAGTAGGGCGCTTGCCGGGAGATATTCAGTTCCGCTTTCTTAATCAAACTTTGTGCTTGCCGCTTGCCTCAACGGTAATCTGGTCATTGATTGCTTTCGGTATTGCAGAAATTGTGGCGCGCACCTGTGCTTTTTGTTGAGGCTTGCGCGTAACAGATTGTTTGCCCGGCGTGCACGCTCGCGCGCCAGCCTTTAAAATAACCCCCCAAAATCCCTTTCCTGCAAGCTTTTGGCAAATAAGGCCGTCTCTTCGTCTTTGCCGTTTTGAGGGCCGCCTGAACCGCAGCCGACCGTTTTCAGAGCCTTGCTCATTTATTTCTAATCGTTGAACGTTGAAATTTTATGTCAGACATTTCTGACCGCGCCGGAAAATCCTCTGTGCCGGTTGTCGAATCTTCCGAAACATCTCCCGTCCTTGTTGATTCCCCTGAGATCACGGCAACGCCGATTGTCGGAGGACAAGCCGAAGTTGTAGAGAAAGAGGCGGCCGAGAAAGTCGAAGATGAGCGTGGTTATACGCCTTCTGCTTACCTGAAACCGAATGAAACGCCCTGGTCGCTGACCTGGCGCGTAATCCAGGCGCGCTGCCAGGCAATGAGCCAGCGCGTCAATCGCCGCATTATGCAGCGCACCCTCAGAATCGGGGTGTCAGCGCGCATCTTTCATCCGGAGTCCGGCGCGAAAGGCTTGCGCAGCAAGACTTTGCAGTACCTGGAAGAATCCATCGCCCAATGGGTAATGACGCGCGATGTCATGGTTTTCATGATCCCCACCGTCAACAACAATGGCTTACTGCATAAAAGCAATATCCGGCTGCGCGATTATGCCAAGCATCTTGATGGGCTGGTATTGCAAGGCGGGGCCGACGTCTCTCCGCAAACCTACTCTGAAGACCCAACCCGCCCCGAATGGAGTGGCGATCGGGCGCGTGATGTTTATGAGCTGGAACTGCTGCATGAATTCGTGGAGGCGGGCAAGCCGGTTCTGGGCATTTGCCGTGGTTGCCAGCTGATCAATGTGGCTTTTGGCGGCACCTTGTACCAGGACATTGCCACCGATGTGCCCAGCGCAATAGAGCACGTCAATGATCTATACGATAACCATCGCCATGAAATTCACTTTCCGCCAGGGTCTTCGCTGGCGAAAATGTTTCCCACCCATACCGCGCCCCTGGTGAATTCCATCCATCATCAGGCGGTAAAAGATCTGGGGCGCGACTTGGTGGTGGAGGCTTATTCCCACTCCGACAACATCATCGAAGCGATCCGGTATCGGAAATCGCGCTTTGTCATGGGCTTGCAATGGCATCCGGAGTTTCATTACCTGGGGCATGATGAATTGCTGGATTGCACGCCGATTCTGGATAATTTCCTGCGTGCCGCCCGAGAAACAAGATTCTAAAATGCATCAAGCTCTTTCTTTCTCTGCGAAAAATAGTTAAAACGCGTTTTCCGCATTTTTTGCGAAAATAGGGCGGAAATAAGGCCGATAAAATTCTCTGTGCGGCATGCATTTTCCTCGTTGACAAAGATAAGTCGACCATATATAGTTTGGGGTTCCCTGCGGAGAGGTGGCCGAGTGGTTAATGGCAGCAGACTGTAAATCTGCCCTCTTACGAGTACGCTGGTTCGAATCCAGCCCTCTCCACCACATGAAAATGTGTGCGGCGGAATAGCGTGGCTGAAGAGTCGCCTTCGCGGGTGTAGCTCAATGGTAGAGCAGAAGCCTTCCAAGCTTACGACGAGGGTTCGATTCCCTTCACCCGCTCCAGTTTTGGTTGAACGTGCCTTTAAAAGGGCGGCGAACGACAAGATGCCCTTGTAGCTCAGTGGTAGAGCACTCCCTTGGTAAGGGAGAGGCCACGTGTTCAATCCACGTCAAGGGCACCATAGATTTTAGTTTTTGGTATCGAACGGCAGTCGGGCGGCGTGCCTGAACATTCTCATCAAATCGTTAGGAGTCTAAGATGGCAAAAGGCAAGTTTGAGCGGACGAAGCCGCACGTGAATGTGGGCACGATTGGTCACGTTGACCATGGCAAGACCACGCTGACCGCAGCGATTGCGACGGTACTGTCGAAAGCATTTGGCGGCG
>JAFAGG010000030.1 GCA_023422955.1 Pseudomonadota bacterium | reverse complement strand
AAAAACGCCGATAACGATCAGTGGAAATCAGGGCTTGGTGACTTCATGCCCGATCAGGCCGCCTGCAGCGGCACCGCCCACCGTACCCAGCGTGCTGCCGTCCGTCAGTACGCTTCCGGCCACGCCGCCTATCACTGCACCGGTACCGGTCCCGATCTGCTGGCGCGTCGGCGATGTGTCACAAGCAGCCAATCCCATGCTGATTGCCAGCGCTCCGAAAAGAGTAACAAGTTTGTGCGACATGATGGCCTCCGCCGACTGACAGTCTGTCAATTCGACCCTCTGGCGGAAAGTGAGTTCCGGCGGAACAAAACCGAAACCGGCTCAGTACTGCCTACTCCGCGCAGCATCACGCGGAGTTAATGCTCATCGCACCAATCGCAAGGCAAACGGATAACGATAAGACTTGCCCTTGGAAGCCGCTAGCGCACCGACGATGCATAAAATGAAATTGATCACCAACAAGAGAGGGATCAGGAGCAGACCAATCAGGATGAAAAAGAGCATCCCTCCCAGAAACAGGGCCAAGGCCATCGTGATCTGGAAATTCAGCGCTTCCGTCACCTGCTCGCCCACGAACGAGTCGCGATTGCGATGAAGCAGCCAGATCACCAGCGGCCCCACAAAGCTGCTAAAGATACCCAGCAGATGCGCCAGCATTGCGAGATTGCATTCATCGGTGCTGGGAGGCTCCGGCGTGATGTCCTCTATCGTTTTCTCTTCCATCAAATTCTCCCTTGTCATCAGTGAGCCGCTTATTTAAGCCGCTTTCCGGGTGGCTGCCTTCTTGGCAGTTGCTTTTTTGGCGGCCGTTTTTGCAGCTACCTTGGTCGGTGCCGTCTTTTTCACGGCAGCTTTCTTCGCGGCGGTTTTCTTGACTGCGGCCTTCTTGGCAACAGGCGCCGTCGCCGCTTCCGCTGAATTTTCTTCCGCAGCCGCTGCCTTGGCCGGCGCCTTGGTCTTGCGTTCTTCGAACTCGAAACTTATCTTGCCATCCTTGCCCTTGACCAGATAAGCCTTGAACGGACGGCGGGTGCGTTGCGAGACGAAAGCAGGCAACAGATCGGTCTTGCCTTCGTTGAGCAGCTTGGTCATTTGCTCGGGCAGGATTTCCTGCTGCAGGATGATGCGGCCGCTGCGGAAGTCGCAGGCCTTGGGCTTGGCAACCGTATTCTCGCAAACGTAGACCAGGCCCATTTCATAAACCTGCCCACTGCATTTCGGGCAGGGCCCCAGCGGCGTCTGATTGCTGAAATCTACCGGCTCGGCATTCTCGTCATCTTCATTGGCCTGGCCGAAATCGAACTCCAGCTTGTAGTTATTGTTTTCCTCATCGCGCGAAATCTTGAGGATGGCTGCAAACGGGCGGCCCATCTTGGAGCGGAAGCCCTGCAGCGGGCCGATGGTGCGATTGGCCAGCAACTCTTCGACTTCCGGCACTTCGAACTGGCGTCCGCCCGGCGTCTTGCTCATCGAAAAATCGCATTGCGTGCAGGCGAAGCGGCGATAATTTTCCTTCACGATGCCGCGGCAATTCGGGCAAGGCGTTTTCAGCGTCGCATAGTCGCCGGGAATGGTGTCGTTGTCGTATTCCTTGGCGCGCTTGACCAGGATTTGCGTCATCTGCGCAATCTCGCGCATAAAGGCTTCGCGGCTGATGCGGCCTTTTTCCATTTCAGACAGCTTGTATTCCCAGCCTCCGGTCAGTTCGGGCGCCGTCAATTCCGAAACGCCCAGGCCGCGCAGCAGTGTCATCAATTGAAACGCCTTGGCGGTCGGGATCAGTTCCTTGGCTTCGCGCACCAGGTATTTTTCCGACAGCAGACCTTCGATGATGGCGGCGCGCGTGGCCGGCGTGCCCAGGCCCTTGCC
This sequence comes from Pseudomonadota bacterium, assembly GCA_023422955.1. Classification (GTDB taxonomy): domain Bacteria; phylum Pseudomonadota; class Gammaproteobacteria; order Burkholderiales; family Burkholderiaceae_D; genus JAEZLB01. The sequence goes on along the minus strand of JAFAGG010000030.1, from coordinate 63,031 downwards.
GGCCATGGCATCGCGCAAGCCTTCATCTTCCAGCAGCTTGCCTGCGCCTTCCATCGCCGACAGCAAGGTCGCTTCCGAATAACGCGCCGGCGGCTTGGTGGCCAGCCCATGCACATCCACCTTGTCGGTCTTGACCTTTTCATCCTTGGCCACCGGCACCAGCGTGCCGCTGTCTTCGGCGTCCTTATCAGCGACAACATCCTTGCCGTAGACAGCCAGCCAGCCCGGATTGGTCAGCACCCGGCCTTCAGTCTTGAACTGATGGCCCGACACTTCGGTGAAGCGGGTGGTTACCTGGTATTCGGCCGCCGGATAAAAAATTGCCAGGAAACGGCGCACCACCATGTCATAAAGCTTCTGCTCCGGTTCGGACAGGCTTTTCGGCACCTGGGTGGTCGGGATGATGGCAAAGTGATCGCTGACTTTCGTATTGTCGAAAATGCGCTTGTTCGGCTTGACCCAGTTGCTGTTCAGGATCTTGGCGCTGAACTTCTGATAGTTATTGTTCTCGCCCAGCGCATCCATGGTCTGCTGCACGGTCGCGATATAGTCTTCCGGCAAATGGCGGGAATCGGTACGAGGATAAGTCAGCACCTTGTGGCGCTCGTACAGCGCCTGCGCCAGGGCCAGCGTATTCTTGGCGGAAAAGCCGAAACGCGCATTGGCTTCGCGCTGCAGGCTGGTCAGGTCGAACAGGGCCGGCGCCATCGACGTGGTCGGCTTGGACTCTTCCGTGACGATACCTTGCTTGCCGCGACAGGCCGCGACGATGGACTCGGCGGCGGGCTTGCTCCACAAACGTTCCGCACGTTTTTCCGGATCGGTTTCATCCTTCTTGAACTTGGTGTCCAGCCAGCGACCTTCATAGATGCCGGCGGCACACACGAATTCGGCGCGCACTTCCCAATAGTCGCGCGACACGAATTTCTTGATCTTCTCTTCACGGTCCACCACGATGGATAAGGTCGGTGTCTGCACACGACCGACCGTGGTCAGGTAGAAGCCGCCTTCCTTGGAGTTGAAGGCGGTCATGGCGCGCGTGCCATTGATACCGACCAGCCAGTCGGATTCGCTGCGGCAACGGGCCGCATCGGCCAGCGGCAGCATTTCCTGGTCTTCGCGCAGATTGCCGAAGGCATCGCGGATGGCCGCAGGGGTCATCGATTGCAGCCACAGGCGCTTGATCGGCTGCTTGGCCTTGGCATATTGCACGATCAGGCGGAAGATCAACTCACCTTCGCGCCCGGCGTCGCAGGCGTTGATCAGTGCGCTGACATCCTTGCGCTTGATCAACTTGTTCAGCACCTTCAGGCGCGACTCGCTCTTGGCAATGGGCTGCAGGTCGAAATGCGGCGGGATGACGGGCAGATTGGCAAACGACCATTTCCCGCGCTTGACTTCATATTCTTCCGGCGCGGCAATTTCCACCAGATGGCCGACAGCCGATGACAATACATAGTCGTCGGATTCGAAATACTCATCGTGCTTGGTAAAGCCGCCCAGTGCCTTCGCGATATCGTTCGCGACAGAAGGTTTCTCGGCGATGATGAGAGTTTTGGTCATAAAAGTGTCCGTAATGAGCTATTGCTCGGTAATAGGTTGAGCCTGCCGCTATTGTTATTGAGGCGAGCCAACAGCCTTTGGGGCAGTGGCACCTCCGATATGCGGCCATTGATGCAGCCTGCAAGGCGGCATCGCTTATTCAGACAGCTTTATGACAGAGCGAGCAACAATTGCAGGGAGATAAACCGGCTGCCAATATAACAAAAGGCATTTGCGGGCAATGATAAGCGGGTTGCGACAAAATTCGCAAGCGACGCGCGATATGGGGAAGAAAAGACGACAGCGGATTGGTTTCAACAGAAAGGAATATTGCCGGTCCTTAATGCAGCAGGCGGGACTCCGGCTCTTCGCTATCCAGGAACAGTTCGTCGATAACCAGGCTGTCCGGTTCCTTGCCCTGGCTCCAGAACACGATCAGGACGATGACCTTGAATTTTTCCAGGGAGATCTGGTTATCGCTGGCAGCCAGCGCTCTCTCGATCACGACTTCCCGCTGCGCGGGACTCAGCACGTTGGCCAGTTCGAGGAAATGGATGAAACCGATCACGGCGCTGCCCAGAACCCGCGCTTCCTGATCGGCATAAATGCGGAATCCGCTCGCCTGCTCACCAGTCGCAGCAGAAAGACCCTGGGCCGCCTGAGTCAGATCTTTCAGCCAATCCATAGCCCTGGAAATTTCATCTTCTTCGAAACCGATGGACGATAGCTTTTTCACTAACGCCTCACCATCAGGGCAGGCATCTGATTGCTGGTAAGTCTCGTAGAGATAAACAAGGACATCAAACATTTGCGTAATGTAGCCGTAAGCCTAGCGGCACACAAGCGATAAATCCGTTTCGCAACACGTAAATGCAAAAACGCGTAAACGATTTGCCAGCTTTATGGCCGGTTATGCCAGACAATGAAAAAAACGACAAAGCCTGAGTGCATGAATACAAAAATTACGGGCTGCTGCTTCGTTGATCCGAGTGCGTTATCTGAATGCGCTACGACTTATCTGCCTGCCTATTTCTTCAGATCAGACGCCTGTATATCCCGCCCGGCAGCATCTCCACCAGGCCGGCCAATTCCATTTGCAACAGCTCGCTGCTAAGGCTCGCGATACTTCTGCTCAGCGTGCATGCCAGCACATCGATATGCACGGGATCGAAACCCATGGCTGTCAGGAGCGGATCGGATTGCGACGACGGTTTATCGGTTGCGGCCAAGGTGTTTGCAGCAGGCCTGCTCCATGCGCCGAATTCCTCCAGCACATCCTGTGCCGATTCAACCAGCTTCGCGCCTTGCCTGATCAAGTCATGGCAGCCCTTGGACAGCGGGGAATGAATCGAGCCGGGTATGGCGAACACTTCGCGCCCTTGTTCCAGGGCGGTACGGGCAGTGATCAGCGAGCCGGATTGCGCCGCGGCTTCCACCACCAGCACACCGCGCGACAAGCCGCTGATCAGGCGGTTGCGGCGCGGGAAATTCGCAGCGGTCGCCGGCGTGCCCAATGCGTACTCGCTGAGCAGGCAACCGTGTTCGGCAATCCTGTGGGCCAAATCGCGATTGCGTGCAGGATAGACGATATCGACTCCGGTACCGATCACGGCCATGGTTGAGCCGGCCCGGGACGTGGATGCGTTAGCACGGAGGCTGCCCTCGTGCGCCGCGGTATCGATGCCCAGCGCCAGCCCGGATATGACCGTCCACCCGGCTTCGCTGAAGGAGGCAGCGAAACGTTCCGCATCGAGCCGGCCCTGCCGGGTTGCGTTGCGGCTGCCGACGATTGCCATCGCAGGGGTTTGATTCAACAGGCCGATCTGGCCTTTTGCATACAGCAGGGTGGGAGGATCGCTGATGGTGAGCAAGGACTGGGGATAGCTGCCATCCGCCAACGTCAGCATGGCATGCCCCGGCTCCTGGACCCAGGCGAGTGTGCGGTCGACAAGCGCCTTCAGCGCAGGGGAAAGAGGCGACAGCAGGGCTTGTGCCACGGGGTCGGACACCAGTTGTCTCAACTGGGAAATGTCGGCGGCAAAAATGGCGGCCGGCAAACCGAAATGTGTCAGCAGCTTGCGCGCGGTGGCCGGGCCTATGCCGGGCGTATTATCCAGGCGGATCCAGTCGGCAAGCTCGCTGAAATCCGCCATGGTGGCTGGCTTACTCGGGTGAGGATGCCCGGTCGCCGACAGTGACGGGACTGTTGACCTTCATGATCAAACCGTAGGAGATATTGTCAAAGACCCGGAATACAAAAAGCTTGCCATATTCCTCATCGGGCAATTTGACGGTGGCCTTATCGGTTCTGTCCACCACGGTGCGGCCGCTCCGAGACAACTCCAGCACCGAACCTATATCCAGCCCATCCGTTTCGCCGCGATTGATGCTGACGATCTGATGCGGCCCGGCCATGGTGACGCCACCGCCATAGATCGCGACGACATGGCCATCGACCGGCCGGGATGGCAGGTGCGGCACATAGTTAATGATGGGCGTAGGCGGAACCGGCAGCAAATGGTCGCCGGCTCCCATTTCTTCTTTTGCGCTTTCGATCACCAGCCGGTGAGCCACGTCAGGCGCAGCGGAAGCTTTTTCCACTCGCAACGTGCCCAGGTAAACCGCCTCATAACCCAGCACATTGCCATTGATGGGGTCTTTCAGAGGCACGCCGGGGCGGAAGGCATGAAACAGGGTTTCTTCATTCAGGTTGCCGCGCACATAAACCTTGTCGCGTTGGCCGAAGTACACGCGCCCGTCGCTACCGGCGACGATGCGGGGCGTGGACTTCAATTCATCCGCACCCACGATCAGCGGCTTGGACAGGAAAGGTTCGATGGCATGCGGCGGAATCGAGGGAACAGCCATATCTTCCAGCCTGGTGCTGCGCATGCCGGGTGATAGCTTCACGGTCTGGATGCCATCAGGTGACGAGCCCAGGCGCAGACGATTGGCCGCACGATCGAAATAAATGACCTGGTTGGGATAGATCCAGTGAGGATTCTTGATGTCCTCGCGATTCATGTCCCACACCTGGGGCCAGCACCACGGGTTCTGCAGAAAACGTCCCGAGATATCCCACAAGGTATCGCCGCGTACGACCGTGTGCTGGTCAGGGGCGTTGGCCAGGAACTCGCACTTGGATGCCGCAGGCGTGGACTGCGCATTGGCATGCAGGCTTACCGAGAGGAGCGCTAGAGCGAGGGCAGTCCCGACTGTGCTAAACTTTTTCATAGTTTTCCGATGAGGAGGGCCTATCAGCTTGGCAGGCCTGACACTGAAACTGCAGTCATTGCAGCAATTCCATTGGAAGTGTTTCAAGGCAAAACTTGCCAAATTGAATCAAATTCTGCCCACGAATGCTTGAACTAGCAAGAAAAGCATTCCCAATTCCTTTGTTCTGTTGCACAAAAGCCGTATGCCTCTGCTGAATATCCTCCGCTATCCTGATCCTCGCCTGCATAAGGTAGCCAAGCCGGTCACGGTGTTCGATGAGCGCCTGAAAAAGCTGGCGGCCGACATGGCGGAGACCATGTATGACGCGCCCGGCATCGGTCTGGCAGCGACGCAGGTCGATGTGCACGAACAGGTGATCGTCATCGACATCTCCGACACGCGCGATCAGTTGCTGGTATTGGTCAATCCGGAAGTCGTCTGGGCCAGCCCGGAAAAACGCGTGTATGACGAGGGCTGCCTGTCTGTCCCGGGCATCTACGATGGCGTGGAGCGCCCCGCGAGAGTCAAGGTACGTGCGCAGGACGTGGAAGGCCGCGCTTTTGAGATGGAAGCCGACGACCTGATGGCAGTTTGCGTGCAACATGAAATGGATCACCTGAAGGGCAAGGTGTTCGTCGAATACCTGTCGCCTTTGAAGCGCAATCGCATCAAGGCCAAGATGCAGAAAGAAGAACGCGAACTCAAGCGCGACAAACAGCGCGTGTCGTAAACGACCGTCTGGCCGCCGTAATAGTTGACGTATCTGCCTTTGCGACAACCGTAGCCGACACCCGCTTTCTGCACCTAGCATGAACCCTTCCTGCCTTTAACCAGCGCAGGCAATGCGCCACTTCGAATGAGTGGACCAAAACAAACCAGCCACTGCCATGAAAGTCATCTTTGCCGGCACGCCAGAATTCGCCGCCACGGCACTCAAGGCCCTGCATGCCGCAGGCTTTGAGATCCCGCTCGTCCTGACCCAGCCTGACCGCCCGGCAGGACGCGGCATGCATCTGCAGCCGTCGCCGGTCAAGCAGTTCGCGCTGGCCCATGACATTCCGGTCGCGCAGCCACCATCGCTGCGCGTCGATGGCAAGCATGCGGAAGAAGCGCAGCGCGCGCACGAACTTTTACAGGCGACAGAGCACGATGTGATGGTGGTCGCCGCCTATGGCCTGATCTTGCCACCTTCGATTCTTTCGCTGCCGAAGCATGGCTGCATCAATATCCATGCCTCGCTGCTGCCGCGCTGGCGCGGCGCGGCGCCGATACATCGCGCCATCGAAGCGGGCGATACGGAAACCGGCATTACCATCATGCAAATGGATGAAGGACTGGACACCGGCGCCATGCTGCTGCGGCAAAGCCTGCCGATTGCAGCGGATGCCAGCACCGGCAGCCTGCATGACGAACTGGCGCGACTGGGCGGCGAAATGATCGTGCAGGCCTTGCAGCAATTGCAGCAGGACGGGCTGACGGCAACGCCGCAGCCGGCGGAGGGCATTAACTACGCGGCCAAGATCAGCAAGGACGAAGCGGCGCTCGATTTTTCCCAGTCAGCCGAAGTCCTGGCCCGCAAGGTGCGCGCCTTCAATCCTTTCCCCGGCGCGGTCGCCGAACTCAATGGCACGCCGGTCAAGATCTGGCAGGCGCAAGTCGCGCCCTCTTCTCCGCTCAACGAGCCCGGACAGATCATTGCCGCAGACCCGCAGACTGGCATCCTGGTCGTGTGCGGCGAAGGCGTGCTGCGCGTGACGGAATTGCAAAAGCCGGGCGGCAAGCGCCTGCCGGCGGCGGAATTCCTGAAAGGCTTCGCCATGGAAGGCGGACGCTTTACAGTCAAGCCATCCTGATCGTTTCGCAAGCATGCCGCCAAGCGGATCATTACTGACTCGAAGACACATCCTGGAAAGCGTGCCGTCGCGCCCGGTTCATGAAGGCATGAAGCCTACATAGGTTTGTCATGCGGGAAACCTGCAGCAAAAGGTCTTGATCAGCCGGGAAGCGCACCCACCTTATCTATGAGCGGCGCCTCTTGCAGACCCTGCAAGCGCGCAGGAGTGCAGGAGCGCCGAAGCGAAGCCGCGAGAGCCATGCAATGGCATGGCAGCGGGACGCAATCCCCAAGCCACCCCAGACCAGAAGAGGTAATGCGATGCGCGAACGTTTTCTGATGTGCCCGCCCGACCATTTTGAAGTCTCCTACGTGATCAATCCGTGGATGGAACATCATGTCGCGGCCACCAGTGCAAGGATAGCCGAGCGGCAATGGCAGGCGCTCGCGTCCCTGCTGGGCGAAGTGGCACAGATAGAAAGCATCCAGCCGATTGCAGGCGTGCCGGACATGGTGTTTACGGCAAATGCCGGCCTGGTGCTGGAGAATCGCTTTGTAGCGTCGCGCTTTCGCCATCCGCAGCGGCAGGCAGAAGAGCCTCTCTTTGCCGCCTGGGCGGCGGGGCAGGATTTCGAGGTGCTAAGACTGCCTGACGATCTGTATTTCGAGGGAGCCGGCGATGCCTTGTTCGACCGTGCTCAAGCCTTGCTGTGGATGGGCCACGGCCATCGCTCCGACCTGCGCTGCGCCGATTATCTGTCGGCCTTGCTCGATATCGACGTAGCGCCGCTCAAGCTGATCGATGCGCGCTTTTATCATCTCGACACCTGCTTTTGCCCGCTGGAAGGCGGCTACCTGATGTATTACCCCGGCGCCTTCGATGCCGCCTCGCAGGCGCTCATTGCGAAGCGCGTGCCGGCCCCCTATCGCATCGCAGTCAGCGAAACCGATGCCTTTCATTTCGCCTGCAATGCCGTCAACTGCGGCCGGCATGTGTTCCTGAACCGTGCATTGCCGGCCTTGATGACGAGCCTGAGCAAGTCCGGCTTCACGGTCAAACAGACGCCGCTGACGGAATTCATGAAAGCCGGCGGTTCCGCCAAGTGCCTGACCCTGAAGCTGGATGAAAAGCGAATCATCAGGAGTGATCGCGCAGCGGCTTGAATCAGAACATGCTAATAGGACAAGGAAGGGCCTTTACTAACGCCCCCTTCCTTAACCAAACCCTTGATTTAACGTATAATTTCACAGCGCCGATTTGATTGAAAAGTCAAACCCAGCTTGCGGGCGCCAGGGTAAAGTCCCAGTAACAAATACTGCTAAAGCGGAACATGGAATAACCCGGCTCCGTTTTTACAAGCCGGGTTTTTTATTGTCCGAATTTCTGTACTGCGATCTATGAAACACGATTCCCATTCCGATACCGAAGCGCTGCTGCGCGATCTGCTGTCTCAACGCATCCTGATTCTGGATGGCGCCATGGGCACCATGATTCAGCAATACAAGCTGACCGAAGAGGATTACCGCGGAACGCGTTTCGCCGATTTTTCGGTGCCGGGCAAGCAGCTGTTCGTCAAGGGCAACAATGAATTGCTGACGCTGACGCAACCACAAATCATCCGCGAAATCCATGAGCAATACCTGGAAGCCGGCGCCGACCTGATCGAAACGAACACCTTCGGTGCGACGACGGTTGCCCAGGACGATTACCACATGGCGCACCTGGCGTACGAGATGAACGTGCAGGCGGCACGCCTGGCGCGCGAGGCGTGCGACAAGTACTCAACGCAGGACAAGCCGCGCTTCGTGGCGGGCGCACTGGGGCCGACGCCCAAGACTGCATCGATTTCGCCCGACGTGAATGACCCGGCCGCGCGCAACGTGACGTTTGATCAACTGGTCGCCGCCTACCTGGAGCAAACGCGCGCCTTGGTCGAAGGCGGATCGGATGTGCTGCTGGTCGAAACCATTTTCGACACGCTCAACTGCAAGGCGGCGCTGTTTGCCATCGACACCTATTTCGAGGAATCCGGCACACGCCTGCCCATCATGATTTCCGGCACCGTGACCGATGCCTCGGGCCGCATCCTGTCGGGACAGACCGTGCCGGCCTTCTGGAATTCGGTGCGCCATGCCAAGCCGCTCACGGTCGGCCTGAACTGCGCGCTCGGCGCGGCATTGATGCGCCCGTATGCGGAAGAATTGTCCAAGATCGCTGACACCTATGTCTGCATCTATCCGAACGCCGGCCTGCCCAACCCGATGTCGGATACCGGCTTCGATGAAACGCCGGATGTCACCTCTTCGCTGCTGAAGGATTTCGCCGAAAGCGGCTTCGTGAATATCGCCGGCGGCTGCTGTGGCACCACGCCTGCGCATATCAAGGCGATTGCTGAAACGGTTGCGACCATCGCGCCGCGCAAGATTCCCGATGTGCCGCGCGAGATGAAGCTGTCGGGCCTGGAGCCCTTCACGATCAATGACGAATCGCTGTTCGTCAACGTCGGCGAGCGCACCAACGTGACCGGCTCCAAGGCTTTCGCGCGCCTGATCCTGAACGAGCAGTATGACGAAGCGCTGTCGGTGGCGCGCCAGCAAGTGGAGAACGGCGCGCAGATCATCGACATCAACATGGATGAAGCGATGCTGGATTCGGTCGCCGCGATGACGCGCTTCCTGAACATGGTCGCTTCCGAGCCGGACATCGCGCGCGTGCCCATCATGATCGACTCGTCCAAGTGGAGCGTGATCGAGGCCGGACTGAAATGCGTGCAAGGCAAGGCCATCGTCAACTCGATCTCGATGAAGGAAGGCGAGGAAGCATTCCTGCACCAGGCGAAACTTTGCCGCCGCTATGGCGCGGCAGTCATCATCATGGCCTTCGACGAAACCGGCCAGGCCGATACCTTCGAGCGCAAGATCGAAATTTGCGAACGCGCTTATCGCCTGCTGGTCGATACCGTCGGTTTCCCGCCGGAAGACATCATCTTCGATCCGAACATCTTCGCGGTGGCCACCGGCATCGAGGAACACAACAATTACGCGGTCGACTTCATCAACGCGGTACGCTGGATCAAGCAGAACCTGCCGTATGCCAAGATCAGCGGCGGCGTGTCCAACGTTTCCTTCTCGTTCCGCGGCAATGACCCGGCGCGTGAAGCGATACATACCGTGTTCCTGTACCACGCGATTCAGGCGGGCATGACCATGGGCATCGTGAATGCCGGCATGGTCGGCGTCTATGATGACCTGGCACCGGAACTGCGCGAACGCGTGGAAGACGTGGTGCTCAATCGCCGTGACGATGCAACCGAACGCATGATCGAATTCGCCGGCACCTTGAAAGCCGGCGGCAAGAAGGAAGAACAAAGTCTGGAGTGGCGCAGCGAGCCGGTAGCGAAACGCCTTGCCCATGCACTGGTGCTCGGCATCACACAATGGATCGTCGAAGACACCGAGGAAATGCGCCAGCAGATCATGTCGGAAGGCGGACGTCCGATCAACGTGATCGAAGGACCGCTGATGGATGGCATGAACATCGTCGGCGACTTGTTCGGCCAGGGCAAGATGTTCCTGCCGCAGGTGGTGAAATCCGCGCGTGTGATGAAGCAGGCGGTCGCGCATCTGATTCCTTTCATCGAGGAAGAAAAACAGGCGGAAGAAAAACGCACCGGCATCGTCGCCAAGCCCAAGGGCAAGCTCGTGATCGCTACCGTCAAGGGCGACGTGCACGATATCGGCAAGAACATCGTATCGGTGGTCCTGCAATGCAATAACTTCGAAGTGGTGAACATGGGCGTGATGGTGCCCTGCTCGGAAATCCTCGCCAAAGCCAAGGAAGAGAATGCCGACATCGTCGGCCTGTCCGGGCTGATCACGCCGTCGCTGGAAGAAATGGCTTACGTCGCCAAGGAAATGCAGCGCGACCCGTGGTTCCGCGAACGCAAGATTCCGCTGCTGATCGGCGGCGCCACCACCAGCCGCGCCCATACTGCGGTGAAGATTGCCCCCAACTACGATGGACCGGTGGTCTACGTACCGGATGCCTCGCGCTCGGTCTCGGTCGCCCAGTCGCTGCTCTCGCCCGAGTTGCGTGAGCAGTATGTGCAGGATATCGCCGAGGAATACGCGCGCCTGCGCGAGCTGCATGCAAACAAGAAAACCACGCCGCTGCTGCCGATTGCCGATGCGCGCAAGAACAAGATGAAGGTGGACTTCACGGGCGCGGGTGCGCCGGTCAAGCCCAAGTTCATCGGCCGCCGCGTGTTCCGCAATTACGACCTGGCCACGCTGGCGCGTTACATCGACTGGGGCCCGTTCTTCCAGACCTGGGACCTGGCCGGCCCCTTCCCTGCCATTCTCAAGGATGAAGTGGTCGGCGAATCCGCATCGCGCGTGTATGAAGAAGGCCAGGCACTGCTGAAGAAAATCATCGAAGGCCGCTGGCTGACTGCCAATGGCGTGATCGCGCTATTGCCGGCCAATAGCGTGAATGACGACGACATCGAAATCTATACCGATGAAACACGCACGCAGGTCGCCTTCACCTATTACGGAGTACGCCAGCAAACGGTAAAACCCGTGATCGACGGCGTGCCGCGTCCGAATCAATGCCTGGCGGATTTCATCGCGCCCAAGTCCTCGGGAGTTGCCGACTATATCGGTCTGTTCGCCGTCACCACCGGTATCGGCATCGAGAAATATGAAAAGCGCTTTGAAGATGCGCTCGATGATTATTCCTCCATCATGCTGAAATCGCTGGCGGACCGCCTGGCCGAGGCCTTTGCCGAACATTTGCATGAACGCGTACGCAAAGAGCTGTGGGGATATGCGAGCGATGAAAGCCTGAGCAATGAAGCGCTGATCAAGGAAGCTTACAAGGGCATACGCCCGGCGCCCGGTTATCCTGCCTGCCCGGAACACACGGTCAAGTTCGACATGTTCCGCCTGCTGCAATGCGAAGAAATCGGCATGCATGTGACCGAGTCCTTTGCCATGTATCCGGGTGCAGCCGTCTCCGGCTTTTATTTGGCGCACCCTGAATCGAAGTATTTTTCGGTCGGCAAAATCGGCGAAGACCAGGTCGATGACATGGTCGCGCGCCGCGACGTTTCGAAAGAAGACGCATTGCGCTGGCTGGCTCCCAATCTTTCCTGATCTTTCCTTACCTCTGTTGCACCGGCCCGATGCCGGTGCTGACATCCTCAAGGGCACCACATGGTGCCCTTTTTATTGATCACTACTTCTGCATCAAGTGTTCAAGCCCGCACTGTTGGGAACTAAGCAATAGGTTCTCACTCCCATTCTTGCGTCGCCTTGCATTCGCAAGAAGGATGCATGGCCCCTCATGGTTCCTTACTCTTGCCCACGCATGCATATCACCGGAATCGGCACCGCTACGCCGGCCCATCGTTATACCAAGACGGAATGCTGGGAGGCATTCCAGGCCTCCTCCTGGTTTGAGCAAGTCAGCCCGCGCGCCCGGGCGATTGTGCAAACGGTCTTGCAGCAAGATAACGGCATCGATGCGCGGCACCTGGCGCTGGATACGCTGGAAGAAGTATTCGCTATCGATCCCGATACGCTGCACCGGCGTTTCAGCCTGCATGCGCCGATGCTGGCATCGCAGGCGGCTGGCAATGCACTGGCCGATGCGAAGCTAGCTGCCGCGGATATCGACGGCATCGTGGTCAGCACCTGCACCGGCTACCTGTGCCCGGGCCTGAGCAGCTATGTGATCGAGCAACTCGGCTTGCGCGCGGACGTGAAGGCTTTCGATCTGGTTGGGCAGGGATGCGCGGCGGCGCTACCCAACTTGCAGATGGGCGCTGCGCTGATCAATGCAGGCGAATGCCGGCAGGTGCTGTCGGTCTGTGTGGAAGTGTGCAGCGCTGCGATGTATCTCGATGAAGACCCGGGCGTGCTGATCAGCGCCTGCCTGTTCGGCGATGGCGCGGGCGCCGCAGTGCTGTCGCGCGATAGCGTTTCGCATCAGCGGTCCGTGCGCTGGCAGGATAGCGCCTCGGTCACGCAGCCCGCAGCACGCGCAGCCCTGCGTTTCGAGCAGCGCCAGGGATTGCTGCGCAATGTACTGACGCGCGGCGTGCCGCGACTGGCCGGTGAACAGGCGGCGGCCCTGATGCGCCGCACGCTGGCGGCGCAGGATCTGCGCCAGCAGGAAATCAGCGCATGGATCATGCATGCCGGCGGGCGCGATGTGCTGCTCTCCTTGCAGAAAGAACTGGATATCGATTCCACCGCCTTGCGCTATAGCGCCGCCATCCTGCGCGAATACGGCAACCTGAGCAGCGCCACCGTCTATTTCGTGTTGCGCGCTGCGCTGGACGACGAGGCTGAAGGCGGCTGGTGGTGGATGTCTGCCTTCGGCGCCGGCTTTGCCTGTCATGGCGCCTTGCTGGCTGTCGATTGAGAGGGCAAAGATGAGCCTGCAACGACGCCTCTGCCCCGAAAGACTGGACCTGATGGCCAGCACCGACCCGCTGGCCATCCAGGCACGTGCCGACCTGCGGCGCATCAACAGCATCATGAGTTCGCGCAGCATTTTCCTGCGCGCGGTGCGCGATGCGATTCCGGCGCCACGGCGCATTGCCGAACTCGGTGCCGGCGACGGCACGCTCATGCTGTCGGCAGCGCAGGCGCTCGCGCCGATCTGGCCCGATGTGGAAGTCACGCTGGTCGACCGGCAGCATGCCGTAGGTCCGCAAACGCTGGCCGGCTTCGAGAAGATAGGCTGGCATCCGCAGGTGGCCACCATGGATGTGCATCACTGGCTGGCCCAGGCGGCGCAAGAACATTACGACCTCATCTACTGCAACCTGTTCATCCATCACTTCACCGATCAGCAACTGGCAGGGCTATTGAAGGGCATTGCGCAATGCAGCCATGCCTTCTTTGCCTGCGAGCCCAGGCGCGCCCGGCTGCCCCTGATCGGCAGCCACCTGGTATTTCTGCTGGGCGCCAATGAAGTCACGCGCGAAGATGCAGTGACCAGTGTGCATGCCGGTTTTCTGGATCATGAGCTGAGCACGCTCTGGTCATCGGTCAATGCCGGCTGGCAGATCAGGGAATACAGCGCCGGCCTGTTCAGCCACTGCTTTCTCGCCTTGCGGCAGGACTCCTGACCATGACGAGTGCCTTTGACGCCCTCATCATCGGCGCCGGCCCCGCCGGTTCAACGGCAGCCATCCTGCTGGCGCGGGCAGGCTGGAAGGTAGCGCTGGTGGAACGCGAGGCTTTCCCGCGGCTCAAGGTTTGCGGCGAATGCATCGCCGCGACCAATATCCCCTTGCTGGATCATCTGGGCGTAGGCCTGGCATTCCCTGCCCTGGCCGGCCCGCCCTTGACGCAGGTCGCTATCATGAGCGGCCCGCACGAGATTCGCGCACCATTGCCGCCGCTGGAGCAGGCGGCGCGGCCCTGGGGACGTGCGCTGAGAAGAGAGCATCTGGACTGGCTGCTGCTTCAGCAGGCCGAGAGGGCGGGCGCCCTCATCTACCAGCCCTGGACCCTGCACGGCTTTGAAGGCGAAGCAGGTAACTGGCACTGCCGCCTGCGCGCTTCCGGCTCCACGGCCGTGCAGGAGATAAAAGCCAAACTGCTGATCGCAGCACATGGTTCCTGGCATCAGTCACGCAAGCAAAAGCATCGTCCTTCGGACCTGCTGGCGTTCAAAGCGCAATTCATTTCAAGCCCACTCGAATCCGGCGTGCTGCCGGTGCTGGCTTTCCCCGGAGGTTATGGCGGCATGGTCGTCAGCGATGCCGGCATCACAACCGTGGCCTGCTGCATACGACGCGATCGTTTAGCCGCCTGCCGTTCGCTCGCACCTCAGCTTTCGGCAGGCGAGGCAGTGCAAGCCTATCTGACGGCAAGCTGCAACGGTGTGCAGCGCGCGCTGGAAGCTGCGCAACGCATCTCGTCCTGGCTGGCAGCCGGTCCGCTGCAGCCCGGCATCCACTTCGATGATGCGCCTGAAGATGTGTTCGTGATCGGCAATGCCGCCGGCGAAGCGCATCCCATCATCGGCGAAGGCATCAGCATGGCGCTGCAGTCGGCCTGGCTGCTGGCCGACAAGCTGCTTGAGCAAGAGAGGATTGCATTGCAGCGCGATGAACAAAGAGCGATACGGCGCGACTATGCGCAAAGCTGGCGGCGCTTGTTCGCGAACCGCTTGCGCTTCTCCGCCCTCTTCGCCCACCTGGCTATGCATCCTCATCTGGCTTCGGCTTTGCTGCCGCTGCTGCGTCACCAGCCCGAACTGCTGACTCACGCTGCGCGCTGGTGCGGCAAAGTCAGCGCACCGCCGCCAGGCCGTCGCTTTAGCCCTGTCTCGGGTTGATCCGATGATCGAACCGCCCCTTGCGAAAGGAATGCACATGACTACGCTGGAAAGACTGCAAACTTTGGTGATCAAGCACTATCCCGTGCAACGCGAAAATGTGACGCCTTCGGCCCAGCTGCAAGACCTGGAAATCGATTCGCTGGGCGTGATGGAATTGTTCTTCAACATAGAAGACGAATTCCAGATCACGGTGCCCAATGAGCAGCTTGCGCTGCAAACCGTGGGCGATGTCGTCGCCTATATCGATCGGCTGATTGCCGAACAAGGCGATGCCCAAACCGCTGCAGGCAGCATGCCATGAAGCGCGTAGTCGTCACCGGCATGGGCGTAGTGTCGCCCTTGGGGAATAGCCGCGCTGCCTTGCTCGACAATCTGACGCAAGGCGTCGCAGGCATACGTCGCATAGACGGGCCGCATTTCGAGCGGCTGGCAGCACCGCTGGCCGCACCCGTGGAATTCGATGGTGCGACTTTATTCGACGCACCGCAATTGCGCATGCTGGACAGGGTCAGCCAGTTCGCCCTGCATGCGACGCGGCAGGCTGTCGCCGATGCGCAGCTGGCATTCGATGATGAAAGCCGGCAGCAATGCGGCGTGTTCCTGGGCACAGGCATGGGCGGCGCCCAGAGTATGGACGAGGCTTACTGGGCTATCTACGGCGAACGCTCGGATCGCCTCAAACCATTCTCCGTGCTGACGGCGATGAACAATGCAGCAGGCGGATGGATAGGCCTGGAATATGGCTTGACCGGCCCGAACTTCACCTACTCCACCGCCTGCTCATCCTCCGCAGTCGCCCTGGGCGAAGCCTGGCAACGCATCAGCAAAGGCGAACTGCGTTACGCGCTGGCGGGCGGCAGCGAAGCGCCGCTGACTTTTGGCGTGATGAAAGCCTGGGAAGCGATGCGCACGCTGGCAGCCGAAGACAAGGATGATCCGGCGGCGTCCTGCAAGCCCTTTGCGCGCAACCGCAGCGGCCTGGTGCTGGGAGAAGGCGCGGCGATGCTGGTGCTGGAGGATAGGGACAACGCGCTGGCGCGCGGCGTGAATATTTATGCGGAAATGACGGGCTACGGCACTTCGACCGACATCGCCCACATCACCCGTCCCAGCGTGGAAGGCCAGGCGCGCACTATGGCGCTGGCGCTGAAGTCGGCGCAGCTCGCGCCTTCAGCCATCGATTACATCAATGCCCACGGCACCGGCACGCTGGCCAATGACCCGGTTGAAACGGCTGCGATCAAGCAGGTGTTCGGTGAACATGCCTATCGCCTCGCCGTGAATTCGACCAAGGCGATGCACGGTCATTTGCTGGGTGCGGCGGGTGCGCTGGAATTTGTGGCGATGGTGCTCGCACTGCATAGCCAGACGCTTTTTCCTACGCTGCATCTGCAGCAACCCGATCCCGAGTGCGACCTGGATTATGTACCCTTGCAGGCGCGCAGCGGAGTACCTATCGAAACCGCGCTGAGCAATTCATTCGCTTTCGGCGGCACCAATGCCACGCTGATCGCTACTCGCCACAAAAGCTGAACCGCTCAGGCGAGCGGCGCGCCTTCGACGAAAACCTTCAGCTCGCCTTCGCGGAACGGAATCCAGACTTCGTTGCTGGTCAGCGGCTCGGTCACGATCACGGCGACCCGGTCATTGGGCGTGGTCTCCTGTGAGAAATCCACGCTCATGTCTTCATCCGACAGGCAGGCTTCGGCAAACGGATATTGCCGCACGATGTAATGCAGCTTGGTCGCGCAATGGGCGAATAGCGCGGAGCCGTCGGAAAGCATCATGTTGAAAACGCCATGGCTGGCGACTTCGCTGGTCAATTGCTGCAGCGTCTCTCTCAGCTCGGGCAAGGCCGGCTGCGTCTCGCCGAAGCGGCGACGCAATTGCTGCAGGATGTAGCAGAAAGCGCGCTCGCTGTCGGTCGTGCCTACCGGCCGGTAAGGACCGTCGAGCTCCGGCATGAAATTCTTCAGATCGCCATTGTGGGCAAATACCCAGTAGCGCCCCCACAGTTCGCGCACGAATGGATGGCAGTTTTCCAGCGCCACGCGTCCTTGCGTGGCCTTGCGGATATGCGCGATCACGTTTTTCGACTTGATCGGCCAGCGCTTGATCAGCTCGGCGACCGGCGACTCGATGGCGGCATGGTGATCGACGAAGTGCCGCACCCCTGCACCTTCGAAAAACGCGATTCCCCATCCATCATTGTGCGTATCGGTACGCCCGCCTCGCGTCGCAAAGCCGGTGAAGCTGAACACGATATCAGTGGGTACATTGCAATTCATTCCGAGAAGCTGGCACATCGCATTTACTAAAACCAAATAATGATCACGGCAAATACCTTATCACGCTTCGGGCTCGCTTACTTGACGGCATCTGCTAGGCAGCGTGAATGCCTTGGCGATCTCAATGCGCAAGCATGCGTGGAAAGCGATCACGTCATGACGCACTCGTTCTTGTCTTTTCCCCGGATGCCGAGCGATGAAAGGGAGGGAAGTATCCGGCTTTTTGCTTAGGAGCCGGGCAGGCGACACAAAGAAAGGGAGGAAGCGGCGCTGTCTTCAGCTTGCCAGCGCACGCTTGGGAAGTTGGAGAGGATTAGTGGAGAATGACGGGCTGGCTCATTATTGCATCGTATTTGCCGAGGAAATCGTCGATTTCCTCCACCGTCGGTTCGCTGGCAATCAGATCTTCCACATTCTTGCGAAAAGCTTCCGCCAGGGGGCCGCCAATGAAAATTTCCCGCTTGCCAGACTTGTCCATGATTTCATAACCGCCAAAGCGCAAAGCTTCTCGCTGCTCATCGGCGCCGAATTCCACGACACTGTATTGCTCGCTGTTATAGATCAGGTTCATATGCGCTCCTTTTGGCTTTGCAGCCTCATGACACCCTACACATGGCGTTGACGGGATGGCTTTTCAAGTCCTTTCTGGCAACCGGGGGAAATCTCCTTAAGTCGATATGGTTTCCGTCACGCGCAGCAAGCCATCATAGGGTGGACTGCGTAGAAATTCTTTCAGTTGCTCGATATGTGCGTCATTTGCCAGGCTGATGTAAATTTCCTGAGGCTTTTGACGCAACAACCGATTCAATGTGACACGCAGGGTCAGGTTACCTGTGCAACATAGGCAGCCGGGAGCAATCCTTTTCTGCAGCAGCTGTGGCCCATCTTCAAACCGCGCCGCTGTTCCGGCTGGCAATCCTTCCAGGATCAAGGCCGTTTTTTTATCCGGCGACAAGCTATTTGCAATGGCAGCTTCCCGCAATGCCGCTTGCTGCCCGGTAACCAGGATCAGGCGAATCATCCGCCTTTCTTCAACAGCTTAGCCGGTTCCACGCCAAGCTGCTTGAGTTTGCGATAAAGATGGGTGCGCTCCAGTCCCGTTCTTTCCGCGACCCGGGTCATGCTACCGCCTTCTCGCAACAAGTGATGTTCAAAATAAGCGCGCTCGAATGCATCGCGCGCTTCCCGCAACGGCAAATCAAAGGGTACGGCAAAAGCGGGAGCGGTATAAGGTGCGCCACCAATGCCGGCCGCCGAATTCAAGCCGCCCATGCTGGCACCCCCGGCTTCCATCAGCGTATTGCCCAGTCCTGCCGGATGCAGTTCGTTTATTCCCGGTTTTCTTATGACTTCCTGTCCTCGCATCAAACCTTGCTGCACTGCTTTCAGCAACTTCTGCATCGCAATGGGTTTTTCCAGAAAATTCAGGGCTCCGATGCGGGTTGCTTCCACGGCGGTATCGATGGTGGCGTGACCCGACATCATGATCACCGGCACGCTCAACAGCCCTTCTCTTTGCCACTCTTTCAGCAAGGTCACGCCATCGGTGTCCGGCATCCAGATATCCAGCAACACCAGATCCGGGCTGCTCGATACTCGCAATTCCCGTGCCTGCTGCGCATTTTCCGCCGTGAATACGACGTGCCCTTCGTCTCCCAAAATCTCCGAGAGCAATTCCCGGATGCCCATTTCATCATCGATGACCAGAATATTTGCCATGTACTTGCCTCTATCCCTCTTTATTGTTCTGGGCGGACTTTGCAATAATGCTTAACGTTTACAAAGCTTCCGCTAGTTTTAATAATAAAACGGACACCCTTGCTCCCCGTGTATTCCGGTTTTGCAAGTCGATTCGTCCCCCATGCTCCTCAATAATTTTTTTGACTACTGCCAATCCCAAGCCCGTACCCTTCGTTTTTGAAGTGATATAAGGTTCGAAGGCCCGATTCAGGATTTTAGGCGAGAAACCTGGCCCATTATCAACAATAGATAGCCGTATTGCTGTTTTCGTTTCGTTATCAGGGGTCTGATAATGGACTGCTTCCGTGACAAGTTCAATATGCGGCGGCTCTTCCTGAGGCTGTTCATGCACCGCATCCTGCGCATTTAGCAGTAAATTGTGAATAACTTGGCGCAATTGGGTGGCATCTCCGATTATCCCGGGTAGCTCCGGCGCAAGTCTAGCGTGAATGATATCGCGATCGTCGCCGTTGAGATAAAGGCCAAGCACATCTTCCACCAACCGGTTCAAGTCCAGCGGCATCAATACTGCGGGAGGCTTGCGCGCATAATCGCGGAAATTATCGACCATCTGCTTCAGCGCCGCGACCTGGGTGACGATGGTATTGGATGCCTTGTTCAGCAGGGCTGCATCCTGCGGGGCCAGCTTATCCTCCAGTTTCATCTGCAAGCGTTCGGCGGAAAGCTGGATGGGCGTGAGCGGATTCTTGATTTCATGGGCGAGCCGGCGCGCCACTTCTCCCCACGCAATCGAGCGCTGCGCTGAAATCACATCCGAAATATCATCGAATACCACCACGTGGCCGGTGCCATTATCCACCGGCAAACGCGAGCCGCGTGCCAGCAGCGTGATGTCGTTATCCTCGTCGTCCCCGGTATCGTCAGCCTTGCGCGGAATATTGATTTGCTGCTGCCAGTGGAAATCATGCCAATCGCGTTCACCGCCGGCGGCCTGGGCGCTATATTCGGAGAATGCCTTGATGATGGCCTGGGCGAACTTGTGCAATCCACTGATATTGGCCAGCGGTTTGCCGATATAGGCATCAAAATCCTGCTGCAGAATGCGTTCGACCGACTCGTTGCACGTCACCAGGCGAAACTGGTCATCGAGCACCATCACGCCGGCCGACATATTGGCCAGCACCGATTCCAGATAGGCTTTGGCATTTTCCAGCTCGGCCCGGTTGCGCTCGACCGCCGCGCGCGCATCGAACAGCTGGCGTGTCATGGCATTGAAGGACTTGGTCAGCGTGCCCAGCTCATCCGAAGTCGCGACGATAGGGCGCGGCGACAAATTGCCCTCGGCCACGGCCTTGGTGCCTTCCGCCAGCAAAAGCAAGGGCTTGGCCAGGTTCGAAGCAATCACGAAAGCGGCTCCCAGGGCGCCGAAAATCGCCAGCAGCAAGGTCAGCGTCAGGGTGACGAGATAGATTTTTCTCAGCCCCGCGCGCGCCAGCGAGCGCGCCTGGTATTCGCTATAGGCTTCGCGCGAGGCCTCCGCATTGGTCGCAAGTTGCGCAGAAACCGGCTGTATCAGTTGCAGAAAACGGGCTTCATTTTGCAGCGACAGGGAGCGCGAGGTAGAGGGAATCATCGTCACGACCCGCAATCGCAGCGGCGTGGCGCCATGTCCGCCAGGCTCTTCATAGAGATCTTTGCCGCCTTCCAGGGCGCCGTAGGCGCGCGTCATGCGCGCCTGATAAAACATGGATGTCGTAGGCAGATCCGGCAACAGCATGCTCAAGGTACTGCCAACGCTGGCAATGACACGCCCATTGGTCGTGACGATCAGCGCTTCCTGATTCTGGGTGGGATCGCGCATGCGCGAAAGTTGCGAAATCTGCTGCGCTTCCGATAAGTCGGACAATTCCAGCGCCATGCTGCTGGCCCGCGACTTCAGCTCGACCAGTGAGGAATCCAGCGCGGTCCGGCTCAGGTTGATGCCGGCTTCCAGCGCCGACTCGACTCGCACATCGAACCAGGATTCGATGGAGCGGGTCACGAACTGCACCGACACCAGGTAAATCACGGTGCCCGGCAATATGCCGATCAATGCGAACAGCACCACCAGCCGCGTCATCAGCCGCGACCCGAAGCGGCCGGCCCGATAACGCCGGTACAAGCGGGTCAGCAGTATCAGCACCAGCACCAGCAGAGCGCCCGCCATCAGCAGGTTCAGCCCCAGCAGCAGCGGATAATGGCGTTCGAAAAAAGCGGAATTGTCAGCAGCGGAAGCGAGCAGAAACAGCAGGATGCCGGCGATCGAACCGCCTACCACCAGTAAGTAGCGAATTACCCGGGTCACTTGCTCTCTGCCCTGAAAGCGATAACTTTCCGCTCCGAGGATAGACGCCAGTCCTTGTTGTTGAAGGCATTAACCTGGAAAGGTTTGGGCAGATGTTCCAGATTGAGGTACATGCGAAGGGAAAGCTGATAAGTTACACCGGGCTGCAAATCATCCCTGTCCGCAACCAGCCACCCGGCGGGTTGCTCGATGGCATACAAGGCATCCTCGATCGATTCGAAATAATAGTTCTGTCCGTTGCCGATCGTCACGCGATACTGGCGCGTCAGCACATTATACGTAATGCGCTTGGTCCAGGACTTGTCAGTAATGACCTTGTCCAGCCAATACCATCGCTGCTGCACTACCTGGATATCGGTCGTGAAGAACAGCGGAATGCCCCGCTCGACCGCATTACGCAATTCTTCATTCAAATCGAATTTATAGATGACCGAGAGCCGGTAGCCTTCGTCGGTGCGATCCAGCTGGGTGGAAGCGATTTCGACGCGGTCAGCGGCCTGAGCCCGTGCGACAGCAGGCATGCCTATCGACAGGCATGCCGATAACGCCAGAAGCCAGCCGAATAGGAAGATACGTCGCATTAAAGTTGAAACCAGGGTCAAGCCGGGAAAGAGATTGATAAAATTTCATCGTTCCGCCGGTTTCTGAAAGAGGGCATAAAACAAGCCGTCATGATCTTCGTCGCTGTGCGCAATAGGTAGCAGCTGACCGGGAGCGGGCAAACGAAGCGCCTTGTGACGGTTTTCAAAGGCGGCGGCTTGCTGTTGCGACTCCAGGGGCCACACGGAACATGTTGCAAATAGGAATTTACCACCCGGCCGCAGCATCTGCCACAGGTTATCCAGAATTTTCCCGGAAAGTGTTGTAAGGCGTCCCGCATCCTCCGGACGCCGCAACCAGCGTATATCCGGATGCCGGCGCACGATGCCGGATGCGGTGCAGGGCACGTCGGCAAGAATGCGGTCAAAGAGCTTGCCGTCCCACCAATCCTGCTGACTTGCATCGCCCTGCCTGACGTCGGCACTCAAGTTCAGGCGTTGCAGGTTTTGTTGTATGCGTTGCAACCTCAATGCATCCTGATCGAGCGCGAGCAAATCTAGTTGTGCCAGTTCCAGCAAATGTCCGGTCTTGCCGCCGGGCGCGGCGCAGGCATCGAGTACGCGCATGCCATCCTGCACATCCAGTAAAGGGGCTGCCAACTGGGCTGCGGCATCCTGCACCGAAACCAGGCCTTCCCTGAAACCGGGAAGGCGATCGACCGGCACCGGCTTTTCCAGTCGCAGCGCGCTAGGTCCGATGCGCGTCGCCTGCATGCCGTGCTGCATCAGCAATGCCAGATAATCCTCTACCGAACCGGCGCGCCGGTTGACGCGCAAGGTGAGCGGAGGAAGGGTGTTGCCGGTTTGGAGAATGTCCTGCCACGCTTGCGGATAGGCCGCCTGCATCTCCTTGATCCACCAGGCAGGATAATTCCAGCGCGCCTCGTTGCGTTTCTCGGCCTGTTCGAGCAAGGCCGCCCGTTCGCGCAGAAAGCGCCGCAATACGCCGTTGACCAGGCCTTTTGCGTGAGCGATGCGCGCTTCGGCAGAGGCTGCCGTCACTGCCTGATTGACCACGGTGTGTGCTTCATAAGGCGGCTGCTCGGATTCCAGCAGCAATGCCAGCGCACACTGCAGCAAGCCGTTCAGCAAAGGCGGCTCGGGCACACGCTTGACGGTCAATAGCAATATGCCCTCCGCCATCGCGCGTTTGCGCATGGCGCGGTAAGCCAGATCCTGGATTGCGCCGCGCGCCGCTGCCGGCGCATTCAGTTGCGCACATGCATCGGCAATGGCCTGCGGCAGTGCGGTTCCTGCCTGCACCGCTGCCACGGCACGGGTGGCCCCCAGCAGATAGTAGGCCAGCGAATCGGTCTTTAAAGCTGTTTTTAATGAAGCCTGCACTTCCATCCTTTGCAAATGCCGATTCGCATCATGCGCCGATCACCTTTATCGGCGATGCTCACACGCCCCAGATCACCGGCTGCCCTGCTGCCTTGGCGGCACGCAGCATTTCCAGCAAAGGATAGGCGCGGGCGGAAAAACTCACCGACTGTTTTGCCTCGCGCGTCTTTTCTTCATCCTGCTCATCGTCATGCTGCGCCTTGTCGGCCGGAGTTTTTTTCTTCACTTCCTCAATCTCATGCTCGATGCGGGCAATTGCGTCAGCCGCCTCCTCGGCGCTGATGATGCCTTTTTTCACATCCTTACCCAGCATGTCGAGCAGGGGCTGGGCATGTTCTTCATACATGATCACTTCGGCGGCCGCCTTGGATTTGAATATCACCAGCATAAAGTCTCCGTCACGTAAAAATAGTCCATCGGATAATCGGATAGCAAGCAAGCTGCATTCCCTGAACGGGAGCAGCCTTACTGTACTTTAAAGCCAGCCAGGAAGGTCTCGGCTTGTTCGCGATCGACTTTGGTTTCCGGGCCGATGACCAATATCTGGTAGATACGCTGATCCTTGGCCATGAAGCGGGCCAGCAGCATCTGCGATGATGCTGCTTCACCGGAAGGCGTACCCACAGCTTCCACGTGCAGTACCGGCACAGGCGGCTGGCCCAGGGATGGCAGTTTTTTTTCAACACGCACGGTGCCATTGATGTTCTTTACCAATGCCGTCTTCATCGCTTCCAGCGCGAAAGCGGCCTGGGCTGGATCGGGCAAGGTGGCGCTCGCCACGGCAAACACCTGGCCCTGCACCTCGGCGGCCGTCATCGTCATGGAGATCTCAATGCCATTCAGGTCTATGGTCCGGGTATGGGTTGAGGGTTTGCCGGGCAGCATGGCCAGATACGGCGCATCGCTGCCGCGCACTTCCCGCCAGTCATAGGTCGGAGAACAGGCGGTCAGCAGAAAAATAACCGAAAAGATCAGGACAGGCAGAGAAGACAGGCGACGCATCATGGCAAAAGCTAAGCAAGAGATTTTCCGCACCAGAGTTTGAAGCGGCAGGCCCCGCATTGTATACAAACAGGCAAAAAAAAGCCCGCGGGCTTGAGACCGCGGGCAAGTACTTTCAGGGAGTTGCACTACTGTGAACAACAACTCGCATATTAAAGCTTTGCAAGTTTGCGGATTTGCGCGTCATCAATTTTTCAGGCGGATTTACAGGCTGATTATTCCTTGCACCTATCCCTTTGCTCATTTGACTTTGCGGGGCAAGGTGAAAGTCGGCGTCGCTCCTGCTGCCTTGGCATCCGAAGCCAGCCGGTTGAAGCGATGGCGCAAGGGATCTTCCACCAGCCGGTAAGTCCAGCCTGACAGCACCACCAGTACGACGACATAGATGACGACCAGGGCAATACTGGCCGGCATTCCTTCGACGCGCTTTGCGACATTGCCAAACACCAGGATCAGCGGCATATGCAGCAAGTAAATGGAATAGGAGCGTTGCCCCAGCATTTGCAAGGGACGGATATTCAGCACCGCCGCCAGCGGACCGCTATCCTGGCAACAGGCCAGTATCAATATCGCGAACACGAAGGGGAAGGCAAACGCCAGCCCGGGGTTCGTATCGACAGCGGCGAACAGCACCGCCAGCAAAATCAAACCCACGCCCTGCAGCAACCGTGCATCCAGGCGGATACGGTGACTGACGTGATAAAGCAGCGCGCCCAGGAAAAAGGAAAATACGGTGCGCGGAAACCCGTAATCATAGGTAACCGACATGCATCCGCCGCGATTCAGGCAATCATGCACCGTGACAGACGCCCATACCGTGACGGCAAAGCAGCCGGCGCTCAGCAGGAAGAAAATCAGCAAGCGCATCTTGCCTGCGGCCAGGAAGCAGATCGCCGCAAACACCAGGTAAGTGTAGAACTCGGTACTGATGCTCCAGCTGGGCGTATTGAGGATGAGCTGATCGAACACGCCGAGACTGTGCGTCATGGTCAGCGTGGCGAAGACCTCCTGTAGCGTGGGCAGCGCGAATTCCAGCGAATCGGGATCATGCAGGGCACCGCCATAGCCGTACTCCAGCGCCAGGCGCTTGGCCAGCACGATGGCATTTTCCATCAGCACAAAAACCAGCGTGGAAAATATCAGCAGGGGAAACAGGCGCCCGAAACGACGGATGGTAAAGCTGCGCAACTGAGCGCCGGTATCGAGTCGATTGAGATAGGCCGCAGCGATGACAAATCCGCTCAGCACGAAAAACAGGTCGACAAAAATATAGCCATTGCGGATGAAACCGAAATACTCGGTGCCCACCCCCAAGTGATACAGCGCGACAATCAAGGCGGCCGCGCCGCGACCGCCTTCCAGTGAGCGAATCATGCTTACACCCTCTTTACATGCCTGACTGCCCTAGATGAAAGAATCCAGTTAAGGATTGACGAAGGTGATAAACCGCGACGCTGCATATCGGCCCTTCTCGACATAGACAGCCTCGGTCGGATGAACGCCATCCGGACACATCTCGCCTGGATTTGCCGTGAAATCGGCAATCAAGTGTGCATATTGATCGATCAAATCAACGCCTTGCGAATTCGCTACGTCCCGCATGGCTTCCACGAACTCCTCGATCCGCTCATCAGCAACGGGATTGGGCGTTTCAAGTATCACTACCTTTCCCTCAGCCTGTGCAATGTCAACGACTTCGTTCAGACATTGCCGGTAGTCGCCCACCGTGCCCTGGTTAACGTCGTTGATGCCATGATTGATGATCACCACGGTCGCCTCGGAATTGCTCATGTGCTCGCGCCAGTTTGGCTGCGCCGGCTCTGCACCATAAACACCCCCTCCTCGCAGCAGATCGCAAGCGGTCGTACTGTTGCGTCCCAGGTTTTCAACCTGATGATGACTAGGCAGGGCAGCCGCGAATGCGGTGGGCGCACGCGATGCTTCTGCGATGCGATCGCCGCTTGTTCCTGTCCTGTAACCCCATATGGTGGAGTCGCCGTGATATTCGATGACTTGAGGCGTACTGTTTAGCAGAGTGGTGCTTGGCGGCGGATTGTTCGGACCGTTGCCGCCGCCATTGCCAGCGTTAGTCCCACCATTGCCATCACTTCCTCCTCCGCATGCTGCGAGCGCAGCAACAACGATTACCGATGCAAATGAATGTAAGGATTTCAAATAAACCTCCATGAAGCGATAAGCGCCTTCCATTGTTCAGGAAGCCTTACGCTGTTGCCGTGTTGAGTGAGTCTTCGATTCCCGAAGATCTTGCGCTCAATCGGCCGCACACAAATTGTGGGAGATTAAGAGGCCAACGCTTTATTGCCTCATATTTTTCCTGATGGAACTTAATACTGGCCATTCATTTCCATCATTCAAATCCAAACTCATTCCAATACATTCACATACATTCAAGCCCATACACATAATTTCCTTTTCTCACCCCCATTGTTAACTTCTCATTTCCACGCAAGCGAAGTGCCCACACCATCTCTTTCATCTGATTAATTTTTAATCATTTCTATTTTATGGGAAACACGTCACTTAGCTTTCTGATACTCATTGAGTTACCACAACACTTCCCGTTTAGCGAGTCATTAGAGTAGCCGCATATCGACGCACATTGTTAAGTCGGTACAAGTAACCGAATGAGGTTAGTTACTTCATAGCGATGATTTACTGCGGTTGTGAGCTCCCTGTGTTCATCATGTTTTCTTTCCGTGATGCAGGTGCAAGTGAAATGAAATACGGCTTATTTCCGCACTGATTCATCATTTGCCGAAGCGCTCCTCTTTCTGTGGTTGCTTTCCATTGCTTAAGGGTTTACTTGTTCAACCAAGAAAGGAAGATTGATATGTTCGAGAAAAAGAAACTATGGATGGTGATGGCAACGGCAGCGCTGGTAACCGCTTGCGGCGGCGGCAGTGACCCGGCTCCTGTCACGGGTGGCGACGGCGATCCTCCTCCTCCGATCAGCAGCACTGACACGAAGCTGCAAAACCATCTGGTCATGCACCCGGATCAGATTATCGTGAATGCCTTGCTGCCCCTGTCCGCCTACACGGATACAACTGCTGCAGGCGGTGGCCTGTATGGTCAAGCGACAGGTACCGACAACAATGGCGCCCCCTTCCAGACCTTCGGCTTCAGGATCGATGATGCCGTTGCAGCCGCCGAGGGTGGAGCACTGGTAGAAGAATCTGCCACTGGCCGGTTGGCAATTACTCTGAACGAAATGGCGGAAACGGTTGGAACGGGTGAAACTGCTGAAAGCGTAAGCATCGTACTGACGGGCGTAACGTTTACCACGGCAGCAGACGGAACATTGTCAGTCAGCCAGGCTGATGATGCCGCCATGTATGTATCGGGCACCAACTCTGATGGCGTATCTTTCGAGAATGTTGCCGTTAGCTTGCCGGCAGACGCAATCAGTATTGTTCCGATCTCTACTGTTCCGAACGGCGATGCCTCCACGGATGTTGGCCTGATCTTTAATCTGGATGAAGCCTTTGCTGCTGCCGACACTGAAGCAGCAGCCGAGCTCACCCAACTGGCAGGTTTGTCTGGCCGCTTCGACATGAACTTTGCATTGTCGACTGCAGACATTCATCGCTCCGGCGCTGCATTGGATACGCAAACCATCAGCGCACCAGGTCAGGCGGATGTAGAGGGCTCCGGTATTGCCGGCAACATCTGGATTACCGTCACTCCTCCAACTCCGTAATCTCAGGCTTCAAGTAGTACAAGAATGGAGCGGTGCAGTATGGCCGCTCCATTTTTCATCTGCCTTTCATCACCAATTTTCACTATCCAATCTGATGCCGGCTTGGCTGTACCGGTCACACATAGTCTTCTCGCACCTTGCAGGCTCACTTTCCAGGCAGGCAAGGCTGCCATCACGACTCATCCTTTTCCATTTATTTTCTGAGGAAAGCCCAATATGCTTGAAAAAAAGAAACTGCTTCTCTGTCTGACCGCAGCGATGCTGGTCTCTGCCTGTGGCGGTGGCGGAGATTCTCCCAGCGCCACCTTGCCTGATAGAGATAGCGGTAGCAATACTGGAAACGATGATGAAAATCCGGATCAGGCAAGCGATCAATCTTTAGTAGGCAGGCTGGTCATGGTGGGCAATTCGGTCGTGTATGTCCGCCGGGATCGCACCATTTATCTGCCGGTGCCGCTGGAACGTTTTGAAGATGCGCATGGCATCAACGATGTAGCGCCGGGATACACCGGAACGGAAACGATCGGCCCTCCTTATCGCCCAGAGGATGGCGTGCAATACGAACCGCCGCAAACCTATGCGCCTGCGGCACCGATCGCCGCATTCGGCATTCGCGTTGACAAGCGGGTACAGCGCATCAATCCCACCGACGTGGTGGCCAACCAGACTGCGGTAGGACGAGTGGCGGTGGAACTGGTGGAGCGCAGCGACGGCCCTCCTTACACGCAGGCTGGACAACGCGAAATCATTCGTTACGTGATCGACAAGGTAGAGCTGTCGACCAATACTCTGGGAGAACTGTCTGCACGGGTGCTGCCTGATGCACAAATGCACGTGTACGGCCGCAATGCCGACGGCGTCCAGGTATCCGAAACCATACCCTTGCCTGCAGATGCAGACACCAATCCGGTAAGCATGCTGACCATGGAACGCGTACCGGACAATTTCGACGACCGGACCAGTGAAATCCTTCTGTTCGATTTCGAAAAAGCCTTCTCGCAGGCAGGCGAGCGGCTGAATGCGCTGACAAACATGCAGGGTTACTTCGATATCCGCGTGACGCTTTCTTCGGTCCGGGAAATCGTGCGGCCGGAATCGTGCAGCAACGGTTATGCACTACCGACCAAGACCCTGCTCGGCCAAAGCATCACCGTCGGAGAGCAACTCCCGGTAAGTGGAGCAGGCCTGTCCGGTTATGCCTGGATACGCGCCTACGATCCGAACCCGCCGACGGATCGCGGTTATGACGAGCCGCCGGGACCAGACATTTGTCCATCCTCCGGGGGAGAGCCTGCTTCGCCCTGAGTCGGCTTTCAGAGTCCGGCACCTCGCTCGAAACTTCAGCAAAAAGGCGGCACATTCAGTGCCGCCTTTTCATTTGTAGACCGGAACCGGCTCAATCCAGCACGCGCAGCAGCTTGCGTTGCGGATCGATTTCCACCGTTGCGCCGTGCGGGATGCTGGCTGTCACATCGAGATCGAATCCGGCCAGCATGGTCAGCCCGCCGAAAGCAACGCCCTGCGCCAGTATGGGATTGACCGTATTGAATGCAATCGCCAGCGGCGCCTTCTCTCGGGCAGCCATTTCATGCAGCATCCAGGCACTGGCGACACCGCCCTTGGAAGTATCCAGCACCAGTATCTTCCCGACATACGATTGTCCCGCCAGCTTGTGAGCAGGTCGCGAAAAGATGCCGTTGATGCGGTCCAGGTCATAGCGGGCGGAAAAACCGTCATTGGCCACCAATGCTTCGCCCTGCACCGCCTCGCCGATTGCATGTTGTGCAACGAGTTCCATCATTTCAGTCTCCCGGTTTCTGCCGCTTCCACGCAGCGCTCCATGGATGCAAGCATGGGCACGTAGCCATAGCCGCCCAGTATGTTCACCATTTTTGCGCTATTGGTTGCCAACCGCTTCCAGCCGTTCGCATCGGCAATTTCGCGCGCATAAGACTGGTAGAAGCACATGCCCGCCAGGACCTGCCCGCCTGCGGCTTCGATACTGGAAGTAAAGCCCATGCGATCGGCATCGGGTTTGACTTGCGGACTGGTGACCGCCAGCAGCGGCTTGACGAACCGGCGGCCTTCGCACAGCAACGCCAGTTCGCGCAACTCATACAGGCTCAATTGCGGCGCCGAGAACACCACCACATCGATTTCATCGCTCACCGCATACGCCGTCTGCAAGGCTTTGACTTCCGCTTCGCCCACGCGATGCGCGACCGGCAGCTTGTGCCCATCGACCTCTTCGAGGCGATAAGCTTCCGGCGTAATGCCCGCCAGGTGAAACAGCGCAATGGAACCGAAACTGGCCATGGCTGCGCCGAAGTGCTTGAGCTGATCGGAAGTGGGCGCTCCTTCCAGCCCTTCCACCACCGGCACCGACCAGTAATTGCCGGCTAGCCGACCGACGACGCCACCGAGCGCACCCCAATCATTCAAGGTGCGCGGCGTCCAGTCGACGCGAATGCGCAGTGTCGCTTTTCTTTGGTTATCCAGATGGAAGCCGTAGCGCGGCGTGCGGCCCGTGATGCCGGCCGCCAGCGCGGAGGGGCCGCCTTCGAAGTTGGAGCGTGCGCCGCATACCGAGTTGGAATAGATGACCACGCCGGTATCGCCAAAGGCCACGTGCTCGCCGCGCGTGGGAGCGGCAATGGTTTGATAATTGATGCAGGTATCCGTCATCGATACGCCAAGACGAACGAAGGCATCGATGGCGCGCCGCTCCAGGCTGAGCATCCAGTCGCCCTGCTTCAGCAGCGACGCTTTCGTGAAATCGGTGCCGCGCGGATCGGTAATGGTAGGAATCCTGACTTGGCGCTGACCTTCTGTAACAGCCGCGAGCTGTTCCAGCCACTCGACGCCGGCCACGCCCAGGCTTTCGGTATCGGCCATGATATGAGCCTGACTGACCGGTACAAAGTCTTCGGCGCCAAAGAAGTCGCCGACCTTGATCTGATGTTGCAACGCCCATTGCGGCACGCGACCCTGCTCGCCAGCCAGAATGGATTTTTCTTCTTCATTCAATTTCATTGCTTGCCTTTTGCTTTCCTTCTTTTTTTACCTTGTTCTTACCCGGCGCAAGCCGGGGGATGTTCAATCTATCTTCGCGCTCGACTGCTGGACTGCCTTGCCCCATTTCTCGATTTCCGTCTGCCCGAACTTGGCGTAAGCATCGGGCTTGATGGAACGCGGCGTAATGCCCAAGCTGCTCACACGATCACGGAAGGAGGCCGAGCCGGCGATCTCGGCGATATGCTTGCCAAGTAGGCTGGCAATCTGCGGTGGAAGATTGGCCGGCGCGTAAATGCCCCACCACGCTTCAGCCTCGAATTGCCGATAGCCGGATTCCGCCACCGTCGGCACTTGCGGCAATACCGGCGAACGCTGTGCGCCGCTGACGGCAAGTGCTCTCAGCTTGCCTGCCTGAATATGCGGCAGCACCGATTGGACCGGATCGAATATCAGCGTCACCTGCTGGCTCAGAAGATCGGTGACGGCCGGTGCGCTGCCGCGATACGGCACATGCAAGAACTTGATGCCGGCCGTCGATGCAAACATTTCTCCGGTCAGATGACCCGGCGTGCCGTTGCCGGCAGAAGCGAAAGTGAGCAGTGCAGGATTTTTCTTGGCGGCCGCGACCAGCTCATCCAGCGTCTGGTAAGGAGAACTGGCATGAACGACGATAGCTACCGGCGCGGAAGCGACTACGCCCAGCGGCGTGAAGTCCTTGCCCGGGTCGTAAGGAAGCTTGCTGTACAGCGCGGGATTGATCGCTTGCGTACCCACCGTGCCGACAAACAGCGTATAGCCATCTGCCGCGGACTTGGCGACATAATCGGCTGCAATGACGCCGCCCGCGCCGCCCTTGTTTTCCACGATGACCGCCTGCTTCAATTGCACCGACAAGTCATGCGCCAGCGGTCTGGCAACGATATCGGTGGGCCCGCCTGCCGGGAAAGGCACTACCAGTCGGATCTGGCGCGCGGGATAGTTTTCGGCTGAAGCCGTAGCAGGTACCAGGCCGCAAACCAGCGCGCTCATGCCCAGCAAGACATGCAGCAAGGATTTGCTTGAAGCGAATAGCGCCGATGGTGTCACGTTCCAGTTCATGATCGATTCCTGTCCTTGATGTGTAAGGGCATCAATGCAATTTCCTGGCAGGTCAGAGAGCTACTGCCGCAGGCTGCTTTCAGAAATGCTGCGAAGAGAAAGAAGGATCGCTCAACTGCCTGCGGCAGCCAGTCGTGCTTCCCTGTTCAGGACATTGCTTGACGAGGACGCAATCATTGCATTCGCCCGCCACATCCAGAACGAATGTTTCTGCATTTGATTATTTGGAATCTGCATGAACTGCTTTGAAGGCAGTGTGAAGAAGGATGGAAGCGATAACGATGCGCTATTGTCCCTGCAATCCGCGCCGGTACTGTATGGCTTCGGCGATATGCGCATGGCCAATGTCGCTGGCGCCTTCGAGGTCGGCAATCGTGCGCGCCACCTTGAGTACGCGATGGTAGGCGCGCGCCGACCAGTGCAGGCGCGTCATCGCTTGTCGCAGCAATTGTTCGCCGGCCTCGTCGGCAAGGCAATACTTTTCGATTTCAGAGACGGTCAATTGATGATTGGATTTGCCCTGGCGCTGCTGCTGACGGTCATAAGCCTGCTCGACACGATGGCGCACAGACTCGCTGGATTCTTCGCCGGACTGCGCCAGCAAGGCTTCGTGCGGCAGCGCGGCCACTTGCACATGCAGGTCGATGCGATCCAGCAGCGGGCCGGACAGCTTGCCCTGGTAACGCGCAATTGCATCCGGCGTGCAGCGGCATTTGTTGGCCGGATGTCCCAGGTAGCCGCAGGGACAGGGATTCATCGCGGCGATCAGTTGAAAGCGCGCGGGGAAGTCGGCTTGTCGTGCAGCGCGGGAGATGGTGATATGACCGGACTCCAGCGGCTCGCGCAAGACTTCCAGCACATGGCGATCGAACTCGGGAAGCTCGTCAAGAAAGAGCACGCCGCCATGAGCCAGAGAAATTTCTCCCGGCCGGGGCGTGCTGCCGCCGCCCACCAGGGCGACACTGGATGCGGTGTGATGCGGAGCGCGGTAAGGCCTCTGCTTCCACCTGTCTGCGGAAAAGCCATGGGTCAAGGATTGCACTGCGGCGGCTTCCAGCGCTTCCTGTTCCGTCATCGGCGGCAGGATGCCCGGCAGGCGGGCGGCGAGCATGGATTTTCCGGTGCCTGGCGGACCCGCCATCAACAGGCTATGAGTGCCGGCCGCCGCCACTTCCAGTGCGCGCTTGGCTTGCGACTGTCCGCGCACGTTTGCGAGATCAGGATAAGCAGGCCGCTGCTCCTGCCTGGGCAGCCGATAAGGAAGCAGTCTCGACTCATCGTCTCTTGCCGCGAAATGCGCGCAGACCTGCAGCAAGTTATCGGCCGGATAGATATGCGCTTGCTGCACCAGTGCGGCTTCTTCGGCATTGGCGCGCGGCAGGATGAAGGCGCGCGGATGGGTTGATGCATTGCTGCGGTGAATCGCGTAAGTCATCGCCAGCGCACCGCGTATTGCCCGCAATTCACCGGACAGCGACAGCTCGCCAGCGAATTCGTAAGCATCCAGCTGATCGGCTGGCATCTGCCCCGAGGCCGCCAGTATGCCCAGCGCAATCGGCAGATCGAAACGCCCGGACTCCTTGGGCAGGTCGGCAGGCGCGAGATTGACGGTGATGCGCCTGGCAGGAAATTCGAACTGCGCGTTTTGCAGTGCTGCCCGCACGCGCTCGCGCGCTTCTTTCACTTCCGTCTCGGCCAGGCCCACTATCGTGAAGGAAGGCAGGCCATTGGCGAGATGGACTTCGACCGTCACTTCCGCCGCTTCCATGCCTGCCAGCGCGCGGCTCTTGAGGACGGCGAGTCCCATCGCTGATTGCGCTTATTGCTGGTTCAGCTTCGCTTCGAGTTCGGCCACCCGCGCTTCCAGCAGCTCCAGGCGAACCCGTGTCTTGGCCAGCACCTGGGCCTGCACATCGAATTCTTCACGCGTCACCAGGTCGAGCTTGGAAAAGCCCTGGCTCAGCATGGCTTTCATATTCTTTTCCAGATCCTTGGCGGGAGAGTTCTCCAGCACCTGGCTGACTTTGCTTTGCAGGTCATTGAAAAAGTTGGTTTTGTTCATGGCATTCCTTAGAGGGGTTCGGTTTTGCTCTGCACCAGCGTGATGCGTTACAGCTGTGCAAGCTCAACTTTGGGGCAGCACACTTCATGATGCCCATTTAGGGTGAAATTCTGCGCTCTTTTCCTGCTTTTACGCACCTTGTACGACCGAATTGGCATGGCACGCCTCCTGCTAATGTTGCTCTACCGCATAAGTTACGGGTCACTGAGCAATAACACTACAAGGGGAATAAAGATGAAAAAAGTTTTACTCGCTGCTGCACTAATCGCTACGTTCACAACGCAAGCATCGGCCCAGGAAGCTGCACCGGTGCATGATATCAGCTTCAATGCTGCCGTTGCATCGGACTACCGCTTCCGCGGCATTTCTCAAAGCCGCCTCGATCCGGCCCTGCAACTGGGCGCGGATTACGTGCACACACCCACCGGCCTTTACGTCGGCACCTGGGCTTCCACCATCAAGTGGATTACCGATGCAGGTGGCGATGCCAGCATCGAAACCAATCTCTACGCCGGCATCAGCGGCGACACGCCTGTTGACGGGCTCGGCTACGACGTCGGCGTGCTGCGTTACTACTATCCGGACAACGGCGGCGTACCCAGCATCAATACCACCGAAGTCTATGCGCAACTGAGCTATGGCCCTGGCTACATCAAGTATTCGCACTCCGCCACCAATCTGTTCGGTGTCGCAGACAGCAAGAACAGCGGCTATCTGGATATTGGCGCCGACCTTGCCATGCCCTACGGCCTGACCCTGAACCTGCATGCCGGCCATCAGAAAGTCAAAAATAATTCCGATGCGGACTATACCGACTGGCTGGTCGGCGTCTCCAAAGACTTCTCGGTCGGCACGGTCAGCCTGGCTTATGTCGATACCGATCTGGACGCAGCGCCCTCCGGCCCCAAGGGTGAAGACGTGAACAAGGGTGGCGTGGTGCTGAGCTTCAGCAAATCCTTCTAATCAGAGAGTAAAGAGGCTGCCATGAAAATGATCACTGCCATTATCAAGCCCTTCAAGCTGGATGAAGTGCGCGAAGCGCTTTCCTCGATCGGCGTACAAGGCATCACCGTCACTGAAGTAAAAGGTTTCGGCCGCCAGAAAGGCCATACCGAACTGTATCGCGGCGCGGAGTATGTTGTGGACTTTCTCCCCAAGACCAAGGTGGAGGCCGCCGTGGACGACGGCCTGGTCGATAGCGTGATTGAAGCCATCGAAAACGCGGCCCGCACCGGCAAGATCGGTGACGGCAAGATTTTTGTGTCCGATCTGGAACAGGTGGTTCGTATCCGTACGGGCGAAACCGGCAAAGATGCACTTTAAGAGGATGCTTACCATGAAAAAACTTATTCTCAGTTTTTTTGCAGCGGCGACGCTGCTAATAGGTGCAGGCCTGTCGCCGCTGGCGATGGCGTCTGAAGCGACCGAAGCCGTCACATTGGCGCAGCTTGCGGTAGAAGCTGCGGCGCCTGAGGCTGCCGCCGCTGCGGAAGCGGCAGTAGAAGTCAACAAGGGCGATGTCGCCTGGATGATGGTATCCACCATCCTCGTGATCTTCATGGTCATTCCCGGCCTGGCCCTGTTCTATGGCGGCCTGGTTCGCTCCAAGAACATGCTGTCGGTGCTGATGCAAGTGTTCTCGGTGTTCTCGCTGATCGTCATTCTGTGGGCCATCTATGGCTACAGCCTGGCCTTCACTGGCACCGGCGCTTTCTTCGGCTCCTTCGAGAAGCTGTTCCTGAGCGGCGTGACGCTGGAGTCGCTGGCCGATACCTTCACCGATGGCGTGAAGATCCCGGAAATGGCTTTCGTTGCTTTCCAGTCCACTTTCGCCGGCATCACCTGTGCGCTGATCGTGGGTTCGTTTGCCGAGCGCATCCGCTTCTCCGCCGTGCTGCTGTTCTCGGTGTTGTGGTTCACATTCAGCTACCTGCCGATCGCTCACATGGTCTGGTACGGTGAAGGCTACCTGTTCAAGCAAGGCGCGCTCGACTTCGCAGGCGGCACCGTGGTGCACATCAACGCGGCAGTCGCAGGCCTTGTCGGTGCATACATGGTGGGCAAGCGTATCGGCTACGGTCGTGAAGCGATGACGCCGCACTCGCTGACCCTGACCATGGTGGGCGCGTCGATGCTGTGGGTGGGCTGGTTCGGTTTCAATGCCGGCTCCAACCTGGAAGCCACCTCCGGCGCGGTACTCGCCTTGTTGAACACTATCCTGGCCCCGGCTGCCGCCGCACTGGCCTGGATGGCAGGCGAAGCGCTGCTCAAGGGCAAGGCTTCCATGCTGGGTGCTGCATCCGGTGCGGTAGCAGGCCTGGTGGCCATCACGCCGGCTGCCGGCTCGATTGGCCCGATGGGTTCCATCGTCCTCGGTCTGATTGCCGGTCCGCTGTGCCTGTGGGGCGTCACCAGCCTCAAGCGCCTGCTCGGTGCCGATGATTCGCTGGATGTATTCGGCGTGCATGGCATCGGCGGCATCGTCGGTGCCTTGCTGACCGGCGTGTTCACCGCTCCCGGCCTGGGCGGCACCGGTGGCGACGACTTTGCGATGGGTGCGCAATTGTGGGTGCAGGCTGAAGGCGTGCTGATCACCATTGTCTGGTCGGCGATCGTATCGGTCATCGCCTACAAGATTGCCGATGTCGTCATCGGGCTGCGCGTCACCGAAGATCAGGAACGCGAAGGCCTGGATATCGGCAGCCACGGCGAATCCGCTTATCACAGCTAATACAGCTGATCACGGCTGATGTAAAACTGCCCCCCTTCCTGCCCCGTCTACCGAGGAGCGGGGATGGAAACAAAGCACAAAGGCGCTTCTGCAGAAGCGCCTTTTCTTTTTTGCAATTTCTTTCGCCGCCGTTCTTGCCGACTCTTGATAAAGGCCGGATCACTCCCAGATATGCGCTGGATGGACCGGACTGCGCCCCCTTCGCGGGCGGTTTCCCGTTAGAATTCCGCTAACTGACGTCTCCTTCATTTTTTAAAACCGCTCGGCGGGATGGGTAAAAGCTAGTCATTTGCAGTCTAAGCTTGTCGACCTGCCGGCAATAAAAGGTTTGTTATGGTCCCGCACCTCGTTACCGCCCTCAACGGCCCCCTGCTCGATCTGGAAAAGAAAATCCTGGATGCCACGCCCGCCATCGAACGCTGGTTCCGGCTGGAATGGCAAGAGCACACGCCGCCTTTCTATTGCTCGGTGGATTTGCGCAATGCGGGCTTCAAGCTGGCGCCGGTCGATACCAACCTGTTCCCGGGCGGCTTCAACAACCTGTCGCCGGAAATGCTGCCGCTGGCCATCCAGGCGGCGATGGCGGCGATAGAAAAATATTGTCCGGATGCAAAGAACCTGCTGCTGATCCCGGAACGTCATACCCGCAACACCTTTTACCTGCAGAATGTCGCGCGCCTGACGCAGATTTTCCGCCAGACCGGCTTGAATGTGCGCCTGGGCTCCTTGTCCGAAGACATCACCGAACCGACCCAAGTCGATTTGCCGGATGGTTCGTCAATCACGCTGGAGCCGCTGATCCGCCTGAACAATGGCCGCCGGCTGGGACTGAAGAACTTTGATCCCTGCACCATCCTGCTGAACAACGACCTGTCGGCCGGCATTCCGCCCATCCTGGAAAACATCAACGAACAGAACCTGCTGCCGCCGCTGCATGCCGGCTGGACCGTGCGCCGCAAGACCAACCACTTCGCGGCTTACGATGAAGTGGTCAAGAAGTTTGCGAAGATGATCGACATCGATCCGTGGATGCTCAATCCCTATTTCTCCAAGTGCGGCGAGATCAATTTCCATGAGCGTACCGGCGAGGATTGCCTGGCGGCCAACGTGGATTCCTTGCTGACCAAGATCCGCAAGAAATACCGCGAATACGGCATCAAGGAAAAACCCTTCGTCATCGTCAAGGCCGATGCCGGCACCTACGGCATGGGCATCATGACGGTGCGCGATGCCAGCGAAGTGAAAGACCTCAACCGCAAGCAGCGCAACAAGATGTCGGTGGTGAAGGAAGGGCTGGAAGTGTCCGACGTGATCATCCAGGAAGGCGTGCATACCTTCGAGCACATCAACGATGCGGTGGCCGAACCCGTGGTGTACATGATAGACCGCTACGTGGTGGGCGGCTTCTATCGCGTGCATGCCGAGCGCGGCGTCGATGAAAACCTGAATGCGGCCGGCGCGCATTTCGTACCGCTGGCCTTTGCGCAGCAGCACATCCTGCCCGACCCGTCCGCCAAGCCCGGCACCACGGCGCCGAACCGCTTCTACATGTATGGCGTGGTGGCGCGCCTGGCCTTGCTGGCGGCGTCGCTGGAACTGGAAAAGACCGATCCCAATCCGGAAATTTATTAAGCCGGAATTTATCCAGCCCTACTGTTGAGCGGCCATCCGCCGATCGGAACCTGACTGATGAAAATAGCCTTTCTTGCTGATCCGCTGTCCAATTTCAAGATCAACAAAGACACTACCTACGCGATGATGGCCGAAGCGGCGCGCCGCGGCCATGAGATTTACGCGCTCCAGCATCACGACCTGGCCTGCCGCGACGGCAAGGTCACCGGGCGTGCGGCGCGCATCACGATGACGGGCGATGCCAGCGACTGGTTTCGCGCCGATGCGCCGCAGGTGCAGGCACTGACGGCCTTCGACGTGGTGCTGGAACGCACCGATCCGCCCTTCGACATGGAATACGTGTATGCGACCTATCTGCTGGAGATGGCGGAACAGCAAGGCGCGCGCATCCTGAACCGTCCGCAGGCGATACGCGATCACAATGAAAAACTGGCGATCCTGCAATTCCCGCAATTCGTCTCGCCCACGCTGGTCAGCCGCGATGGCGATACGCTGCGCGCCTTCCAGCAGGAGCATGGCGACATCATCCTGAAGCCGCTGGATGGCATGGGCGGCGCCGGCGTGTTTCGCGTGAAGGCCGACGGCATGAATCTCGGCTCGATTATCGAAATGCTTACCGATAACGGCACGCGTTCCATCATGGCGCAGCGCTTCATCCCGGACATCACCCAAGGCGACAAGCGTGTACTGGTGATAGGCGGCGAAGTCGTGCCCTACTGCCTGGCGCGCATCCCGCAGGGCAATGAAGTGCGCGGCAATCTCGCCGCCGGCGGCCTGGGCAAGGCACAGGAAATTTCAGCGCATGACCGGAAAATCGGTGAAGCACTGGGACCGGTGCTGATGCAACGCGGCCTTTTGCTGGTAGGATTGGACGTGATCGGCGATTGCCTGACCGAAGTGAATGTCACCAGCCCGACCTGTTTCCAGGAAATCGAACAACAAACCGGCTTCAAGGTGGCGGCCATGTTCATGGATGCGGTGGAAAAGGCAATCCGGCCTTAAGCCTTTGCCAAGGGTGACGCCGTAACGGCCTCCGTAGCCGCTCCTTTATATCTGCTTACTGCGTAAAGTCTTGCCACTATGGTTGGTATCCTGCTGCTCACTCATGCTCCGCTTGGCAATGCCTTCATGGAAGCAGCCACCCATGTTTTTCAGGGCCTGCCCGAGCGCCTGGAAGCCATCGACGTGTGGGCCGATCAGCCTCCTCGGGAAGTGCAAAGCCTGGCGGAGGAAGCGATTGTCCGCCTGGATGCCGGCGATGGCGTGCTGGTATTGACCGACATGATCGGAGGCACGCCCTGCAATTGCACGCTGGCGCTGAGCGAACCCGAGCATGTCGAAGTGATTGCCGGCATCAGCCTGCCGATGCTGCTGCGCGCCCTGAGCTATCGTCATGAATCACTGTCCCATGTTGCCGAACGTGCGATTGCAGGCGCACAAACCGGCGCTGTACGTTTAGGTAAATGAATGCTGCGTGAAGAACTCGAAATCATCAATAAACTGGGGCTGCATGCGCGCGCATCGGCCAAGCTCACGCAACTGGCAGGGAAATTTCAGAGCGAGGTCTGGATGACGCGCAATCAGCGCCGCGTGAATGCGAAATCCATCATGGGCGTGATGATGCTGGCAGCCGGCAAGGGCAGCACCGTGATCATGGAAGTGGAAGGCCCGGATGAAGAGGAATGCCTGGCGGCGATCAGGCAACTGATCGGCGACAAGTTCGGCGAAGGTGAATAACGCCTTGTCTTTATAAACAAGATAAAACAAGAACAACATGGCCCACCTTACTCTCCACGGCATTCCGGTTTCGGGCGGCATTGCCATCGGCCGCGCCCACCTGCTCGCACCGGCAGCGCTGGATGTCAGGCATTACCTCGTATCGGAACCCCAGGTCGACTCAGAAGTCGCGCGCCTGCAGGCGGCCATGGCCTGCGTTCACCAGGAATTGCAGGGCATACGCGCCGACTTGCCCAAGGATGCGCCGGCGGAACTCGCGGCCTTTCTGGATGTGCATGTGCTGATCCTGGCCGACCCCATGATCGCGGAAATGCCGCTGGAGATCATACGCACGCGCCACTACAACGCAGAATGGGCGCTGGTCACGCAGATCGATGAACTGTCGGCGCAGTTCGCCGAGATCGAAGACCCGTATTTGCGCGAGCGCCGCAACGATATCCGCCAGGTCGGCGAACGCATACTCAAGGCGCTGACCGGCAGCGCCACCACCTTGCCTGCCAATGATGCGAAGGCGGTGCCGATGATCGTGGTGGCGCATGACATTTCGCCAGCCGACATGGCGCAGTTCCGTAACAGCGCGTTCAGCGGCTTCATCACCGACCTGGGCGGCCAGAATTCGCATACCGCCATCGTCGCGCGCAGCCTGGATATTCCGGCTGCGGTCGGCATGCAGAATGCCTCGACCATGATTGCGCAGGATGAATGGCTCATCATCGACGGCGATGCCGGCACGGTGATTGTCGATCCGCCGCAGACGGTGATGGACGAGTACCGCGCCCGGCAGGCGGTGATGCTGCGCGAACGTAAAAAGCTGGCGCGCCTGCGCAAGATACCCGCCGTCACGAAAGACGGCACGGGAATTACTTTGCTGGCCAATATCGAATTCCCTGATGACTGCAGCGCGGCGATGGATGCGGGCGCCAACGGCATCGGCCTGTTCCGCTCCGAATTCCTGTTCATGGCGCCGGCGGCGAATGCGGCACGACTGCCCACGGAAGACGAACAGTTCGAAGCCTACAAGAAGGCGGTGGTCTGCATGAAAGGCCGCCCGGTCACCATACGCACGCTGGACAGCGGCGCCGACAAGCCCATCGACGAGGCCGAGGAAAGCGCACCCAATCCGGCGCTGGGCTTGCGCGCCATCCGCTATTGCTTGTCGCAGCCGGAAATATTC
Organism: Pseudomonadota bacterium; assembly: GCA_023422955.1. Taxonomy (GTDB): domain Bacteria; phylum Pseudomonadota; class Gammaproteobacteria; order Burkholderiales; family Burkholderiaceae_D; genus JAEZLB01. The sequence goes on along the minus strand of JAFAGG010000030.1, from coordinate 21,629 downwards.
CTGGTGCAATTGCGCGCCATCTTGCGCGCCTCGGCTTACGGTCCCATCAAGATCCTGCTGCCGCTGGTGACCCACGCCTTTGAAATCGACCGGGCGCTGGAACTGATAGAGCAGGCCAAGCAGCAGTTGCGCGATGCCAAGCGCAAGTTCAACCCGGAGCTGCAGGTAGGCGCGATGATAGAAGTGCCGGCCGCGGCATTGAGCTTGCCCGTGTTCGTGAAGCGGCTGGATTTTCTGTCCATCGGCACCAATGACCTGATCCAGTACACGCTGGCTATCGACCGCGTCGATCATGAAGTCGCGCACCTGTACAGCGCGCTGCATCCGGCCATCCTTTTCCTGCTGTCCCACATCATCGCCACCGCTCAGCGTGCCGGCCTGCCGGTATCGGTGTGCGGCGAAATCGCCGGCGAGCCCGGCTTGTGCCGGCTGCTGCTGGGCCTGGGCTTGCGGGAGTTTTCCATGCACCCGAGCCAGATTCCCACCATCAAGCAGGAAATCCTCAACAGCGATCTGAGCATTCTGACCCCCAGGACCAAGAAGATCCTGCGCCTGCACGAACCGACGGAAATCGCCAGAGCCGTACAGGAATTGCGCACGCTCTGACGCCGCAGCCCCTTATTTGACCAGCAGGACCGGCACCTCGCTGATGCGCACCACGTCAGTGGCGACCGAGCCCATCAGTATATGCTTCAAGGCACCTCGCCCATGGGTGCCCATGATGATCTGATCGCAGTGCTGCTCCCTGGCAAACTGCGCTATGGTTTCCGCCACCGAGCCTATCTTCACATGCTTGCTGTAGCGCACGCCGGCCTGATCCAGCAGCTTGCATGTCTCGGCCAGCGCCTTTTCGCCCTCGTCCTGGTAATAGGAATCCAGGTCTTTCTGGCTGACGAACATGCGCGCATGTCCGGACTGGACAGGAATCTGCACATACAGCACATGCAGTTCGACAGGGCCATTGGTCTGGTGCAGCCGGACTGCGTGCGGTACTGCGCGCAGACTCTGTTCGGAACCATCGGTCGATAACAGTATTTTGAGCATACTCTCCTCGCACTCCGTGACAAGTGTCCTGCCAACCTCAATGCCCTTGCCGGCGCCGGGCCAGCAGGGTTCCTGTCATAATCACCAGCAAGGCGCCCACCACTCCGGCGGCATGCCCTATCCATTCCGGCTGCTGCGCCAGCAGCGGTTCCACCATCACATCCGATGCCACCATTTCTCCCGCGATCCAGCCGAGCAAACCGCCGCCCAGCGTAATGACGATGGGAAAGCGATCCATCAGTTTCAATACCAGCCTGCTGCCCCAGACGATGATGGGCACGCTGACCAGGATGCCGAAGATCACCAGGCTAATGTCGCCCTTGGCCGCGCCAGCCACCGCGATCACATTGTCCAGGCTCATCACGGCATCGGCCACGATGATGGTCTTGATCGCCCCTGCCAGCGTAGTACTGCTCTTGATATGCTGATGTCCTTCGCTATGCTCAGGCAGCAGCAATTTGATGCCTATCCACAATAGCAGCAATGCGCCGGCCACCTTCAGGTAGGGAATCGCAAGCAATTGCAGCGCAAAGAAAATCAGGAGAATGCGCAGGATGATTGCGCCTGCCACGCCCCACAAGATGCCTTTTTTACGCTGCGCTTCCGGCAAGCCGCGGCAGGCCAGCGCGATAACGACGGCATTGTCGCCGCCCAGCAGAACATCGATGGCAATAATCTGCAGAACCGCAACCCAGAATTCGGCATCCATGCTCGTCTCCCCCTGATTTGCTTTCCCGCCGTACGCTGCACATGCTTTTCGACAGGCGGCAACGCCTTTGTCCCGCACATGAAGGCCGGGAAGCAAGCGCAAAAAGTCATTATCATGTTCTCTTTGCGTTATATATTGACACTCATGGCCCAGCCTGGTTCTTCACCCCACTATGAGGCGCCGCAGCATATGGCGAAGACAGGTATCACCACCAATTTCGGCAAACCCAAAAGCGGTTGGCGCCGACGGCTTTACATCGTCATTTTCGAAGCCGACACGCCGGCGGGCCGCTGGTTCGATTTCGCGCTGATTGCCGCCATCCTGATCAGCGTGCTGGTGGTGGTGCTCGACAGCATAGCGGCCATCTCTGCGCGTTACGGCTCTATACTCAAGGCGGCCGAATGGTTTTTCACCGCGCTGTTTACGGTGGAGTACCTGGCGCGGCTGTCATGCGTGAATTTTCCGCATCGTTACATGCGCAGCTTCTATGGCGTGATCGACTTGCTGGCCATCCTGCCCTCTTACCTGGCCTGGCTGTTCCCGGAGTTGCGTGTCCTGCTTGACGTGCGCCTGTTGCGACTGCTGCGCATGTTCCGGCTGCTGAAGCTGGCTTCCTACGTGCAGGAATATTCGCTGCTGGGGCGCGCGCTGATGGCAAGCCGCCGCCGCATCTTCATCTTCCTGTCGGTGGTTTTCATCCTCGTCTTCCTGCTCGGCACCGTGATGTATGTGGTGGAAGGTCCGGAACATGGATTCACCAGCATTCCGATGTCGGCGTACTGGGCGATCACGGCAGTCACGACCGTGGGTTTTGGCGATATCGTCCCGCATACGGACCTGGGCCGCGCCATCGCTTCCGTCATGATGCTGCTGGGCTGGGGCATTCTCGCCGTCCCGACAGGCATCATTACCGCTGAAATGACGGCCCAGCATTACGAGAGCAAATCCGACCGGAGGATTTGTGTAGAATGCGGTGCACGCGGCCATGACAGCGGCGCGCATTACTGCCGCCAGTGCGGTACGCCGCTGCCGGGGCAAGGCGAGGCCTGAGTTGCCCCACTCCCGCGGCTGTTTTCCTGCTCTTTATTTGCCCAGATTTGCCCGAGTCAATCTTGCCCGAGTTGACCGGGCTTAGTTAATTGTGATCAGCCAACTGCGATGAACCTCAGCAACGATCAAGTCCGCCGATTCCGCCAGGATGGTTATCTGCTACTGCGCAACTACGTGCCCGCCGAGCGCTGCGATCGCATGCGCGCCGTGACCGAAGCGCATCTGCAACAGGCGATAGCGCCTATCGAATTTGAAGCGGAAGTCGGCTACCCGGGTGCGCCCTCCTCTATCGATGCGCCCGGCGGCAGGACGGCGCGACGCCTGCGCGATGCCTACCAGCGCGATGCCAGCTTTCGCGAATGGGCGAGCTCGCCGGAACTGACGGCGATGCTGCAGCAATTGCTGGAAGAAGAAGTGTGCCTGGTGCTGGCGCATCACAATTGCGTGATGACCAAGCATCCAGATTATGGCACCGCGACTGGCTGGCATCGCGACATCCGTTACTGGTCTTTCCTGCGCAATGAACTGATCACGGTCTGGCTCGCGCTGGGCGAGGAAACAGAAAAGAATGGCGGCCTGCAAGTCATCCCCGGCTCGCACCGGCTGATGGTGCAACCCGAACAGCTCGACAAGCTGGATTTCCTGCGGCCGGACCTGCCGCAAAATCAGGCACTGTTTGCGCAAGGCATCACGCCTACCTTGCACCAGGGCGATGTGCTGCTGTTTCACAGCGGCCTGTTTCATGCCGCGCATCGCAATGAAACTCCGGACGTGAAGACCTCGGTGGCCTTTGCCTATCGCGGCAAGAGCAACCTGCCGCAGCCGGGCACGCGTTCGGCAGCGGCGGGCGATGTATTGCTGACCAGCGACGCAGGCTGATTACTCGATTACTCGCCTCGCGCCTGCTGCACGCCCACCGGTTCAGCTGCCATCATTTTCTGCATGGCTTCAGGAATCGAAGCAAGATGCAGCGTTTGGGTCTGTACCGCGAACTCGATGCCTCGCTCCTGGCAGATGCGCATCAGCTCAAGATTGATCCTCTGCTGGACATCCATGTAGGCGTTGTATTCCGGCTGCAGCATGTAATACACCACTTCAAACTCCAGCGCATAAGCACCGAACTTGAAAAAGTGAGCGCGATCGAAACGCGCATTGGGAATGCTCTCGATGATGCCCTGGACGATGCCGGGCAGCGCCTCCACCTGCTCCCTCGACGTCTGATAGGTAACGCTGAAATTGAACAGCGCGCGCCGCTCGTCCATGCGCTTGTAATTGCGGATCAGGCGCTTTAGCAACTCCGCATTCGCAATCACGATCTGCTCGCCGGACAAGCTGCGCAGGCGCGTGCTCTTGATGCCGATGTACTCGACCGAGCCCAGCAATTCATCCGAGATGATGAAGTCGCCGGTTTCAAACGGCTTGTCCAGCGCAATCGAAAGCGAGGCGAACAGATCGCTCAGCACATTCTGGACCGCCAGCGCAATCGCAATGCCGCCTATGCCCAGGCTGGCGACGAAGGCGGTGATGTTGACGCCGAGATTGGCCAGTATGGTGAGCATCACCACCACCCAGACGATGGTGCGCAAAATAAAATTGATGGTGGTGACGGTAGCGCTCGGCGGATAACGCATCATCCAGCGCTGGATGGCGCGGCTCACCCACAGCGCAAGCTGTATTCCCAGCACGATGGTCCATCCCAGCGGCAGGCGGTCTGCCCATCTCGCCGGCAGATCCAGCACGCTCAAGCCCACCAGCACCGCGGCCAGGAAAATCAGCAAGCGGTTGGTGCGCGAAATGACATCGAAAATCACGTCATCGAAGCGGCCTTCCGTCTTTTGGCTCAACTTCTCCAGGCGACTGGCAAGGAAGCTTACCGCGCCGCTGGCGACGAAATAGACGATGACGGCGAGCAGCAGCGCGTAAAGCCACTGCTCCACCGGAATATCAAGAAAGGTCCAGTCCGTTGTAAACATCAACAATTATCTCCAGCAAATCGGAAGCAGAAAGCGGCAAGGAAAAAGCAGGCAGCCTGCCCACAGGATCGCAAAAAACTTGGGGCTTGCAGGAAAATTGCCCGATGCGGCCGGGTCTGGCCTGCTTATTTATCAAGCACCTGCCAGGGCTGCCCCTGGCGCCAGTGCGATACCCACGCATCGGGCATCGCCAAAGTCAGTGCGCCGACATCCGCGGCCCGCGAACCGAGCGCAGCCGGAACGATGGTGACATCGTCGGTCAGGGCCTTGAAGCGGCTTTCCAGTTCCTTTTGCACCAGCGGCAGCAGCCAGTCGCCGTGATGCGTCCAGATCGCACCGCCGACCGCAAAGATGCGAATATCCAGCGCAGCCACCAGGTTGTACAAGGCGCGGCCGAACCATTGCGCCGCCTGTTCCACGGTCTGCCGTGCATGGGGTTCACCGCGGCGCGCCGCATCGAACAGTTCGGGCGTGGTCATCGACGACACGTAATCGAGATTGCGCCCCGACACCAGCGCTTCCAGGTCGCCGCGATTGCCGCAGCCGCAGACCACCTCCGCATTCGCATCCATCACCATGTGGCCGGCATGGCCGGCATTGCCGCGCTTGCCGAACAGCATGCGCCCGTCCACACAAAAGCCGAAACCTATGCCGGTGCTCCAGGTGACATACGCGCAATCCGGTTCATCCTGCACTGCGCCGAACGCACGCTCGGCAGCCAGCGCCGCCACGCAGTCGTTGGCAATCACGACCCTGTCATAACGCTCGCGCAGTACCTGCTCCAGCGGCACCTCGGTCCAGTCGTTGCCAAGATCGCTGCGCGCCGACAGCCCGCCGCAGATATTCGGCGCCGACACCGCGATCATGCCGTCCATCTTGACGAAAGGACCAGCCGACCCGACGCCCACATCCTTTATCTCTTCCGGCTTGACGCCGGCTTGCGCGCAGGCTCGTTCCAGCATGGCGAGCACCTGCTCGCCCAGTGCGCGGACCGTGCCGGTCCTGACGGTGGGTTCGGCAATGCGTGCCAGCGGACCATCGAGGTTGGCGACGGTCACGGCGACCTTGGTGCCGCCTATGTCGACGCCGGCGATGTAGCGAGAATCCATGTCAGTACACCTCATCCCATGACTTGCTCAGGCGGGCGGCGCATTGCACCAGGCCCACCATGCTGTAGGTTTGCGGGAAATTGCCCCATAACTCGCCATTGTCGGTGGCGACATCCTCCGACAGCAGCCCCAGGTGATTGCGCTTGGCTAGCACATTCTCGAACAGTTCGCGAGCGCGCTCCTTCTTGCCGATGTAAGCCAGCGCGAGTATCCACCACAAGGTACAGACCAGGAAGGCCGTTTCAGGCTTGCCGAAATCATCTTCCTCGTCGTAGCGCAACAGGAAGTCGCCGCGCCGCAAGTGCTGCTCTATGGTTTCTATGGTGCTCAGCAGGCGCGGGTCGTCCGGGCGCAGGAACTGGAACTCGGCCATCAGCAACAGGCTGGCATCGAGCTTTTCGCCGCCGAAAGTCGACACGAAGCTGTTCATTTCCGCATTCCACGCGGAAGCGCAGATTTCTTCATGGATACGGCGCGCATGCGAGCTCCAGATTTCCGCGCGCTCCGGCAGCTTCAGTTGCCGCGCGATGCGGGCCAGCCGGTCGCAGGCAGACCAGCACATGATGCTGGAAAAGGTATGCACACGCTTGGAGCCGCGCAATTCCCAGATGCCGGCATCCGGCACGTTGTAGTTGCGCACCGCCTGTTCGCCCAGGCGCTCCAGGTCATGGAACATGTGCAGACCGGCCGGCCGTTCCAGGCGCGTGTCGAAGAAAGCATGCGTGGCGGCCAGCACGCCCGAACCCCATACATCGTTCTGCACCTGGTGATAGGCAGAATTGCCCACGCGTACCGGCCCCATGCCGCGGTAGCCGGCCAATGCCGGCGCAGTGATTTCTTCCAGCGCGACTTCGCGGCGTATGCCGTACACCGGCTGCAGAGGCTCGTCGCGCGCATCGGCAATGATGTTCAGGATGTAATCGAGATAGCGCTCCATGGTGCTGGTGGCGCCCAGCCGGTTCAATGCATTGACCACGAAATAGGCATCGCGCAACCAGCAGAAGCGGTAATCCCAGTTGCGTCCGCTGTGCGGCGCTTCCGGCACCGATGTCGTCACTGCCGCGATGATCGCGCCGGTATCGTCGAAGGCATTGAGCTTGAGCGTGATGGCGGCGCGAATCACGATTTCCTGCCACTCGAAAGGCACCGCCAGGTTGCGTACCCAGCGATGCCAGTAGTTCAGGGTTTGCTCGTGAAAGGAACGGCCGATTTCGCGCGGCGCACCATTGACGGTTTCATCCGCTCCCATCAACAGTGTCACGCACTCTTCCAGGTAGAAGGGTTTGCCATCGGTCACTGCGCTTACCGCTGCATCGGTGGTAATGCGCATGGCCTGCACGGAGCCGATGTAGGAAATGTGATGCGCGCCGGTGCGAATCTCTGCCGGCTGCGAACCATAGTTGATGGCCGGCTTGATCGTCAGTGCCACACGCGGCCGACCTGAAACGCGCTTGATGATGCGCACCACCATGGAAGGCGAAAACAGGCGGCCGTGCATGTAGAAGCGCGGTGAAAAATCGCAGATTTCTATGCCATTGCCATGATCGTCGGCAAAGCGCGTCACCAGGATGGCCGAGTTGCGCTCATAAACCTGTTCCACCAGTTTGCCGCCCTCGAATTGCACGCCTATCGTGCCAAACGGCTTTTCCTGCTCATCCGACTGCAGCAGCGAGCAGCATATCGGATCGCTGTCGAAATACGGATAACACCACCATACGATTTCAGCATTCCGGTCTATCAGTGCATTGACGCGCGAGTTGCCTATCAATCCCAGATCAAGTGTTCTCATTGCCTGCTCCCTTTAAATCCATTCATGCAATGGCCTTCATCCTGGCTTGCCGCAGGCGGCTGATCAAATCATCCAGCAGCAAGATGATGTCGTCGGGTTCTGCCAGATACCATTCCGCCTCGCTATCCTGCGAGGCTTCAACACGCACCGACAGGATGTCGGGATGATGCAACCTGAATACATCTTCATCGGTAACATCGTCGCCGACATAAATCGCACTGCGCGCGCCGGTCATTTGCAGCAGCTTCTTGATGGCGCTGCCCTTATCCTCGGCACCGGCAGGCAGCAGGTTGTAAAGGAATTTTCCATCCACCACGCGCGCCTCCGGCAGCAGCGTGGCAAACAGCTGCGCCAGCTGTCTTTCGCTGCGCCCGGGATCGCGCGTATGGCGATAATGCACAGACAGCGAATAGGTTTTGTTCTCAATTTCGATGCCTGGGTCGAACTGCGCATTCTCGCGGAACACCGCAGTCAGCATGCGCTCCCAGCGCGAGCAGAGCTCGCGATACTGCTGGCTGCGCGTCTCCCATCCCGGCAAGCCTTCAATGCCGTGATTGCCCAGCACATGATGAGGTTCGAAGCCGATACGCCTGCGGATATCCTGCAATGAACGTCCGGTGAGAATCGCCACCGGCGCATGCCGCACCAGCTCCTGCAGTCGCAGTCTGACGGACGCAGGAAGATAAGCCTGATCCGGCTTGGGAACGATAGGGGCGAGCGTGCCATCGAAGTCGAAGGCGCACAGCATCTGCTCGTGCACCACCTGCTCCAGTCGCTGCCTGCCTGCTTCGGAAAAGAGGAGTTCCATGTTCAGCCTCCCATGCGCAAGGACTTGCGGCTATGTGAACGAATTTTTTCCATGGTGCGCTGCCGGCGCCGCAAGCGCGCTGCATCCAGCAGCATGCGCGCAGCCCAGCGATAAATATTGAAGTCCTGAACCAGTGCACGCAGACTGCGCATGCGTTCACGCTGCTCCACTTCGGGCATGGTCAAGGCGCGATAAAGGGCTTCTGCACCTTGTTCGATATGGTAAGGATTGATAATCAGCGCTTCATGCAATTCCCGTGCCGCGCCGGTGAACTGGCTCAGCACCAGCACGCCCTGTTCATCTTCGCGGGAGGCAATGAATTCCTTCGCCACCAGGTTCATGCCGTCATGCAGGCTGGTCACCACGCACACGTCGCAGGCGCGGTAGTAGCGCCAGACCTGCTCTGCCTCATGATGTTCCATCTTCAGCAGGATGGGAAGATAGCGCCCGCTGCCGAAGCGGCGGTTGATGCGCTGTTCCAGTTGCCGCACCCGCGCTTCGAAATTCTGGTATTCGTCCAGCGATGAGCGGCTGGGCGCGGCGATCTGCACCAGGCTGAATTGCCCGACCAGGTTGGGTTGCATTTCCAGCAAATGCTCCACCGCCTGAAAGCGCTCGATGATGCCCTTGGTGTAATCGAGCCTATCCACACCCAGCGCCAGCAGATGATTGTCAGGCAAGCCCAGTTCCTTCCTGATTTCGCTGCGGCACTGCGCCACGCTGGCCTGGCCGGGATTCGGTTCAGGCCAGGCAATCGAAATCGGATAGGGCTCGACCTGCGTCAATTCGCTGTTATAGGTAATGGTGGAAGCCTCATGTTCGATGCGCGCTTCCAGATAGCGGTCCACGGTTTCCAGGAAGTTCTTGCAGTGAAAGGGCGTATGGAAACCAAGTATGGTGCTGCCCAGCAGCCCTTCCAGGATTTCTTCGCGCCACGGGCAAATGCCGAAGGATTCCGGATTGGGCCAGGGAATGTGCCAGAAGGTGATGATGGTTGCCTTGGGCAAGACTTCACGCACCATGCGCGGCAGCAGTGCGAAATGATAATCCTGCACCAGCACCACCGGATCTTCGCCGTGCGCTTCGCTGATTACTGCGTCGGCAAAGCGCTGGTTGACTTCCACATAGTAATCCCAGTCGGAAGAGCGGAATACCGGACGCACATGCGCAATATGGCATAGCGGCCACAAACCTTCATTGGCAAAGCCGTAGTAGTAACCCTGCTCTTCTTCCTTGGACAACCACACGCGGCGCAGCGTGTAGGATGGCTTGCCGGGCGGCACAGGCACACGGTCGCTGCTATCCACCGTTTCCCTGTCCGCCGAACCGGCGCCATGCGCGATCCAGGTGCCGGAACAGGCGCGCATCACGGGTTCGACCGCCGTCACCAGACCGCTGGCGGGACGCTTGACCTCTATGCCCTTGCTGGTGTGCGCATGAATATACGGTTCGCGATTGGACACCACCAGCACCTGGTCGCCGGCCAGTTCGTCATGCAACAGCGAACGCAGCCGCGTCGGCGACCATGGTTGCGCGCCGCTTTCCTGACCGCGGCGCTCGCCTTTGTACTCGTTCAGCAGCACGCGCAGATCGCCCGCCAGCGGATGGAGTTCGGGCGCGGCTGCCAGCGTGGAGGAGCGCTGTCCCAGCTCGCGCCGCAGCAGGCTTCTGACGGAATGGGTCCAGTCGCGCCAGCTCCAGTGCGCTACCGCGATGGCAATCAGCGATACCGCGATCAGCAGCGCGGAAAACAGCCAGAAAATGTACTTGCGCGTATCTTCGCTGCGATGCTGGATGAAGCTCATGTCATGCACCAGCACCAGCGTCCCCAACTGCGTTGCATCCGAATACAGCGTGCTTGCCGTGACATGGACCGGGCCGCGCGGCAGCTCCACCATGGATTGCCGGAAGGAATTTTCGGGCATGGGTGCCGGACATCCCAGGGACATCGGATAACTGCTGGTGCGGTAGCGGATGTTGTTGCTCACATCACAGAAGGCCAGTGCGTAAAGCCGGTCATCCTGAATGGAGCGATCGAACAATTGCGTGATCTTCTTGTTGGAGCCTTCGGGAAGGTATTCCAGCAACGGCTCCTGCATCGCAGCGGCGAGCATCTGCGAACGCGTATCGAGATCGCGGATGAACCAGCGCAAGGTGATGTTTTCCACCACCGGCACCAGCGCATACGCAAACAGGGCCAATACCAGAGCCAGGGGAATGATGAATCGCAGGGAAGTTCGAAATAAACGAAACAGCATTTTTTTCCAGTCGTAATGCCTCAGTGCCGGAGCAGCGCCGCAGGGCGGGGAACAAGCGGCCCTGTCGAAAGAATAGAAGCATGAGCAAGGCACTCATGCCCGCGCTCCGGAGAAATGCACGTTGCGCAGAAAAAACTTCTGCGGAAAGGATGGAGTAAAGCCGTTGGCGATCTTGTTTGCATTCTAGCCTTTGCTCATGGTGAGATAGACCGGGCGGGATCTGCATAAGTTTGACTGCATCCTGCCGTTCCGGTGCCATCCGCCTTGCTTGCTCTTTGCGAAAGAAGCGACTCAAGCGCAGCTTTTCATGCTGCCGCCTGAGCTCGCTGCCTGCTTACTTTGCCATGCTGTGCCAAGCCCGATGTGATCTGCCTGAAGAAAGAACTTTTTAACTTGTCTTCCACTCCTTATAGATGGCAAGGTGAAAAAAATCATTCATTCATCATCGCTGTCGAGGAGAAACGTTATGGTGCAGGGCGGCAACGAAAACTTATTGAGGGGAATCAACTTTGCCGCACTCGTGATGGAGGGCGTGGAGTTGGAAACTGTGCAGGCTGCCACCCGGGCGGTGGAAGAATGGGGGGCGACCATGCAGCTGGTATCGGCGGCCAATGGTGAAATAAAAGGCGCGGTGTCAGAACAGGCGGCACAGGCAGCGAAGACCGAGTCCGTAAAAGTGCAACTGAGTTTTGAGGAAGCCGATCCCAAAGAGTTTTCTGCGGTACTGATTCCTGGCGGACAGTCTCAGGCCGGGTTACTGCGACAACATCCTGCGGCCCGTCAATTCATTGCAGAGATCATGCATGATGAAAAGCCCGTTGCTGCATGCGGCGAAGGCCTTGGTTTGCTGATCGATGCCGGCCTGCTGACAGGTCGTACGGTTGCAGGGCCTGCCGGATTGAAAAACGACCTGATACAAGCCGGCGCGAACTGGAGCGACAAGAGCGTGGAAGTGGACGGCTTGCTGATTACCTGCGCTGGCCTGGAACAACTGGATGAATTCATACCAGCCATGCTGGCAGTCACCGGCAATCATGTCAGACAAAACGTCAAAGGCACGCCGGACGAAAAAACCGTAGTGGGCCCCAGCAGCTAGCGCTGCGTTTTGCATCGCCCTTCATGTATTCGCTTTTGCTCATTCTTGGCGGCGCGCTTCCTTAATTTATTGGTCCTTGCCTGACCACAAGTCCGGCCCGTCATGCTATCGTCTCTCCCCGGTCGCTGCTTGTTGCCGACATGGTATTCAAGCTTTTTTGTTTGTCAGAGATCCGGTTGATGTCTATGAAGAATTCCCTGGAGCATGCCCTTAAAGCACGGGCACTGCTTGCCAATGCCGAACTGATCGTCAGCGAGGCTGAAGTCCGAGCGGCCGTGGAAAAAGTCGCCTCGCAATTAAACAGCCGTTTCGGCGATGAAGCCGAGCCCAGTTTTCCGCTGGTGCTGAGCGTCATGAGCGGCGCGGTCATTTTCACCGGCCAGTTGCTGCCGCTCCTCAACTTCCCCTTGGAATTCGACTATATCCATGTCACCCGTTATGGCCGGGAAGACAAGGGAGGCATGGTGGAATGGAAAGTCGAACCGCGCGTAAACCTGCTGGGACGCACCGTCATCGTGCTGGACGATATCCTCGACGAAGGCGAAACGCTGGCGCATATCCAGCGGCGCTTGCTGGCCATGGGTGCTGGAAAAGTCGTGCTCGCCATTTTTGCCGACAAGGACATCGGTAAAAGCAAGCCGGTGACGCCCGATTATGTAGGCGTCACGCTACCCAATCGCTTCGTGGTGGGATTCGGCATGGATGCCTACGGTTACTGGCGCAACCTGCCCGGCATCTGGGCCATCACACCGCCTGACAAAGATCAGTGATCCTTGCGCGGGGCATTACCGCGCAAGGAAGTATCGGGTGCGGCCCTTTGCTGCTCCGCATAGGCGCCGCGCAAATCCGTATCCACCAAGCCACTCTCCAAATCTTCAAACGCTTGCTGCATGTCTTCATGCGGCACACCGGAAGCCTGACTATCCGGCGACTCGTCCCGTTCATGCGGCTGACGCGGCACCGCGTCTTTCTTCACCGGCTTGCCGGTTTTGACCTGAAAGGTTTTTCCATCGGTTTCCATGGCTTTCCTCCTGAGATTCATTTGCCAATTTGACAATTAGCCATTACGGCATCAATGAAGCTTAGAAAACAGGAAAGCAGGGAAATTCCCGGGGAAGAGTTTTTCTTTTGTCAAAAGCGGCTTGCCTAGCTTGAGTCACCTGTCTTGCAATCAGGCATGCCTTCATTTTCCCGAGAGGAACGGCAGGCAAGCAGGCTTAAAGCCGGATGATGTCGCGCTGCAAGGCATGATGCAGTAGCGCGCCCACAATAAAGCCAATGCCAATATTCCAGAGACCGAAAGCTGCCGTTACCAGCATGGCAAAATGTTCTTTCTTGCCAAACCCTTGAGCGCTACTGGGACCGAGCGCCAGCTGAGCACCGGTAATGAACAGGATCACACCCAGCACCGGCACGGGAAACATCTTGAGAATGACGTGCACCGAATCGCCCATCAGCAATGCCAGCGCCACCAGCAAGCCGCCCAGGATAATCAGCGCGCCGCCGGTGCGGGCACCGAAAGCCACATGGCCTGCCATGCCGCCCGCACCGTGACACATGGGCACGCCGCCTATCATGGGCGCCAACAGATTCATGATGCCGGTGGAGATCGAAACACCCTTTTCCGATACAGGTCGTTCCGAAAACAGCCGGTTATTTTCTTCCTTGACGGCGATGATGGCATTGCTCAGCGTAAGCGGCAGTTGCGGCAGTGCGACGAAGAAGGCGCCGAGCAGCATTTCTTCCCAGCCCATATTGGCAAGCGCCCAAGACGGCCATTGCAGCGTCAGCTCAATGGCTGCCAGTTCCTGCAGCAATAAGGGCGTTTCCACCACGGCGGCCGTGGCGCCGAACAACAGCAGCACCAGCATCGCGGGCATTTTCCGGCTGGAGAGCAACAGCAGAGTAGCGGTCAGCGCGACACCGCCCACTATCCAGCCCTGCGCCATCATCTTTATGCCTTCCAGCATGAAGTTGAAACCCAGCCCGAGGATGATGCCCTGCGCCACCGGCCTGCCTATCAGCGACACGACGCGGCGCGTCATGCCGGTCACGCCCAGTAAAAACCAGGTAAGGCCGGTCGCGAGTCCCGCGCCGTACACCATGTCGGGTGTGATGGTCAGCGTCTGCGCCGCCTGGGTGGTGGCGATGGCGCCGGAAGCCTTCATCGGCTGCACCGGAAACGGCGTGCGGTAAAACAGGCCGGACGCGATCTTCGCGAATCCGAATGCATACAACACGCCTACCGGATTCATGTCCAGCAAAGTGATATAAGCGACGACAAAGGGAATCAGCGTGCCGAGGTCGCCGAATGCGCCCGCCCATTCATAGCGGTCGAAGCGGTTCCTGGCAGGCAGGTCGGGGGAAACGGCAGCAGCGGAAGAATCGGGATGTTCCATGAGCACTCGGCCATTCCAGTCGCGAACGACATGGCGGGCAATGATGGTAACGGATTGAAAATGAAATACTGCGGCAGCGCTTCACCGTCATCAGCGACTGGCTTCAGGAAAAGCCGGCAGCCAGGCTTTCCTGTCCGCATTGTAATGTAAGCCGCTGTCCTGCCAAAACGATTCTTGTGGTGTCCGGCAGATTCATCAGATCACGTTCGTGCGACGCAATCACCAGCGTGCAGCCATCTTGGAGCAACTGGGGAATCAGCTGCATAACGTGCTCGCGTGCCCCGCCGTCCAGGCTGGCGGTCGGCTCATCGAGCAACAGCAGTTCCGGGCGCACTGCACGCGCCCTCGCCAGAGCAACCCGCTGCTTTTCTCCGCCGGACAACGATACGGCAGGCAGCTTGCGCAAATGATCGATGCCGGCCCAGGCGATAGCCTCGTTGACGCGTGCATCGATTTCCGTGCGCGACAAACCTCGTCCCTGCAAACCGTAAGCGACATTGGCGGCCAGGGAGCGGTCGAACATCACCGGATGCTGATGCATGTAGACGATGGCATGCCGCAGGCAGGATGAAAACGGATAAAGCGTAACCGCGCGGCCCTGGTAGCTGGCCGACTCAACCGTGGCAGGCTCCAGGCCGGCCATGATGCGCAGCAGGGTACTTTTCCCCGAGCCGTTCGGCCCGGTCAGCAGGTAGGCGCGGCCTTTTTCAATCGCGAGTCCGTCCATCTGGAACAGCAGGCGGTCACTGAAGCGCTTTTCCAGGCCTCTTATTTCCAGCAAGGCGGTCATGGGGCGGCCCTCGCAGCGCGCGCATCGCCCTGCGCAATCATCAATAAAGCGTTGAGCACCAGCGCTATCGTCATCAGCACCACGCCCAGCGCGATACCTTGCGCGAATTCGCCCTTGCTGGTTTCCAGGGCGATCGCGGTGGTGATGGTGCGCGTCTCGCCCTCGATATTCCCGCCTATCATCAAGGCGCCGCCCACTTCCGCAATCACGCGGCCAAAACCGGTGATTACGGCAGCCATCACGCCGAAACGGGCTTCATGCAGGATGGTAAACATCACGCGCAATTTCGAAGCGCCCAGCGTAATCGCGGTTTCGGACAGACGCGGATCGGCTGCCTGCACCGATGCCAGCGTGAAAGCGACCAGCACCGGCAGGGCAATCAGTGCCTGGGCGGTGATCATGCCGCTTTGTGTGAACAGCCAACCCAAAGAGCCCAGGGGGCCCTGACGCGACAGCATCATGTACAACAGCAGGCCGATCAGCACTGTCGGCATCGACAGCGCCGCCTGCGACAGCCACACCACGATGCGCCGGCCGGGAAAGGCATAGGTGGCGATGGTATAGCCGATCACCATCGCCACCGGGGTGGCGACGAGCAGTGCAATGAATGTCGTCTTCACCGATACCCAGACGATGCGCCACAGCGCGGCATCGCCGGATATCAGCAGCAAGAAGGCATCCTGTATGGCCTGGGTCAATTGCATGCTGGCGGATAGAAAAGAGTGCTAAACACAAGGGCTACAAAAACAAGGCTACAAAAAACAATACCGGCATGGTTTTCATGCCGGCATAAAAGAGGCCCTGCAAAGATGCTTACTGTTTCTTCGCAGACGGGAAGAAGATCTGCTGACCGTCGACCTTGAAGTCGGCAATCATCTTCTGGCCTTCAGCCGAAGTGATCCACTCTACCAGTTGCATCGCGCCCTTGTAATTGGCGGAAGGATGCTTCTGGGGGTTGACTGCGATGATACCGTAAGGATTGAACATCTTCTCATCGCCTTCGACCACGATATCCAGGCCGGTACGGGCGCGGTAGGCGATGTAGGTTGCGCGGTCGGTCAAGGTGTAGGCTTGCATTTCAGCGGCCATGTTCAGCACTTCGCCCATGCCCAGGCCTGCCGACACATAAGCGCTGCCCTGAGGCTGCGTACCCACTTCTTTCCAGTAGGTCTTTTCCATCTGATCCGTGCCGGAATTGTCGCCACGGGAAATGAAGCGCGTTTTGCTGTCGACGATCTTCTTCATCGCAGCGATCACATCCTTGCTGCCCTTGATGCCGGCAGGATCATTGTTGGGGCCGACGATGATGAAGTCGTTGTACATCACGTCGCGGCGATTGACGCCATGGCCTTCTGCGACGAACTTGTCTTCCGACGGACGTGCATGCACCAGCGTCACATCGACGTCGCCATTCTTGGCCAGTTCCAGCGCCTTGCCGGTTCCAACCGAAATCACGTGCACCTTGCTGTTGGTCTTGGCTTCAAAGGCCGGCAGCAAATGCTTCAGCAAGCCAGAGTTTTCGGTGCTGGTGGTGGTGGAAAGGCGAATGGTCTGCTGCGCATGGCTGAGCGGAGCAAGCAGGGACAGGGCGGCGAATGCCGTAATAAGTTTCAGACTGAGTCGACGGGACATGGTTATCTTTCCGAAGAGATGAAGATGCGTTGAAATGCGCCGAGAGAACAGTTCCAGGCCATGGGATAGTGGCCTGTATGGTAAGTAACAAGAGGTAACGCGGCAATATGAAGCCATACCTCTACAAGAACCAGCAAATTGCGACAATTAAATAGGCAGCTCTCCGCATATTTAAATGGCAAATTACTTCATCAATCTGCGCCCAGTTGGATCAAAAGCAGATCCTACTAAACTACCTAACCGGCATCGCCGCCGGTCACAAAATGTTGGGTTCCATCCAGATAACTCCGCAGCCACATCAACAACGCGATGGCATCGCCCCATCCCATGAAACCTGTTTGCCCGTTCTGATCGAACAGCAGTGTTCCATCCAGTCGATCATCGATCACCAAGCCATCAAAGCTTGCGATCGGCATGTAACCCGGCTCCAGTAAAAACCGGTTTCCATTCAGGATGGCAGCGCAGACGTGATCGAGAAACTGGATTTCAGGCGTGCGCATGGCCGCCATGTCATGCTCTTCCAGGAACATGCCTACAGCAAGCAATGCATTGCCTATGGTGGTGCGCAGGTATTCAGTTTGATCTTCAACCGTAAGAGAAAAGGCTTGCGCGAGATGGTCGGCGAACTTGGCCGACTCCTGTGCGGCCTGCGCGACGATATTGCCGACCGAACCGGTATCCTGGCCAGTCTGCCCGCGCCGCGCCGGCAATAAGGCTCGCCACTGATCAGCAGATATGTCCATGACAGGAGTGCTATCCAGCGCTCTGGACATTGCGGGCGGCAAGGCCCGCAGCTGCGCATCAATCAGGTCTTTCGCATTTTGATACGCTTCATTACTGCTCATCTTGCCCATTTGGACCACTCCCTGCGTAACAAGAGAAAATGAAGGCCTTGCACAGCGATGGCCGTACAAGGCCTGCGTCTTTACTGAGTGATGCCGGAGGCGAGCTTGTCTTTATGCGCCCGTATGGATTCGAGCACGATATCCTTCAAACCGGCACCGCCCTGCTCCACATGCTGAAGCAAGGCACGCCGCATGCGCGGCTCCCAGAAGCGTTTCAGATGGCCGGAAATTTCTTCCAGCGACTGAGTGCGATTTTTCATCGTTTCAAAAAAATCGCCGATCTGATTGGCCATAGTGACCAAATTTTCTACATTGCTGCCACTCATTGCGCTGTCCTTACCTATATTGTTCATACCATCTCACGCATAAGGCGATGGCCTTGTGCGTACACCACATGACTATTGTCTCTGGTGAACCCGATCAACGTAACATTGCTGGCATCTGCCAGCTGCACGGCAAGGCTGGTCGGTGCGGAAATCGCTGCAACCAGTCCTATTCCCATGGTGGCCGCTTTCTGCACCATCTCGTAACTGGCGCGACTGGTGATCAGCACCGCCCCCGCAGAGAAATCGATACTCTTTTCCGCCATCGCGCCGATCAGCTTGTCCAGCGCGTTATGGCGACCCACATCTTCGCGCACCAGAGTAATCACACCTTGGCTATCCATCCATGCGGCGGCATGGGTCGCACCCGTATAACGCTGCAAGCGCTGCATCGTCTTCATGGTCGCCATGCCGGCATGAATCTGCGCGGAAGTGAAGCTTGCCGTCTCACCTACCGGATTTGGCTTGCGTACTGCCTGTGCCAGTGTTTCGGCTCCGCATAAACCGCAGCCGGTTCTGCCTGTCAGATTGCGCCGTCTATCCTTCAGATGCGCGAAGCGTTCGGTCGCAATACGCATCTGCACCTGTATGCCATCGTCTCCCGGTATGACTTCGCAGTCATACAGTTCGGAACGATGATGCAGAATGCCTTCGCTGAGCGAAAAACCCAGCGCGAAATCTTCCAGGTCGTAAGGCGATGCCAGCATGACCGCATGAGAAATACCGTTGTATTCCAGCGCGATCGGCACCTCTTCAGCCACCGCGTCTTCGCAGACGCGGGCCTGATTGTCTTCCCATTTTTCTACGGGAATATGAACCAGGGCGGTACGCTCTTTTTCCGTCATTGCATTCATATCGCGACCCGAGGCTAGCCAGCCATTCATAGAGGCAAGGCCTTGCGGCCCTGCCTTCCCTTCTTTTACTTCGCTTCTTTTACTTCGCTTCTGCAGTGTCGCCCAGAGGAATACGTTGCGTGCTTGCCAGCTCCAACTGTTCGTTGTTGAAGCGATCGTAAGAACGCTGCCATTCCGAAGGCTGGGTTACCGGAGTAAGCTGGACTGCCGTGACCTTGTACTCAGGACAGTTGGTTGCCCAGTCCGAGGAGTTGGTGGTGATCACGTTGGCGCCAGATTCCGGGAAGTGGAAGGTGGTGTACACCACGCCAGGCTGCACACGCTCGGTCACATCCGCACGTAATACCGTCTGACCGGCACGCGACTCGATGCCAACCCAGTCGCCGTGCTTGATGCCGCGTTCCGTTGCATCATCCGGATGGATTTCCAGACGGTCTTCGCTGTGCCACATGTTGTTGTGCGTACGGCGGGTCTGTGCGCCGACGTTGTACTGCGACAGGATACGACCGGTGGTCAGGATCAGCGGATACTGCTTGTTGACCCTTTCGCCGCTACCGAAGAACTTGGTGTTGATGAAGCGACCCTTGCCGCGCACAAATTCATCCACGTGCATGGTCGGCGTGCCTTCCGGTGCTGCGTCGTTGCAAGGCCACTGGATGCTGCCGCCAAGTTCGTCGATACGCTTGAAGCTCACGCCGCGGAAAGTCGGCGTCAGCGCTGCGATCTCGTCCATGATTTCGCGCGGATGCTTGTAGTTCATCGGATAACCCAATGCATTCGCCAGCATCTGGGTAACTTCCCAATCCGAATAACCGGCCTTGGGCGGCATCACCTTGCGAACGCGCGAGATGCGGCGTTCGGCATTGGTGAAGGTGCCATCCTTTTCCAGGAACGAGGAACCCGGCAGGAACACGTGTGCATATTTCGCGGTTTCGTTCAGGAACAGGTCCTGCACCACGATGCATTCCATGTTTTCCAGCGCGGCAGTGACGTGCTGCGTGTTCGGATCGGATTGAACAATATCCTCACCTTCGCAATACAGGCCCATGAAGCTGCCTTCCAGCGCGGCATCGAACATGTTCGGAATGCGCAGGCCCGGTTCCGGATCCAGCTTGCAATTCCACATGGCTTCGAATTCAGCGCGTGCGACGCTATCCGACACATGGCGGTAGCCCGGCAGTTCGTGCGGGAAAGAGCCCATGTCGCAGGAACCCTGCACGTTGTTCTGACCACGCAGCGGATTCACACCCACGCCTTCACGGCCGATGTTGCCGGTGGCCATCGCCAGGTTGGCAATGCCGATCACCATGGTGGAACCTTGCGCATGCTCGGTTACGCCCAGGCCGTAGTAAATCGACGCATTGCCGCCGGTAGCAAAGAGGCGCGCTGCGCCACGGATCTCGGCAGCCGGCACACCGGTCGCGTCTTCCACGGCTTCGGGAGAATTCTCGGGCAGCAGTACGAACTCTTTCCATTCTTCGAAGGAATCGACTTCGCAACGCTCGGCAATGAAATCAGGCTTGTACAGGCCTTCGCTGATGATGACGTGCGCGAGGGCATTGATGATGGCGACGTTACTACCCGGCATCAGCTTCAGGTGGTAATCGGCACTGACATGCGCGGATTTCACCATTTCAGTGGTGCGCGGATCGACCACGATCAGCTTGGCGCCTTCGCGGATACGACGCTTCATCTGCGACGCGAATACCGGATGGCCGGAAGCCGGATTGGCACCGATGACCATGATGACGTCGGACTTCATCACGGAGTCGAAGGTTTGCGTACCGGCGGATTCACCCAGCGTCTGCTTCAGGCCGTAACCGGTCGGAGAGTGGCAAACGCGGGCGCAGGTGTCGACGTTGTTGTTGCCGAAAGCGGCGCGCACCAGCTTTTGCACCAGATAGGTTTCTTCGTTGGTGCAACGCGACGAGGTAATGCCGCCGATGGAAGAGCGGCCATACTTGTCCTGGATGCGACGGAATTCGGATGCGGCGTAACTGAGCGCCTCTTCCCACGACACTTCGCGCCACGGATCGGTGATCTTCTGGCGGATCATGGGTTTCAGCATGCGATCCTGGTGGGTCGCATAACCCCAGGCGAAACGGCCTTTCACGCAGGCATGGCCGTGGTTGGCCTTGCCGTCCGGGTTGGGCACCATGTTCACCACTTCATTGCCCTTCATCTCGGCGCGGAACGAACAGCCGACGCCGCAGTAGGCACAGGTGGTTACCTTGCTGTGTTCAGCCTGGCCCAGCATGATCACGGTCTTCTCGGTCAGCGTAGCGGTCGGACATACATTGACGCAGGCGCCGCAGGACACGCACTCCGAGTCCATGAAGCTTTCATTCTGGCTGGCCGCCACGCGCGACTCGAAGCCACGGCCGTCGATGGTCAGCGCGAAAGTGCCTTGCGTTTCTTCGCAGGCGCGCACGCAACGATTGCAGACGATGCACTTGGAAGGATCGTAGGTGAAGTAAGGATTGGATTCATCCTTCTTCATCTTCAGGTGATTCTCGCCTTCGTAGCCGTAACGCACTTCGCGCAGGCCCACGACACCGGCCATGTCCTGCAGTTCGCAGTTGCCGTTGGTCGGGCAGGTCAGGCAGTCGAGCGGGTGATCGGAGATGTACAACTCCATCATGCCCTTGCGGATATCCTGCAGCTTGGACGTCTGGGTCTTCACCTTCATGCCGGCTTCCACCGGCGTGGTGCAGGAAGCGGGATAGCCGCGGCGGCCTTCGATTTCCACCAGACAGATGCGGCAGGAACCGAAAGCTTCCAGGCTTTCGGTGGCGCACAGCTTGGGAATGCTGGTGCCCATCAGGGCGGCCGCACGCATCACGGAGATGCCGGCCGGCACGATCACTTCTACGCCGTCGATTTCCAGCGTAACCATGACTTCGGATTCCTTGGCAGGTGTGCCGAAATCCGGACGTTTAATTTCGGTCAT
>JAFAGG010000024.1 GCA_023422955.1 Pseudomonadota bacterium | reverse complement strand
CTTATTCCCTCCCCTTCAAGGGGAGGGTTAGGGTGGGGATGGGTCTTTACTATGTGCGACGGAAACCCATCCCCATCCCGGCCTTCCCCTTGAAGGGGAAGGGGAAAAGCAAACGGCCCCGCGCTTAACTGAACGATATTACAGTAGCTGGGGCGATTTTTACTCTCTTTTTTTTCAGTATTTCAGCCATGGAGACATGACGAATGCCATGAACGCGGAGCGCAGCTTTCTTTGGGACGGAGGAGAAACCGGGGCGTTCCTACGCGCCCATGATTGGTCCGGCACTGTGCTTGGTCCGATAGCGAAGTGGCCGCCGGCGCTGAAAAATACCTTGCGCCTGCTGATGAACAGTCATTGCCCGATGTTTCTCTGGTGGGGGCCGCAGCTTATCCAGTTCTACAACGATGCCTATAAAAGGCATATAGGCTCCGACGGACATGCGCCTGCCCTGGGGCAGCCCGGAGGAAGCGGCTGGCGCAAGCGCTGGGAAATGATCGGTCCGGAAGTCAAGGCGGTGATGGCGGGAAGAGGGGCAAGCTGGCATGAAGCAAGTCCCCTCCCGGTCACGCATGAAGGCAAGCCGGCTACCGTGTGGTGGACCTATGGATTAAGCCCGATAGGAGATGAAGCAGGTATCCACGGCGTGCTGGCTGTCGGCACCAATGTCACGCGCGATTATCTTGCGCTGGCAAACATGAAGCATGCATATCAGGCGGTTCAGGATGCGATGGAGGAGGGATTTTGCATCATTGAAATGCTGATGGATGAAGCAAGCCGGATCAGCGACTATCGCTACCTTGAAGTGAATGCCGCCTTCGAGAAGCAAAGCGGTTTGAAAAATGTAAGGAACAGAACCTTCACGGAAATTCTGCCTTCTGCCGACAGCCGCTTCATACATTTATTCGGTCAAGTCGCCCTGACCGGCAAGGCTGCCCGCTTCGTGGAAGAGGCCAAGCATCTGGGCAAATGGTTCGAAGGATTCGCGGTTCCCATCGGCACACCGGAAAGCCGGCGCATCGGCATATTATTCAAGGACATATCGTCGCAGAAAGAAGCGGAATATGCGCTGCAATCGAGCGAGGAACGTTTCCGGCTTCTAACCCAGTTGAGTCCCGACGGCATCCTGGTCAAGGTGGAAAACTGCTTCGTGTACGCAAACCGCGCCGCTGCGCGCATCCTGGGTGCTGACGATGAGCAGGCGCTGATAGGTAAATCGCCGTTTGAACTGATCGACCCTGAATTTCACGACACCATCAATGAACCTGCGCCCGGCTCGAACCCGGTCCCGCCTGCCGCGCAACTCGTCGAGCAGCGCTGGAGGAAGGTGGATGGCTCAAGCGTGGTGGTGCAGATGACCGCCGGAAGAGTACGCTGGGAAGGGCGGCAGGCGATGCAAGTGCTGCTGCGCGATGTCAGTGAGCTGAAGCGCTCGCAGGAGCAAATGCATATTCTCAATGAGCGGCTGAAGCTGGCGATAGAAGGATCGGGCGAAGGTTTCTGGGATTGGGATTTGCGTACCGATACCACCAATTATTCCGAGCACATCGGCGATATCACCGGTTATTCGCTGCAGGAACTTGGCGCAGGAGATAGTCCCTGGATGGCAGGCGTGCATCCGCATGACCGGGAGCGGGCGCAAGCCACCATGCGCGAGCATCTTGCCGGCAGGACGGCTTCCTATTCCTGCGAATACCGGATAAGAAGCAGGGATGGCAACTGGAAGTGGATACATTCACGCGGCGTGCTGGTAGAACGTTCGCCCACCGGCGAGCCGTGGCGCATGACCGGTTTGATGGCCGACGTGACGGCACGCAAGGAAGCCGATGAGCGTGTATGGCAGCTTGCCAACTTCGATGCACTGACGGGCTTGCCCAACCGCCGCCTGTTTCGTGACCGGCTGATGCATGAGGTGGCCAATGCGCAGCGGCGGGACTGCACGTTTGCCTTGCTGTTCATCGACCTCGATCGCTTCAAGCAGGTCAACGACTTTTTCGGTCATGATGCCGGCGATGCGCTGCTGGTGCAGGCCGCACAGCGAATCAGGCAATGCGTGCGCGATGCGGATACGGTCGCGCGCCTGGGCGGCGACGAATTTACCGTCATACTCGGCGATCTGCACAATACGGATCATATCGAGCGGCTGGTGCAGAAGATGCTGGAGGCATTGGCCTGTCCTTTTTCAATGGAAAAGGAAAAGGCGTTTCTGACGGCCAGCGTCGGCATCGCCGTTTATCCGGACGATGCGCGCACGGCCGAAGAGTTGATCCGCAAGGCAGATCAGGCCATGTATGTTGCCAAGAGCGCCGGCAAGAATCAGTTCAGTTATTTCACGCGCGAGATGGACCAGAAAGCGCATTGGCGTTTGCGCCTGCTGCAGGAATTGCGGCATGCCGTGCATAGCGGTGAAATCCATGTCCAATACCAGCCTGTTATTGAGTTCAGTACCGGAAATGTCATCAAGGCAGAAGCCCTGGTGCGCTGGAAAAATCCGCTGCTGGGCAATGTCAATCCTGCCTATTTCATTCCGCTTGCCGAAGAGGCGGGAATGATCGATGTCATCGGCGATTTTGTTTTCCGCACCGCCGCCGATACGGCCAAGCGCTGGAACGACACGCTCGGCCTTCCCTTGCAAGTGAGCGTAAATAAATCGCCCTTGCAATTCCGCTCAAAGGAGCAGGAAAAATGGTTGACCTATCTGCGGCAGCTTGAGTTGTCGCCTGCCCATATCGCGATTGAAATTACCGAAGGCGTGCTGCTGGATATTTCCGAGCATGTGTCCAGCAAGCTGCTGGAATACAAGGAGGCAGGAATACAGGTGGCGATTGACGATTTCGGCACCGGCTATTCCTCCATGGCTTACTTGCAGAAGTTCGCGATCGATTACCTGAAAATAGATCAATCCTTCGTGCGCGACATGGCCAGCAATCCCGGCAACCGTTCCATCACGGAATCCATGATTGCAATGGCGCACAAGCTGGGATTGAAGGTGATTGCCGAAGGCGTCGAAACCCAGGAGCAGATGGATATTCTCAAGGCTGCCGGTTGCGATTACGGTCAGGGATTTTTATTCTCTCAGCCCTTGCCTGTAGAGGAATTCGAAGAGATGCTCGCCAAGCGCAAGCAAGGCTATCGCGGCATCTCTTTGCACTGAGCGCAGTGCTGCACTAAGCTTGCCGCCTTCCTCCGGATTTCAAACTGATGGGTTTTTTTGACCGGGATCAGGCTGGAATCTTGTTGGTGCCACGCCTGGGTAAGATGGCGGTCGCTATCAACACCCCCTCCCTTTTATTCAATCCCATGATCAGCTCTTCCCTTTCTGGACGCCTGGATCTGTTGCGCTGGTTCGCGGCATTCATGGTGGTGTTGTCCCATATCCGGCCGCTGCTCTTCGTGGAATACAGTCAAGTTGAAAACCAAGGCAGCGTGGCGATCAAGCTGCTGTATTTTGTGACCGGCTTCGGACATGAAGCAGTGATAGTGTTTTTCGTTATCAGCGGATTGCTGGTGGGCGGCGTCTCTGCGGAAAAATATGCCGAACGGCGCTTCTCGGGAAAAACCTATCTGGTGCATCGCTTTGCGCGTATTTATCTGGTTTTCTTTCCTGCCTTATTGGCAGGATATCTGCTGGACCTGGTGGGAAGCACCTATCTGGACGCATCAGGTCTTTACTCGCACACCTCGCAGTATCGATTTAGCGCCGATGCGCTGGATAGGATGAATCCCGTGATTGCGCTGGGCAATTCCCTGATGCTGCAGGAGATCCTGGTGCCCGCCTTAGGAAGCAATGGGCCCTTATGGAGCCTCGCGTATGAGTGGTGGTATTACATCCTTTTCTTTTGTGCGCTGCAGCTGCTGTCTTCACGTGCCTGTCCAGGACGCATGATGGTGTATGGCGGATTGCTGGCTGCACTGCTCGTCCTGCTTCCACTCGACATCCTTTTATGGTTTCTGATCTGGCTGACCGGTGCAGCAGTGATATTGGGTTCGAAGTTGCACTGGCGTGTTCCGCCGCTGGTCGGGTATGGGCTATTCATGGCAGCTTTGGTCTGGTCACGCCTGGATGCAATCTCGAACGACGTGCCTGCCACAGGTGAGCTCTTGCTGCGTGACTGTATCCTGGCAGCAGGATGCTTCATGCTGTTTGTGTCACTGAACCAGAATCATATACAAAGCACGGCACGCAAATCCCTTAATGCTCCGCTGGCCGAGTTCTCTTACACGCTTTATCTGGTTCACCTTCCTTTCCTGCTGTTCGCCGTGGCCATGATGGATGTGGTATTCGATGTGCCATTTTCGGGGCAGCCGACAGGGGCAGGGATGTTTTATCTTGCAGCCTTGCTCGCCGCTATTTATCTCTATGCGTATGCCTTTTCCCTATTGACAGAAAGGTACACCGATCAATTTCGACGGTACCTTTCGCAGCGCCTGTTGCGTAGGGGTTTTGTTCCGCTACCGGACACTAAGCGGCCGGAAATAACGAAATAAAAAATAACGAAATAAAGCCAGCCTACTTTTGAGGAAGAGGACCGCCTTGCCGGTTTCCCTCCTCCTTCTCGCCCTTGCGTTTTCCCTCGGGACTATGATGCTCTACCAGCGCATTGATTTCCGATCCGATCAAAATCACCAGGCCGGCGATATATAACCACAGCATCAAAATGATGATGGCGCCTATGCTGCCATAGGTCGCGCTGTAATCGGCAAAGTTGCTGGTGTAGAAGGCAAAGCCCAGCGAGGCAATGATTAGGAGCAGCACACCCAGCAGGCTGCCGGGCGTAATGAAGGCAAATTTCTGCTCCACGTCGGGAGCAAATTTGTAGACCAGTGCAAATCCCAATAGCAGCGCCAGCAGGATCATCACCCAGCGGAAAGCGGCAAACAGCCACAGCAGCCAGTCGCTGAAGCCGAACTGGCTGCCCAGCCAATCCTGAATCACGCCGCCCAGCACGATCATCGAGAAAGCGCCCAGGACCAGTACGGCAAACATCAGGCTCAGCAGGATGGCGGTAAGGCGGGTACGGATGAAGTTGCGGCCTTCCTTCACATCGTAAGTGATGTTCAGTTGCTGCATGATTGCATACATGCCGCTGGACGTAGCCCATATCGTGGCCAGGATGCCGAAGGAGAGCAGGCCGCCACGTTTCTGGCCGGTGACTTCATTCACTACGCCGGCCACCATGTCATACGCTTCCCCGGGCAGCGCCTGGCCCAGCATATCCATGATGGCCGTGTCCACGTTCTCGATGGGGAGATAGGGGATCAGGGTCATCAGCAGTATCAGTGCCGGAAAGATGGCCATGGTCAGGTAATACGCCAGGGCAGCGGCGCCATTGTAGATATTGTCGTCGCTCATTTCCTGGTTCAGCTCTTTCAGGAACTGCATCGTTGGAACGCCGGATATCATTGCTTCACTCCTGCCATGTCATGGGAAAAAGGGAGGCCTCCTTCCAAGCGAGCACTGTGCCAGCTGCTGTTTGTCACGCTTGCTCTTTCCAGCAGCAAGGGACGCTGTCCGCGTCCCTTGCTGTTCCTGTTCCGATGAGTGCTGTCTGGTACTGCCTGGCATTGCTTGGTGTGCTGCTTAGTGCAAGATGGTGCCGCCGATATCTGCCACAGAAGTTTTTACTTTTACGCCGGCCTTGTCGCTGGTGGAAGATTTGCCCAGCGGCAGAAAGTAACGCCGCTGCCGGCCTGCTCCCACATCCTTGATTTGCTTCGACCCTAACAGCGCTTGCAAGGCCTGCGTGGCGCGCTGTTTGAGTTTCCTGGTTTGAGTCGGGTCCAGCGGCGCATCGAATGAAGCAAGCGCAGTGTTGATGATGTCTACCGCGGTTTTCGGTTCGTGGCTAATAAACTCCAGCCAGTAGGTGCGAGTCATTCGCGGCAGGGTCGATCCCGTATTCCTTGTGCCCGCCTTGCGGCCGCGCTGTTTCTTTGGTGCTGTGCGCGTAAGGGATGCAGCAGAACGGGCACTTTGCTTTGGCGGCCTATTTGCCGTCATGCCCGACTCGGCCTGATCAATATGCATCAGTGTCGCCTTCAGCGCAGAAGCCTTGGCCTGGTAAAACGCAATGCCTTTTTCCACATGCTGGAGTTCTGCTTCTATGGTTTGGCGTGCAGTCTTCAAATTGGACATTGAGATTTCCTTTGTGGATTTTTCATAGCGAATCTTGAACTGCGAGTGACACGAGCAGGCATGCATGAGAAAGCATGCAATACCGCTTCCCGATTTGACTGAACAGTGTTCCCGACATGCGCGGCATACGCTCCTCGCTGCCTGCAATGTACCTTCCTGCCCTTTGCGTGCCTTGTGCAAAGCGAAGTAGAGGCTGCATTTCCAAAATTTCCTTTGCCTGGCGCGCTTGCTTGTCTTCAAGCGGGTTTTCGGAAATTCAATCTTTTGTTAGTGAGCGAGTCGCCGGTTTTAGTTCGCATTTCGTCCACGCTTCTTGATGAAGGAATTTCGATAACAAGCGCAGATGAGCTGCATTGATAGCTAGGCAAATAGCCGATTGATCAAACACTTGCCTCATAGAATCGAGGTGGCAAGGGCGTGGCGCTCATCAATAATTTCTATGAGGAAAAGAGTTTTCTGTCGGAACTATTTACCGTCAGCAAGGTTCCTAGTGGGGTCCTTAACTTG
>JAFAGG010000013.1 GCA_023422955.1 Pseudomonadota bacterium | reverse complement strand
GCAGCGTCAGATGTTTATAAGAGACTGGTCGTGCTGGGGGTGTATGAACACGACCTGGTCCCCGCCTACGACCTGCTCACGCCCGAGCAGATGCAGAAAGTAAGCCGCACGCCGGTGGACGTGGTGCTGCCCGAGGGCGCGGCCGTGCTCAATGCCGACAATGCAGCGGCGGCAGAGCTGGCGCGCTTCTGCGATGGAGAAGTCATCTACTTCAGCCGCCGGCAGAATGCTGCCGTCGTGACGGAACACCTGGCGCGTGGCGGCCGTGCAGTCCTGGCCGGCAAGAATGCGATGATCTTCGTAAGCGGCGCGCATGCACTGGCCATTCCCATGGATCTGCAGACGCTGCCGGCATCCCGGCTTGAAGCCATGCTGGCCGCAGCCGGCGCGGCATGGGCACTCGACATTTCGCCGCAGACGCTGTGCCAGTCGCTGGTCGCTGTGGCCGAAAACGCTATCGCTGCCTGAGTCCTGCCGAAACGGATTCGGCCTGAAGGCTCAGCCCAGGCCAAATCCGCTCTTGCGCTTGAATCGAAAATTCCAGCAGTTTCCACCAGCCGTTTTCTTCCGAAAGAATTCTGAAAGAAACATGGAAATACTACGCATAAAAGCATTACGCGGCCCTAACCGCTGGAGCCGCCGCACCGCCATCGAGGCGACCGTCTCCTGCTCGCCACTTGAGCAAAACCTCAGCGGCATCTCCCGCTTCCTCGAAGACCTCCGCGCCCTCGCCTCCGACGAATTCATGCCGGCCAAGGCGGAAGGTGAAGCGCTGTCGCTGGCCCATATACTCGGCTCGGCGGCGCTCCACCTGCAGCGCCGCGCCGGCTGCGAGGTCGATCTGTGCACCGTTTCGTCCACGCCGGAAACCGGCACCTGGCTGGTTACGGTGGGCTATGACGAAGAAGCGGTGGGACGCAAGGCCATCGAAATGGCTGCCGAGCTATGCCATGCGCTGATGGAAGGCAAGCCCTTCGACATCACCGCGGCAGTCGGACAATTGCAGTCGCTGTATGAAGACGAGCGGCTGGGGCCCAGCACCGGCTCCATCGTGTGGGCCGCGGCAAGACGCGGCATACCGCATGCCCGCCTGACCGACGGCAGCCTGGCGCAACTGGGCTGGGGCAGCAAACAACGCCGCATCCAGGCCGCTGAAATGGACAGCACCGCCTCCATCGCTGAAGCGATTGCCCAGGACAAGGACCTGACCAAGAACCTGCTGCATGACGCCGGCGTGCCGGTTCCGCTGGGACACGTGGTGCGCAGCGCCGAAGCCGCATGGGAAGCCGCCTGCGCACTGGGCGGCAGCGTGGTGATCAAGCCGCGCGACGGCAACCAGGGCAAGGGCGTGGCGGTCGATATTAAAACCCGCGAAGAAGTGACCGCCGCTTATGCCTGTGCGCAGGAAATCGATGAAGAAGTCATCGTCGAACGCTTTCTGCCGGGCCGCGATTTCCGCCTGCTGGTGGTCGGCAACAAACTGATCGCCGCATCCCGCCGCGATCCGCCGCAGGTGACGGGCGATGGCAAGCGCAGCGTGCGCGAACTGGTCGCGGAGGTGAACCGCGATCCGCGCCGCGGCGATGGACATGCCACGCCACTCACGCGCATCAAGCTCGACACGCTGGCGCTGGCCACGCTGGAAAGCCAGGGTTACGGCCCGGATTCCGTGCCGCCTCAGGGCGCCGTGGTCATGCTGCGCAACAACGCCAACCTGTCCACCGGCGGCAGCGCCACCGATGTGACTGACGAAGTGCATCCGGAAGTCGCGGCGCGCGCCATCGATGCGGCACGCATGGTCGGCATAGACATCTGCGGCGTGGACCTGGTGTGCTCCACGGTCAGCCGGCCGCTGGAAGAACAAAGCGGCGGCGTGGTTGAAGTCAATGCCGCGCCCGGCCTGCGCATGCATGTCGCGCCGTCTTACGGCACGCCGCGCCCGGTCGGCGAAGCAGTGGTCGATCAGCTTTTCCCCGACGGCGGCAATGGCCGCATCCCGGTGGTGGCAGTCACCGGCAATAACGGCAAGACCACCACCGTGCGCCTGATCTCGCACCTGCTGGCCAGCACCGGCAAGCGCATAGGCATGACCAGCACCGATGGCATTTATATCAATGGCATGCGCGTTGATGCCGACGATTGCAGCGGCCCCAAGAGTGCGCGCAATGTGCTGCTACATCCGGACGTCGATGCCGCAGTGCTGGAAACCGCGCGCGGCGGCCTGCTGCGTGAAGGACTGGGATTCGATCTGTGCGATGTCGCCGTCGTGACCAATCTCGGCGAAGGCGACCACCTTGGCATGAACTTCATCGACACCGTCGAACAACTCGCGGCGATCAAGCGCATCGTGGTGGAAAACGTGTCGCCTTCCGGCTATGCGGTACTGAATGCGGCCGACCCGCATGTGGCCGCGATGGCCGGTCATTGCGACGGCAAGATCATCTATTTCGCCGAAGACCAGAACAGCCCGGTACTGGCCGCGCACAAGAAGAACGGGGGCCGTGTCGTCTACCGCGACCGCGGCCACCTGGTTGCCTGCGACGCGAATCAACGGCATGCGATTCCGCTCAGCGACATACCGTTGACGCTGAATGGCGAGCTCGGCTTCCAGGTAGAAAATACCCTGGCCGCAGTCGGCGCCGCCTGGGCGCTGGGCCTGTCATGGGAGCAGATACCTGCGGCTCTGTCGAGCTTCGTCAACGATGCGCAGACCGCGCCCGGACGCTTCAACCGTTTCAGCTGGAACGGCGCCACGGTCATCGCCGACTACGGCCACAACCCGGATGCAATGAAGGCGCTGGTCAGCGCGATCGACAAGCTGCCTGCCCAACGCCGGGTTGCCGTCATCAGCGGCGCCGGCGACCGGCGCGATGAAGACCTGCGCCGCCAGACGGAAATCCTGGGCGACAGCTTCGACCAGGTCATTTTGTATGAAGACCAGTGCCAGCGCGGCCGTAGCGACGGCGAGGTGACCACCCTGTTGCGGGAAGGTCTGACGAAGGCGCAGCGCACTACTTCCATCCAGGAAGTGCGCGGTGAATTCACGGCCATCGACATGGCGCTGGCGAACTTGTCGGAAGGCGACCTGTGCCTGGTCTTGATCGATCAGGTCGATACCGCCCTCGCCTATCTCGAGCAGCGTATTGCGAAAGCGGGGCAATGATTCAAGCTAACGATAAAAAAACACTACCGATAACATTGCGTCTTCTGCCCGGCGAGCAGGTGCTGGCAGAGCTGAACACCGATCTCGACAGCAGCAAGCATTTCGCCGATGGCATGCTGATGGTGACCAACCGCAGGCTGCTGTTCCGCATGCTGGATAACAGCGCCTGGCAGAATCACGACATCCACCCGCAGTACTTCATGGTGCGGCACGACCACGCAGGCGTCGGCACAGTCGCCTTGCACGATGCCGACGGCGAAATAGCCTGCTGGCACTTCACCCTGGGACGCCAGGTCCAGGCCCAGGCGCTGGTAGAGCACTTCACCCAAGCCCGGGATGCATTGGTACAAGGCACGCCGGCCGCTGAACAAGAGGCCCGGCACTGTCCCCGCTGCCAGACTGCCTTATCCCTGTCGCAAGATGACTGCCCGACCTGCGACAGCGTCGAAGAACGTCCTCCTTCGGCTTGGACGTTGCTGCGCCTGTGGCGCTTTGCCCGCCCCTACAAGAAGCAGCTGCTGCTGGGGTTGATGCTGACGCTGGCTTCGACCGCCGCTACACTGGTGCCGCCCTACCTGACCATGCCGTTGATGGATAACGTGCTGATTCCCTATCAGAGCGGCGCGCCCATGGATACCGGACTGGTCACCTTCTATCTGTCCGGCCTGCTGGGCGCGGCGGTTGTTGCCTGGGGACTGGGCTGGTGCAGGACCTACCTGCTTGCCATCGTCAGCGAACGCATAGGCTCAGACTTGCGCACGCATACCTATGAACACCTGATGACGCTATCGCTGGATTATTTCGGCGCCAAGCGCACCGGCGACCTGATGGCGCGCATCAGCAGCGAGACCGACCGCATCTGCGTATTCCTGTCGCTGCACCTGCTGGACTTCGTGACCGATGTGCTGATCATCCTGATGACGGCAGTGATTCTGTTCTCCATCGATCCCAAGCTGGCGCTGGTGACGCTGGCACCCTTGCCACTGATCGCCTGGCTGATTCACCTGGTGCGCGACCGCCTGCGCCGCGGTTTCGAGAAAGTCGGGCGTATCTGGTCGGAAGTCACCAATGTGCTGGCCGATACCATTCCCGGCATCCGCGTGGTGAAAGCCTTCGCACAGGAAGGCCGCGAGAGCGCGCGTTTCCGTGAAGCCAACCGTAAAAACCTCCAGAGCAATACCCAGGTCAACCGAATCTGGGCGCTGTTTTCTCCAACCGTCACCCTGCTGACCGAAATCGGCTTGCTGGTGGTGTGGGCAGTGGGTATCTGGCAAGTATCGCGCGGCCAGATCACGGTCGGCGTGCTGACCGCTTTCCTCGCCTACATCGGCCGTTTTTACGTGCGCCTGGATTCCATGAGCCGCATCGTGTCCGTCACGCAAAAAGCCGCGGTCGGCACCAAGCGCCTGTTCGACATCCTCGATCACCGCTCCAGCGTGCCCGAACCGGTGCAGCCTATCGAACCCGAGAAAAGAGAAGGCGCGATTGCGCTGCGCAATGTCAGCTTCCATTACGGCAGCCGCGCAGTGATTCACGATCTCAACCTGGATATCCGGCCCGGCGAGATGATAGGCCTGGTCGGCCATAGCGGCTCGGGCAAGAGCACGCTGGTCAACCTGATCTGCCGCTTCTACGATGTGAACGGTGGCGAGATCTGCGTCGATGGCGTGGATATCCGCTCCTATGCGCTGAACTCCTATCGCAGCCGCATCGGCCTGGTATTGCAGGAGCCTTTCCTGTTCTTCGGCAGCATTGCCGAGAACATCGCCTACGGCAAGCCGGAGGCCACGCGCGAGGAAATCGTGGAGGCAGCGCGTGCCGCGCATGCCCATGACTTCATCATGCGCCTGCCGCACGGCTACGATTCGCTGGTGGGCGAACGCGGCCACCTGCTGTCCGGCGGCGAGCGCCAGCGCATCTCGATTGCGCGCGCGCTGCTGATCGATCCGCAAATCCTGATTCTCGATGAAGCGACTGCTTCGGTCGATACCAATACCGAGCGTGAAATCCAGAAGGCGCTGGACAACCTGGTGCAAGGCAGGACCACGATTGCGGTGGCCCATCGCCTGTCCACGCTGCGCCGCGCTGACCGCCTGGTGGTGATGGATCGCGGCCGCATCGTGGAAATGGGCGATCACGACCAGTTGCTGGCACGCCAGGGCCATTACTATCGCCTGCACCGTGCCCAACTGGAAGATGCGTCGGCCAACGGCAATACGCAGGAAACGGAGGCGGCGCTATGAGGCATTTCGAACTGCGCAAGAACCAGGCCGGTGCGCTGGTCTATAGCCGCCGCGAACTCGGCATTTCCTTCGAAGAAGTGCAGGCGGTGCGCGCCTTCCCCGTTTCCGCGCCCGGCCACGGTATCGCGCTGCAGGACCGCAATGGCCAGGAACTGGAATGGATCGCCGACCTGGCCTCGCTCACCGAGCCCAACCGCCAGCTGCTGCTGGACGCCCTGAAGCAGCGCGAATTCATGCCGGAAATCCAGCGCCTGTGCCACGTGTCCTCGCTGAATACACCGTCAGTCTGGCAAGTGGAAACCGACCGTGGCCCGACCAGCCTCACGCTGCAGGGCGAAGAACATCTGCGCCGCATCGGCAGCGACACGCTGCTGATCAGCACCGCGGAAGGCGTGTGGTTCCTGATAAGGGATATGCAGGGGCTTGATGCGTACAGCAGAAAGATGCTGGACCGGTTTATGTAAGCGTCATCAAAAGGCAGTGGTGCATTGCCTTGTAGCCTGCCGGCACCGGTTTTCCCGCCACCACGATTCCCTGATCCCTGCATGCGGTGGAGTACCTGGTTTGCCAGTGACGATGGCCTTGCTACTCCTGCGGAGGTGGCGGGGGCAGATCGGCAGCGCGCGCGGTTATGCCGAGCAGATCGGTAATGGTTGGCATGGCCTGCTCTGCTGCGCGTTCGCCTGCCGTGATGGCGGAAGCCGCGCGATGGTAATCCATCGCCGCAATATCCGACAGGCGTGGCCGGATGATGGCATCGGCCGGTTCACCGGCGAGCCGGCTATGCGTGATGCGGACCTGCATGATGTTAAGACTGGTGGACAGCACATCCAGCATCGAAGGCATCTCGGGCGCGCCCGATGCCGCGCTAGGGAGGCCGAGCTTGCCAAGAATGGAGGCGAGTCCAAAACCGCCAGCAGTCGGTGCCGGTTCCGGCGCATCCATTTCTACGGACGCCCAGCGGCGGCGACCGATCAAATCCCAGTTCAGGTCGACCGCAATCACGATGTCCGCACCCAGTGCCCGGCACAGCGATACCGGTACGGGATTGACCAGCGCGCCATCAACCAGCAGGCGATCATTCAGGAAGGCAGGAGTAAACAGGCCGGGCAGTGCGATCGAAGCGCGCACGGAATCCACCACCGAACCCTCACGCAGCCAGATTTCTCGGCCGCTGGCCAGTTCGGTCGCCACGCAGGCGAAGGCTTTGGGAAGATTTTCGATACCGGTATCGTCAAAGCGGGCGCGGAAAAAATCCACCAGCCTGCTGCCTTCGATCAGGCCACCGCCCATCCTGAGATCGAGCATGCCCCATACCGCTTGCCAGGTCAGGCTTTTTACCCAAGGTTCGAGGCGGTCCAGTTCGCCGGCCGCATACGAAGCGCCCACCAGCGCACCGATAGAGGTGCCGCAAACGATTTCTGGCGATATGCCCGCACGTTCCAGTGCCCGGATGACACCGATGTGAGCCCATCCGCGTGCCGAGCCGCTGCCCAGCGCCAGGCCAATTTTTGGACGTCGGTGTATCAAGATCTCGCTCCAGTGTCGGACAAAAATCCTAGGTTACCATAGGCATTGCGATCGTCCTCCACCTATACCTCACGCTCCCCACTCTCACTCAAGAGCTTTCGCGAGGCACAAAAAAATTCCGCCCGATAAGCAGGGCGGAAAAACGAGGACAGCTTTAACGCGGAGATTTTAAAACGGTATCGCTAATAGCTAACAGTTAACAAATAGTGACTGTGCCGGCACTGGCCGAATCGAGCAGATGGCGTACCTGGGTGGCGAGCGAGCCGAACAGTTTTTGCGTCACGCCGCCCGCACCGGTCTGATTGCCCATCAGGATGGCATCGCAGTAAAACGTGCGGGAAATCCTGACTATGGTTTCCGCACTTCTTCCTATCTCCACATGGGTATAGAAAGGAATACCGGCTCTCTTCAGCACTTCCTTCGCCGCCTTCAATGCTTCCTCTCCCTGCTCCATCTGGAACCGATTCACTTCGCTTGCCGACAGCAAGCTCGACACTTGAATCGATAACATGGGCTGCACACTGAGCAGATGAAGGCGGGCTCCCTCCCGGTGATAGAGTTCTGTCGCCTTGCAAAGTGCTGCCTGCAGTTGCTCGGCGGTGGTATGAATGGTTACCGGAACCAGCACCACTTTCATAAATACGACTCCTTCAAAAAAATAGATTCATCAAGAAAAGCCGGGCACTCAGCTAGCTTCGATCTCGATGCCGCTTTTCGGAGTGCGCGCCTGCAAGCGCTTGCCGACCAGGACCACGGTGATGGCGCCCAGCGCA
This sequence comes from Pseudomonadota bacterium, assembly GCA_023422955.1. GTDB lineage: Bacteria > Pseudomonadota > Gammaproteobacteria > Burkholderiales > Burkholderiaceae_D > JAEZLB01. The sequence goes on along the minus strand of JAFAGG010000013.1, from coordinate 12,347 downwards.
GGAACCACATAGTGCAGATTGTGATGCGCTTCTGCCCATGCATGGATGGAAGGATCGGTGAAGGCCATTTCACCCGCCACCCAGCCCAGCAAGGCAGCGCCGATGGTGATGATGGCCGGGAAGCGCGACATCAGTTTGAGGATGAGGGTGCTGCCGTAGATGATCAGCGGGATGCTGATGGCGAGACCGACGATGAGCAGTACCATGTCGCCCTTGGCGGCGGCCGCAACGCCGATCACGTTATCCAGGCTCATCACGATATCGGCGATGATGATGGTCTTGATGGCGGCGCTCAGGTTGGAATGCCCTTCCATCTCTTCTTCCCCGGCTTCGCCCTTGAGCAGGTTGATGCCTATCCACAGCAGCAGCGCCGCACCGGCCAGCTTGAGGTAAGGCAGGCTCAGCAGATAGACCGCGCAGAAGGTCAGCGCGATGCGCAACACGATCGCACCCACGCTGCCGAACATGATGGCAAGCTTCTGCTGCTTCGGCGGCAGCGAACGGCAAGCCAGCGCGATGACAACGGCATTGTCGCCGCTGAGCACGATATTGATCATGATGATCTGGCCCAGGGCAATCCAGAATTCAGGTGTGCTAAACATGGTGTCGATGTCTCCTTATCGGTTTTTGGGAAGCGGGGATGCCTCCTTGCTATCGATAAGGATAAAGACCAATACTGTCGCCTTCCTTTCCATCACCTGACAGATTGCTGTCGCAAACCTTACACCAGGCTTACAGCGGAGATGGAAGCGAAGGCTCAGCCCTGGGAGGGCTTGATCGGCGCCGCCACAAGATCGGCGGGAGGAAATACCACGGAAAAGGTATTGCCTATACCATCGAAATCCTCTTCCAGCGTGATCTCGGCCTTGTGCAGCGCGGCGATCTCGCTGGCAATCGCCAGCCCCAGGCCGCTGCCTTCCACGTGGCCGCCCAGCAGGCGGTGGAAACGCTCGAAGATGCGCTTGCGCTCTTCCACCGGGATATGCGGACCATCGTCGCTGATGGAAATCCGGGGACGTTCGCCATTCTCCACTCTGACCGTGACCCGCCCTTCGTTCTGGCTGTAGCGGATGGCATTGTCGATCAGGTTGTTGATCAGTTCGCGCAGGCGATGGGGTTCGCCCTTGATCATCACAGGTAGCTCAGCGCCTTCGAAACCGAGATCGACCTTGTGCCGGATTGCCTCCGGCACCCAGTTCATCGTCGCATCCAGCACCAGCGCGTTGAGATCCATGTCCTGCAGTTTCAGGTTTTCCACGGCAGCCGGCTCATTGCGCGCCAGCGACAACAATTGTCCGACCAGCCGCGACAGGCGGTCCACGCTCACATAGAGCTGGGCGACCGAATGGCGCATGGCATCGGGATCGCTTTCGCGCAGCATCAGTTCGATCTGCGTCTTAATGCCGGCGACCGGCGTTTTCAGTTGGTGCGAGGCGTCTGCGATGAAGCGGTTCTGGAAGTTCAGCGTCTTTTCCAGGCGGCGCAGCAGGTCGTTCACTTCATCCAGCAGCGGGCGCACCTCCTCCGGCACACGCTCCATGTCGAGCGCGCTCAGGTCCAGGTGGGAACGATTCGATACCGCCTGGCGCACCTGCTGCAGCGGCCGCAGGCAGTGCTTGATGCCGAAATACACCGTCACGCTGGCCAGCACCACCAGCAGCAATTGCGGAATCAATACGCTGGCAAGAATGTCTCGCGCCAGGCGCTTGCGCTTGTTGAGCGTCTCCGCGACCTGGACCAGCACCTTATCCGAGGGATTGTCCTTGCTGATGGAAGCGCGCAGCGCGACCACCCGCACCGGCTCGCCATTCACCACGTCGTCATAGAACATGGTATTACCGCGCCATGACTGGACCGGCGGCGCATCGATCGTCGCATTGGCATTGATCAGCCGCGCGCTGTCGTCCTGCACTTGGTAAAAGACGCGATCATCCTGGTCGACGAACAGGATGGGACTGTTATCCTCGCCGATGTCCAGGCGGGGACGCCCTTCTTCGTAGCGCACCTGCAGCAGCACTTCGCGCGCGATTTCCTGCAGCGAGCGGTCGTAGGCCTGGTTGGAGAATTGAATGGAGCTGGAAGAAGTGATTACCGTATCCAGCGCCAGCAGCGCCAGCAAGGGCCCCAGCAGCCATACCAGCAGCTTACGCTGCAGCGAGACATCAAGCCACCGCATCGCCCTGCTCCAGCAGGTAACCCATGCCTCGTATCGTGCGTATGTTGCAGCCGTAAGGTTCCAGTTTCTTGCGCACGCGGGACACATAGACTTCGATCGCATTGGCGCCGACCTCGTCGCCCCAGCCATACAAATGGTTGACCATGCTTTCCTTGCCCACCACCCGCCCTTCGCGCATCAGCAGCAATTCGAACACCGCCAGTTCGCGCGCCGACAGTTCGATAGGCTGGTCGCCATGGAACAGACGGCGGCCCGCGACATCCAGCCGCAGCGATCCGTAATGCAGATCAGGCGCGGAGCCGCCGTGGCCGCGCCGCAGCAAGGCGCGCACGCGTGCTTCGAGTTCCGGCAAATCGAAAGGCTTGGTGAGATAGTCATCCGCGCCTAGGTCCAGGCCGCGCACCCGGTCTTCCAGCGTATCCAGTGCAGTCAGCAGGAGCACCGGCACGCGCGACTTCCGGCTGCGCAGGCGCTTTAGCACATCAAGGCCGGACAGACCGGGCAAGCCTACGTCCAGCACCACCAGGTCGTAGGTGAAACTGATCAGCGCGCTATCGGCCTTCTCGCCGTCGTTGACCACGTCGACCGCATAGGAAGCTTGCGACAGGGCGCGGTAAAGCGCGTCGGCAAGAGTTTGGTCATCCTCTACCAGCAAGATGCGCATAGTCTGATGTCCGGGTTAAGGAATGGAAAAACGGGCGAATCATTCTAGCTCACTATGCCGACGCAACGCATCTTTGGCGCGCCAGGATGATGGCCGGCGACAACTGGCGTCCATGACGACATGATGTGCTATGCAGGTTTGCAGGAGCAAGTTTCCATCGTGCGCCATCATCACGCGCCTGCCGGTAAAACGCTGGCCCGTTAAAATAACCGCATGTCATCATTGCCTGCTCCCCTCCCGCTCAACGGCCTGCCGCCGGTCATCGATGAAAGTATCCGCGTGCTGGTGCTCGGCAGTTTCCCCGGCGAGGCTTCGCTGACCGCCGCCCAGTATTATGCCCATCCGCGCAACCAGTTCTGGCGTCTGCTTTCGGCCGTGCTGGAAGAAGATCTGGCATCGCTGCCTTATCCAGAACGCCTGGAACGACTGCTGCAGCGCCACATCGGCCTGTGGGACGTGATAGAACGCTGCCAGCGCCGCGGCAGCCTGGATTCGTCCATCCGCAATGCGCAAGCGAACGACTTCAGTTTTCTCCTGCAAGCCTGCCCGCAGTTGAAGCGTGTCTGCTTCAATGGCAAGACTTCGGGAAAGCTGGAACCGGTATTTTCCGACATGGGTTATGAAACTGTTGTGCTTCCGTCCTCATCTCCTGCCAATGCGCAGCTTTCCTTCGATCAAAAACTTGCCTTGTGGAGAAGCATCGCCGGATAATGGCGTGCCATGCTGATCAAACGAAAATCCATAGAAAAGGATGAATCGTCGCGCCCTGCGCACGCATCCAAACCGCGTTCCTCGCGCCCTCCCAAATATGCACCGGTCACCCTGTCGGAAATGGATGGCGTGCGCTATCTGCATTTCGGCACCGAGTGGGTGCAAGGCGCGATGCGCATCCGCAAACCCGACTGGCCCGAGCTGGAATATGCGCAGCAGATGATGGCCTGGATGCTGTTCAACGATGCGCCGCAGCGCATCGTGCAGCTGGGCCTGGGCACCGGCGCGCTGACCAAGTTTTCTTACCGCACTTTCTCCGATGCGCAGGTCACGGCGGTTGAACTCAATCCGTCGGTGATTGCCATCTGCCGTTCCATGTTCAAGCTGCCGGACGATGACGAGCGCCTGTCTGTGGTCGAAATGGATGCCGATGCCTTCGTCAACGATCCCGCCAATCACGACAGCATCGATGCGCTGCAAGTGGATCTCTACGATGCCACCGCGCGCGGCCCGGTACTGGACACGCCGGAATTTTATGCAGCCTGCGCGGCCTGCCTGAAGGATGGCGGCATCATGACGGTGAACCTGTTCGGCGACCATCCCAGTTATGCGAAGAACCTGCGCGCAATGCGTCCAGCCTTTGGACAGGTGCTATGCCTGCCTGAAGTGCACGATGGTAATGTGATCGCCATCGCCTTCAAGCAGAAGTTCAGACTGGACTTCCCCACCCTTTACGAACGCGCCGTGGAAATCAAGGAAAGCACCAAACTGCCGGCGCGCTCCTGGGTCAACGGCTTAAAGCAAGCACTGGAATCCTGATGACGACTGCCTCCGCCACCAAGCCACTCGATCTTCAGCAGGTCTTCAACTGGCTGCTGGCCGACAGGCTGATCGATCCGAAAGAAGCCAAGGCGCATTACAACCAGGCGCGTAGCATCCAGAAAAGCAGCAGTACGGCGATGCATCCGCTGGTGGCGGTCGCGCAATGCAAACTCCATCCGGCAAATGCGCCGCAGCAGTTGATGACGCTGGACTGGCTGAGCGAGTGGCTGGCAAAGAAAACCGGCCTGCCTTTTCTGCGCATCGACCCGCTGAAGATAGATTTCGCCAGGGTGGCGGACGTGATGTCGGCAACCTATGCAAGCCGCTTCAATATCCTTCCGGTCGAACTGACGGCGACCGAACTGGTGATCGCCACGGCCGATCCCGCCATCTCCGAATGGGAAGCGGAAATCGCGAAAGTCACGCGCCGAGAGATACGGCTGGTGATTGCCAATCCGCTCGATATCGCGCAGTACATTTCGCAATTCTTTGCGCTGGCCCGCTCGATCAAGAATGCCAACAAGAGTTCGGGTCAGGACGTTGCGCTGCGCAATAATTTTGAACAACTGGTCGAACTGGGCAAGGCCAATCGCACGCTGGACGCCAACGACCAGCACATCGTCAATATCGTTGACTGGCTGTGGCAATACGCATTCGAGCAGCGCGCATCCGACATACACCTGGAGCCCAAGCGCGAAATCGGCGCGATCCGTTTCCGCATAGACGGCGTGCTGCACCAGGTCTATCAGGTGCCGGCTGTGGTGATGATCGCAATGACTGCGCGCATAAAACTGCTGGGTCGCATGGACGTGGTGGAAAAGCGCCGCCCGCAGGATGGCCGCATCAAGACCCGTACCAGCGGCGGCCAGGAAATCGAACTGCGCCTGTCCACCATGCCGACCGCCTTCGGCGAAAAGCTGGTGATGCGCATCTTCGATCCGGATGTAGTGGTGAAGACACTGCCGGAATTGGGCTTTCCGCTGGACGATGCGCAACGCTGGAATGTGCTGACGCAGCGGCCGCACGGCATCATCCTGGTGACCGGCCCCACCGGCTCCGGCAAGACCACCACCCTCTACACCACGCTCAAAGCTTTGGCCACATCCGAAGTGAATGTGTGCACGGTGGAAGATCCTATCGAGATGATCGAAGGCTCTTTCAACCAGATGCAGGTGCAGCATGGCATCGACCTGTCGTTTGCCGATGGCATACGCGCGCTGATGCGGCAGGACCCGGACATCATCATGATAGGCGAGATCCGCGACCTGGAAACCGCGGAGATGGCGATACAGGCAGCGCTCACCGGCCACCTGGTTTTCTCCACGCTGCATACCAACAGCGCGCCGGCGACCATCGTGCGTCTGCTGGAACTCGGCGTGCCGCACTATCTGCTGGAAGCAACCCTGAGCGGCATCATGGCGCAACGCCTGGTGCGCACGCTGTGCTCGCACTGCAAGAAGGACGATGGCGAAGTGACGGAAGAAATCTGGAGCAACCTGACGCAAGGCCATGCGCTGCCCCGCCCAGAAAAAGTCTATCGCCCGGTCGGCTGCCCGGAATGCCGGCAAACCGGCTTTCGCGGCCGCACCGGCCTGTATGAACTGCTGACCGTCAGCGCCGCTTTTGCCAAGCTGATTCAGCCCGGCGTCGATCTGCAGCTATTGCAGCAGCAGAGTATCGCCGATGGCATGAAGCCGCTGGCGGTAGCGGGAACAATGAAAGTCATGGAAGGCGTGACGACGGTGGAAGAAATACTGAAGGTGACGGCTGCGCAGGGGTAGTGCCCCACGTTACGTTGAATAGTTTTCCCTCGTTTTTGTTCCCTCCCCTTCAGAGGATGGGAATTTTCTGGCCCGTCTCTTCCGGCCTGCCTCAACCTATTTTCTTCTGCCTTATCTGCCCCAAAGCCTCTCGCACCGTCGGATAAACCAGCCTCACCCCCAACTCCTCCTTCATGCGCCGGTTAAGCAAGCGCCGCGACTCCGACATGAAAGACCACAGCACCGGCGACACCTGCTCTTTCACCTGTTCTCGCGGCAGGCGCGGCGGGCGTGGCAGGTCCAAGGCATCCGCCACCGCATCGAAATAATCCCCCATCTTCATGTCCGAATCATCGACAGCGTGATACACACGGCTCGGCAGTCCTCTGAACAATGCGGCAACAATGATCCGTGCCAGATCGTCCGCATGAATGTGATTGGTATGGGAATCCTGTTCCGCGACAATCGCAGGCGTACCTTTCTGCAGGCGCTCGGTCGGCAGGCGATTATCCGCATAGATGCCGGGCACGCGCAGTATCGCTAGGCGTGAATGCGACCGCCGGGCCCAGGCACGCAGGCACGTCTCTGCAGAGACGCGGCGCTTCGCACGGGCGTTCTGCGGTTTCACCGTTCGTGTCTCGTTAAAGCTTATTCCTTCGCCATCGCCATAAACACCGGTCGTACTCACATAAACGAGCGTAGAGCCCTCGGGTACAATAGCGGTCAGATTGCGCGTGCGGTGATCCTGCTCTCCCACCGAGGGAGGCGGAGCAAGATGCACGAACACGCTGGACAAACCGGCCAGTTTTTTCAGGCTTGCCGTATTGTCCAGATCAGCAACGATGGGCACCGCCCCGGCATCCCGCAGCTCGGCACGACGCGCCGGCTGGCTGGTGACTGCAAAAACACGAAAACGGTCCCGCAGCAGCGGCAACAGGCGCATGCCGACATCGCCGCAACCGACGATAACGATGCGCGGCTTGCCGAATGCTCCGGGAGTGGCCTTCATGACATTATTTTTCATCTTCGGGATTGTATGACTTTCCAAGTAACTGTTCAGCCGAGTGGTCGGCAATTTACCTGTGAAGACGACGAAAGCGTATTGACGGCAGCGATCCGCGCCGGCGTCGGCTTGCCTTACGGCTGCAAGAACGGTGCCTGCGGTTCCTGCAAGGGCAGGATTCTGGATGGTGAAGTCGCGCACGGCCCGCACCAGGAGCGCGCGCTGTCCGCGACCGAGGAACGCACCGGCCAGGCGCTGTTCTGCTGCGCTGTGCCGCAGTCCGACCTGGTGATCGAAGCGCGTGAAGTAGTCGGCGTCGGCGATATCCCGATACGCAAGATGCCTACTCGCGTGAACAGACTGGAGCGCATCTCCGACGACGTGATCGTAATGCACCTGCAACTGCCGGCCAGCGAAAGGCTGCAATACAAGGCAGGCCAGTACATAGAGTTTCTGCTGAAAGACGGCAAGCGCCGCAGCTACAGCATGGCGAATGCGCCGCACGACTATGATCTGCTGACGCTGCACATCCGCCACATGCCCGGCGGCCTGTTTACCGATCATGTATTCAATACCATGCAGGAGCGCGAAATTCTGCGCATCGAAGGCCCGCTCGGCACTTTCTTCCTGCAGGAGGATAGCGACAAGCCCATCGTGCTGCTCGCGTCCGGCACCGGCTTTGCGCCGATCAAGGCCATCGTCGAGCATGCGATCTATCGCGACATCAAGCGGCCCATCGTGCTGTACTGGGGCGGCCGCCGACCGAAAGACTTGTATATGCACAGCTTGGCCGAGGAATGGGCGCGCACGCTGCCGAACTTCTCCTATGTGCCGGTGATTTCACACGCGCAACCGGAAGACGGTTGGGACGGCCGCACCGGCTTCGTTCACCAAGCGGTGATGCAGGACTTGCCGGACTTGTCAGCACATCAGGTCTATGCCTGCGGCACGCCCGCCATGGTGGATGCGGCGCGGCGCGATTTCGTGACGCTTTGCAAGCTGCCGGCCGACGAGTTTTACGCCGACTCGTTCACCTCGGAAGCGGACAATGTCCAGCCCTGAGCAAGTGCAAGGCGCCCTTTGACGCCTTGCATAAAACGTCATACACTTTGCGGCATGAAAACTTCAGCTATCTTCCTGCGACGCCGCACCTCGCCTGTTCAGGCTGGACTGCCTTGCGCATGAGTGATCGCTGACCACCAAGCCACAGGCAAATTCCTGTGGCTTTTTTTTTTGATTCGTTTTTTGAACTAATCTGACTGATCCAAGGAACCTAACCGATCTATCGGATCTGACGAATCTTGCAACAGCAGCAAAGCCGTATTGAACTGCAGGGCGCTTTTTCCCTCCATTACCTTTATTTGAAACGCGATCTCGGAGCAGCCGACATGGAATTCAGCCAGTATCACACTGACGCCCTTCTCTACATCACCAACCGGCCCCAACTGGTTTTTACCGAGGGCAAGGGCATGTGGCTGACCGACCATAAAGGCAAGCGCTATCTCGACTACCTGCAGGGCTGGGCAGTGAACTGTCTCGGCCATTCGCCGGCCTGCATACAGGAAGCGCTGCAGCAACAGGCCGCCAAGCTGATCAACCCTTCGCCCGCCTTCTACAACGCCCCCTCCGCCGAACTGGCATCGCTGCTCACGCAAAACTCCTGCTTCGACCGCGTGTTCTTCGCCAACAGCGGCGCGGAAGCGAATGAAGGCGCGATTAAGCTCGCGCGCAAATGGGGCAAGAAGAACAAGAATGCCAAGGGCGGCGACCGCTTTGAAATCATCACCTTCGATCATGGCTTCCATGGCAGAACGCTTGCCACTATGTCCGCCAGCGGCAAGGCGGGCTGGGATACCCTCTACGCACCGCAAGTGCCGGGCTTCCCGAAAGCCGCGCTGAACGACCTCGCCAGCGTCGAAGCGCTGATCAATGAAAACACGGTCGGCATAATGCTGGAACCGGTACAAGGTGAAGCCGGCGTGATTCCCGCCACGCGCGAATTCATGCAAGGCCTGCGCGCACTGACCAAGAAGCACAACATTCTGCTAATCGTCGATGAAGTGCAGACCGGCTTCGGCCGTACCGGCAAGCTGTTCGCTTACCAGTTGTCCGACATCGAACCCGACCTGATGACCTTGGGTAAAGGCATAGGCGGCGGCGTGCCGCTGGCGGCATTGCTGTGCAAGGAAGAATTCGCGGTATTCGAAGCTGGCGACCAGGGCGGCACCTACAACGGCAATCCGCTGATGACGGCAGTGGGCGCTGCGGTACTGAAGACCCTGCTGGAACCGGGCTTCATGCAAAGCGTGCAGGAAAAAAGCGAATATCTCAGCGCGGAGCTGAACAAGCTGAGTGCCAAACACGGCCTGCAAGGCGAGCGCGGCGAAGGCATGCTGCGCGCACTGCAACTCGGTCACGCCATCGGCACGCAGATCGTCGATACCGCGCGCGACATGGAACCAGTCGGACTGCTGCTCAACTCGCCCCGCCCGGAACTGCTGCGCTTCATGCCTTCGCTGAACGTGACGAAGGAAGAGATCGATCAGATGATTGCGATGCTGTCGGAGGTGCTGAAGAAGTTGGGGTACTAATATTCGTAAAAGATGAGGAACGGGAGAGGGCACATCAAGCCAAGTGTTTATGGTCCGCTCTCGTCTTGTTTCCTTTTCGATACACGAAGGAGAGGTTTCACGACACCTGCGGGCCGCAGGAGAGAGGAAACTCCTTCCCCTTCAAGGGGAAGGCGGGGATGGGGATGGGTCTCTTGCATCCACTGTTTAAACCCATCCCCCCTTGCAGGGCGCGAGCAGGCGCCATGTCGCCTGCTTACCCTCGCTACACCCCTAACCCCACGGCTCGCCGCTGGCAGGCGGCTCGCGTTCGCCAGGCGCGAAGCGGTGCTTCGCGAAACCCCTGCCTCACCCCTTGAAGGGGAAGGAATATAGGCACAACGCATGCGTTGCGAAACCCAGCCTCAGATCCCTGTCCAAGCAGGCTTGTTCTTGTTCAGAAACGCTTCAACCCCAATCTTGAAATCCCGGCTGGCATAACACGCCCGCACCAGATCTTCGCCCTGCGGCAAGGCTTCGCTGACCACGCGGCGTATTCCCTCCTTCGATATCCGCATCGTGACCGGCGCATGTTTCATCAGGCGCGCGCACATGTCGGCGGCCTTGTTTCCGAGCTGGTCGGATTCCGCAATTTCCGTCACAAAACCGCAGGACAGCGCTTCCGAAGCGCCTATGGTTTCCGCAAGCAGCAGCATTCTTTTTGCACGGCTTGAACCGAAGCCGTCCACCACACGCGCCAGATTGGCCATCGACAGACAATTGCCCAGCGTGCGCGCGATCGGCACGCCGAACGCCGACTTGGGACTGGCGATCCGGAAATCACAGGCGGCGGAAATCGCGAGTCCGCCGCCGATGGCCCAGCCGTCGATGATCGCTATCGTCGGCATGGGAAGTTGTTCGATTAACCGTATGCGTTCATCGATTTTTCTTTCATAGGCAATACCGTCGCTGCCTCCGGAGAATTCCCTGAACTGCTCGATGTCGGTGCCGGCGACAAAGGCTTCTCCTCCCTCGCCGCGCAGGGTGGCAACCCGTACCGCGGGATCACGGCTTATCTGCTCGCAGATCGAGGCCAACTGATCGTACATGGCCCAGGTCATTGCATTGCGTGCTTCGGGCCGGTCGATCACGATGGCTGCGATGCCGTCTTGAATGGAAAGATGGACTTGTCCGTCGCTCATGTTGTTCCTTGATTGACATGCCGGCACATCGGCCGCGCATTATTCCTGCAAGACGGCGGCTTCCTCGATCACACCGCCGGCAACGAATTCATCGATTTCGCTGTCGCTGAAGCCGTATTCCTTCAGCAATTCACGGGAATGTTCGCCCAGCATCGGAGCCGGGCGATCTATGCGCGTGGGCGTCTCCGAAAAATGCACGGGGCAGCCGAGCGCCTTGGTGGGTCCGGCCTGAGGATGGTCGAGATCGACCACCATGTTGCGCGCCAGCGTCTGCGGATGAGTCAGCGCTTCGCCTATGGTGTGCACCGGCCCAACCGGCACGCCGGCAGCATCGAACGCGGCAATCCATTCCTCCTTTGTGCGCATTGCCAATACTTCGTTCATGCCGACAGTGAGCGCTTCGATATTGATCATGCGCGCACTGTTGGTGATGAAGCGATCATCTTCTCGCCATTCCGGATGCCCCAGCACTTCGGCAATGCGTTCCCAGTTGGCCTGGTTGGCGCCGCCGATATTGATCCAGCCATCTTTGGCACGAAATGCCTGGTAGGGAGCGGTGAGGAGGTGGGCCGAACCCGCAGGCCCGGGAGATTCGCCGGTGGCGAAATAGATGGCAGCATGCCAGAACGTCTGCTGCAAGGCCGCTTCCATCAACGAGGTATCGACGATCTGGCCGCGCCCGGTTTTCAGCTTGTGCGCGTAAGCCGCCGTGATACCGACTACGGCAAGAATGCCGGCATTGATGTCGGCAATCGAGTTGCCAGTTTTCGCCGGAGGCCGCCCCGGTTCGCCCGTCACCGACATGAGGCCGGCAAATCCCTGCGCAATCAGGTCGAATCCGCCCTTGTCACCGTAGGGCCCATCGCGCCCGTAACCGGAAACTGCGCAGTAGATCAGGCCGGGATTCACCTCAGACAAGACGTCGTAGCCCAGGCCCAGCTTTTCCAGCGTGCCGCGCCGGTAATTCTCGGTCAGCACATCCGCTTTCTCGACCATGCGCAGCAGGATGCGGCGGCCGTCGGCATGCTTGAGATTCAGTGCAATACCGCGCTTGTTGCGGTTCAGGATCATGAACGGAGCCGACACACCGTTCACGCGCGGCTCGCGATAGCCGCGCGAATCGTCGCCGCCCGGCAGCTTCTCCACCTTGATCACGTCCGCACCCATATCGGCCAGCATCATGCCGCAGGTCGGCCCTGCCATGATCTGCGCCAGCTCCAGCACACGCATGCCGGCCAGCGGGCCGGGATGTGCAGCAGTTTTGTCCATGCGTTCGCCTTTCATAAACCGAGTAAAAAGGGCCTTCCCCTGACAGGAAAAACGGCGCAGCCGATGCGAAAATATTCGGTACCGAAGCAGCCGACGCATTCATCGTATTCGGCAGTGGCGTGCTTGTTGCGTCCGATTTTTTGCGTTCGACTTTTTGCGTTCTATTTTGCGAGGCGCTATCGCACTATGCT
>JAFAGG010000003.1 GCA_023422955.1 Pseudomonadota bacterium | reverse complement strand
GTAGCCAGGTCTACGTGGAGGGCAGCCTGCGTACCCGCAAGTACACGGACAAGGATGGCGTGGAAAAGTACGCGACCGATATCCGCGCCGATTCCATGCAGATGCTGGGTAGCCGTCAGGGCATGGGTGGCGGTGGTGCGCCCATGGATGACGGTTATGAAAATGCTGCGCCGGCACCGCGCCAGAGCGCTCCGGCTTCTCGTCCGGCAGCCAAGCCAGCGGCTAATTTCAATGACATGGATGACGACATCCCGTTCTGAAGCAGGCTGAGCCGAAGCAGTATGCGGCGCAAAATAAAAAAACCCGGCACTCCAAAAGAGTGCCGGTTTTTTTGCTGTTTGGGTTCGGTAAAGGCCACCTGCCGGTGGCCTGGTTCATTTGCGTGAATTTTGGCCTAGCTCGCTTTCCCGCTCATCTTTGATCAGCAAGAGGATGGGAATCATTGCATATGCCACGGTGAGCCAGAATATCCAGTCATACGAAGTGAAAAGTGTCATCGTTGTCTCTCCTTTGAGTGAGCATTGCTTCTAGCGGCAATGGTTAAAACGATTATAGATACAGAAGCGATATTTCTACCCTGGTTGTGTAAAAAAACCCACTTTTCTTGCGTTTAAACGATACATTTGCCGCAAGAAAAATACAGCTTGAGTGCATAAGCCGTCCGTTCGCAGCAGTAAGGCAAGTCCAGAAAGCCAAACTCGCCAGTAAATTCGGTTTTTCGATTAATTGGGGACGGAGTGATTTACAATAAGAACAAATTCACCTATCCATCCTGCTTATGGCTCGTCTTTCCCGCTTGGTCATTCCTGGGCAAACCCATTGCATTGTTCAAAAGGGTAATGATCGCCAGCTTATTTTTCGCGACGACGAAGATTGTCTGGCCTTTTACAAATGGCTGCGCGAAGCCGCCTCCCGCTTTAACGTGGCGATTCATGCCTATGTTCTGCTTCCCAATCAAATCGTTATTCTCGCGACCCCTGCCGACGCTGGCGGCTTGGCGCAGATGATGCAATGGATGGGGCGCCACTATGTCCCCTATTTTAATCAACGTCATGGTCGTACCGGGACCTTGTGGGAAGGGCGCTTTCGCACCGTGATCATCGATGCCGAAGCCTGCTTCATTCCAAGCTCCAGCTACGTCGAGCTTTATCCGGTTCGAGCCGGGCTGGCTCAGACGCCGCAAGCTTATCCCTGGTCCAGTTATCAGCACCATGTCGGTTTGAAGCCTGATCCGCTGATTACGGCTCATTCCATGTACTGGTCTCTGGGCAATACTCCTTTTGAGCGCGAACTGAATTATCGCGATCTGGTGGCCCAGGGACTGAACGAGAATCTGCTGAGAGAAATAGAGGAAGCGATCGCAAAAGGGAAGGTTTTAGGGCGAGAAAGTTATATTCAGCAGTTGGAACAGGAATCGGGCCGTCGGCTTGCCCCGGCCAAAAGAGGGCGTCCGCCCAAAAAACAGGCAAAATTCGCCTGAATTTCTCACCATTTTGTCTCTGTCCCTATTTAAAATCTCCCCATTTTTGTGCGTCATTTTAATTGACTCCGACCCTATTTATTTTCGATTGAATTATTCATTTTCGTGAACTATTCTTGCGTCTCCATTGATAAAGTGCCGGAGAATAGCTATGCACGCGCAAGGTCTTTACGACCCCTCCAACGAACACGATGCCTGCGGTGTCGGGTTCATTGCCCACATCAAGGGCAAGAAAAGCCATTCCATCATTGAACAGGGCTTGCTGATCCTGAAAAACCTGGATCATCGCGGCGCGGTGGGCGCGGACAAGCTGATGGGCGACGGCGCCGGCATACTGGTTCAGCTGCCGGACCAGCTTTATCGCGAAGAGATGGCCAAGCAGGGCGTGGTGCTGCCGCCTTTCGGCGAATATGGCGTGGGCATGGTGTTCCTGCCCAAGGAGCATGCATCGCGCCTGGCCTGCGAACAGGAAATCGAACGTGCCGTGCACGCTGAGGGACAAGTCGTGCTGGGCTGGCGCGATGTGCCGATCGACTATGACATGCCGATGTCGCCGAGCGTGCGCGCCAAGGAGCCGTTGATTCGCCAGATATTCATCGGCCGCGGCCAGGACATCATGGTGACCGATGCGCTGGAGCGCAAACTGTATGTAATCCGCAAGTCTTCCGGTCATGCGATCCAGGCGCTTAATCTCATGCACGGCAAGGAATTCTTCGTGCCGTCGATGTCGGCGCGCACCGTGGTCTACAAGGGCTTGCTGCTGGCGGACCAGGTTGGTGTGTATTACAAGGACCTGCAGGATGCGCGCTGCGTGTCGGCGCTGGCGCTGGTGCATCAACGCTTCTCGACCAACACTTTCCCCGAATGGCCGCTGTCGCATCCGTACCGGATGATTGCGCATAACGGCGAGATCAATACCGTCAAGGGCAACTTCAACTGGATGCGCGCGCGCGAAGGCGTGATGAAGTCAGCCGTGCTGGGCGACGATCTGCAAAAGCTGTTTCCGCTGATTTACGAAGGCCAGTCAGATACCGCCTGCTACGACAATGCGCTGGAACTGCTGGTGATGGCCGGTTATCCGATTGCGCAGGCGATGATGATGATGATTCCGGAAGCCTGGGAAAACCACACGCTGATGGATGACAACCGCCGCGCCTTCTATGAATACCATGCCGCGATGATGGAGCCGTGGGACGGCCCGGCTGCGATGGCATTTACCGATGGCCGCCATATCGGCGGCACGCTGGATCGCAATGGTTTGCGTCCCGCACGCTACATCGTCACCGACGACGACTTGGTGGTGATGGCCTCCGAATCAGGCACGCTGCCGATTCCCGAATCCAAGATCATCCAGAAGTGGCGCCTGCAGCCGGGCAAGATGTTCCTGATCGACATGGATGCCGGCCGCATCATCGACGACAAGGAGTTGAAAGACCTGTACGCGAATGCCAAGCCGTACAAGCAGTGGATCAATTCCGTGCGCATCAAGCTCGGCGAGCTGAGCGCGCAGCCGGAAAAGGCTGAACAAAAGCTGTCCTTGCTGGACCGCCAGCAAGTGTTCGGCTACACGCAGGAAGACCTGAAATTCCTGATGTCGCCGATGGCGGTGCTGGGCGAGGAAGCCATCGGCTCCATGGGCGACGACACGCCGCTGGCCGTCATGTCCGACCGTAACAAGCCGCTGTATGCCTACTTCAAGCAGTTGTTCGCGCAGGTGACCAATCCGCCTATCGACCCGATTCGCGAAGCGATGGTGATGTCGCTGGTATCCTTCGTCGGCCCGCGCCCCAATCTGCTGGACACCAACAATATCAACCCGCCCATGCGCCTGGAAATATCGCAACCGGTGCTGGATTACGCCGACATCGCGCGCCTGCGCAATATCAGCGAGCATACGCGCGGCAAGTTCAAATCCTATGAACTGAACATCTGCTATCCGGTTGCATGGGGCAAGGAAGGCATCGAGGCGCGCATCGCATCGCTGTGCGCGGAAGCGGTCGATGCGGTCAAGTCGGGCCACAATATCCTGATCGTGTCGGATCGGCAGTTTGATGAAAGCTCCGCGCCCATCCCGGCCCTGCTCGCCACGTCAGCCATCCATCTGCACCTGGTCAGCAAGGGCTTGCGCACTTCCACCGGCCTGGTAGTTGAAACCGGTTCTGCGCGCGAGACTCATCACTTCGCGTTGCTGGCCGGCTACGGCGCGGAAGCGGTGCATCCTTACCTCGCGCTCGATACGCTGGTCGATATGGCGCAGGGCCTGTCCGGCGATCTGTCGCCGGAAAAAGCGGTGGCCAACTTCCAGAAAGCGGTCGGCAAGGGCTTGCTGAAGGTCATGTCCAAGATGGGTATTTCCACCTACATGTCCTACTGCGGCGCGCAGATTTTCGAAGCCATCGGCCTGAACAAGGCGCTGGTCGACAAGTACTTCAAAGGCACGCAATCCAATGTCGAAGGCATAGGCATTTTCGAAGTGGCGGAAGAAGCGCTGCGCCTGCATCGCCTTGCCTTCAGCAATGATCCGCTGCTGGCCAATGCGCTGGACGCCGGCGGCGAATACGCCTTCCGCGTGCGCGGCGAAGAGCACATGTGGACGCCGGATGCGGTCGCCAAGCTGCAGCACTCGGTGCGCGCCGGCAGTTACGCGACCTACAAGGAATATGCACAACTGATCAACGACCAGTCCAAGCGCCACATGACCTTACGCGGTTTGTTTGAATTCAAGATCGATCCGAGCAAGGCGATTTCGCTGGATGAAGTCGAACCTGCCAAGGAAATCGTCAGGCGCTTCGTGACCGGCGCGATGTCGCTGGGTTCGATCTCCACCGAAGCGCATGCGACGCTGGCGATTGCGATGAACCGTATCGGCGGCAAATCGAATACCGGCGAAGGCGGCGAGGATGAAGCGCGCTATCGCAACGAGCTGCGCGGCATTCCGATCAAGAATGGCGATACGCTGGCTTCGGTGATCGGTCGCGATCGCGTGGAAGTCGATATCCCTTTGCAGGATGGGGATTCGCTGCGCTCAAAAATCAAGCAGGTAGCGTCCGGCCGTTTCGGCGTGACCACCGAATACCTGACTTCGGCCGATCAGATCCAGATCAAGATGGCACAGGGCGCCAAGCCCGGCGAAGGCGGCCAGCTGCCGGGACACAAGGTGTCCGAGTACATCGCCAAGCTGCGTTTCTCGGTGCCGGGCGTGGGCCTGATTTCGCCGCCGCCGCACCATGACATTTATTCAATTGAAGATCTGGCGCAGCTGATTCACGATCTGAAGAACGTGAACCCGAAAGCGTCGATCTCGGTGAAGCTGGTGTCGGAAGTCGGCGTGGGCACGGTGGCTGCCGGTGTGGCCAAAGCCAAGGCCGATCACGTGGTGATCTCGGGCTTCGATGGCGGCACCGGCGCTTCGCCGCTGTCTTCGATCAAGCATGCCGGCACGCCGTGGGAGCTGGGCCTGGCGGAAACCCAGCAGACGCTGGTGCTTAATCGCCTGCGCAGCCGCATCCGCGTGCAGACCGACGGCCAGATAAAGACCGGCCGCGACGTAGTGATAGGCGCGATGCTGGGTGCGGATGAATTCGGCTTCTCGACTGCACCGCTGGTCGCGGAAGGCTGCATCATGATGCGCAAATGCCACCTGAACACTTGCCCGGTCGGCGTCGCCACACAAGACCCGGCGCTGCGCGCCAAATTCAAGGGCCAGCCCGAGCACGTGGTGAACTTCTTCTTCTATGTGGCGGAAGAAGTGCGCCAGATCATGGCCCAACTCGGCATTCGCGCCTTCAGCGATCTGATCGGCCGCACCGATCTGCTGGACAAGGCCCGGGCGATTACGCACTGGAAGGCCAGAGGCCTGGATTTCAGCAGGATCTTCCATCAGCCCGACGTGCCGGCTGCCGAGCCGCGCTTCCAGGTGGAAGAGCAGGATCACGGTCTGGAAAATGCGCTGGACCACAAACTGATCGCGCAGGCGCGCGCGGCTCTCGACAAGGGCGAGAAGGTTTCCTTCATCTCGCCGGTGAAAAACGTGAACCGTACCGTGGGTGCGATGCTGTCTGGCGAAGTGGCGAAGAAATACGGCCACGAAGGCCTGCCGGACGACACCATCCATATCCAGTTGCAGGGCACCGCGGGCCAGTCGGCCTGCGCCTTCCTGGCGCACGGCATTACGCTGGATCTGGTGGGCGAAGGTAACGACTACGTGGGCAAGGGACTGGCGGGCGGTCGCATCATCGTGCGTCCCAACACCGAGTTCCGTGGCCGAGCGCATGAAAACATGATCGTCGGTAATACCGTGCTGTACGGTGCCGTTGGCGGTGAGGCTTTCTTCAGCGGCGTGGCCGGTGAGCGTTTCGCGGTGCGTAATTCCGGCGCGGCTGCGGTGGTCGAGGGC
>JAFAGG010000014.1 GCA_023422955.1 Pseudomonadota bacterium | reverse complement strand
AAGACGACGAGTTGCCCCTGGTGCCATCAGTGATCGGCATCTGGCGTGCCGCCAACTGGTTCGAGCGCGAGGCCTTCGATCTGTACGGCATCCTGTTTGAAGGTCATGACGACCTGCGCCGCATTCTGACCGACTATGGTTTCATCGGTCATCCCTTCCGCAAGGATTTCCCGATCACCGGTTTTGTCGAGATGCGTTACGACCCCGAACAGAAACGCGTGATCTATCAACCTGTCACCATCGAGCCGCGTGAAAACGTTGCGCGTGTGATCCGCGAAGAGAATTACGGGATCAAATAATGGCTGAGATTAAGAATTACACCCTGAACTTCGGGCCGCAGCATCCGGCTGCGCACGGCGTGTTGCGTCTGGTGCTGGAATTGGACGGTGAAGTGATCCAGCGCGCCGATCCGCATATCGGCCTGCTGCATCGCGCGACCGAGAAGCTGGCGGAGCAGCGCACCTATCTGCAATCCGTGCCCTACATGGACAGGCTCGACTATGTGTCGATGATGGCCAACGAGCACGCCTATGTAATGGCCATCGAGAAGCTGCTCGGTCTCGAAGTGCCGCTGCGCGCCCAGTACATCCGTGTGATGTTCGACGAGATCACCCGCATCCTGAACCACCTGCTGTGGATCGGCGCGCATGGCCTGGACGTGGGCGCGATGGCAGTGTTCCTGTATGCCTTCCGCGAGCGCGAAGACTTGATGGACGTCTACGAGGCGGTGTCGGGCGCCCGTATGCATGCGGCCTACTATCGTCCGGGCGGCGTATATCGCGATCTGCCTGATCATATGCCGCAGTACAAGGCATCGTTGGTGCGCAACGAAAAATCCATGCGCCAGATGAACGAGAACCGTCAGGGTTCCCTGCTGGACTTCATCGAAGATTTCACCAATCGTTTCCCGGGTTACGTGGATGAGTACGAAACCCTGCTGACCGATAACCGTATCTGGAAGCAGCGACTGGTCGGCATCGGTGTGGTATCGCCGGAAGATGCGATGGCGATGGGCTTCACCGGTCCCATGCTGCGTGGTTCGGGCGTGGAATGGGATTTGCGCAGGAAGCAGCCGTATGAAGTGTACGACTTGCTGGACTTCGATATTCCGGTGGGCGTGAACGGCGATAGCTATGACCGTTACCTGGTGCGCGTTGAAGAGATGCGCCAGTCCAACCACATCATCAAGCAATGCATAGAATGGCTGCGCAACAATCCGGGTCCGGTGATCACCGATAACCATAAGGTTGCACCGCCATCGCGCGTGGCGATGAAGTCCAACATGGAAGAGCTGATTCACCACTTCAAGCTCTTTACCGAGGGCTTCCATGTGCCGAGCGGCGAGGCTTATGTGGGCATAGAGCATCCGAAAGGCGAGTTCGGCATCTACATCGTTTCCGATGGCGCCAACAAACCTTATCGTCTGAAGATCCGTGCTCCGGGCTTTGCCCACTTGCAGGGTTTGAATGAAATGTCCAAGGGTCACATGCTGGCAGATGCTGTGACGATTATTGGTACCCAAGACATCGTGTTTGGTGAAATTGATCGCTAAAGCGAGCGAAGTTTGAGGCGAATGATGCTGTTATCAGAGCAAGCATATAAAAGAATCGATCGCGAACTGACCAAGTTCCCGGCTGACCAGAAGCAATCTGCTGTCATGTCGGCGCTGGCGATTGCGCAGGAAGAGAAAGGCTGGCTTTCTCCCGAAGTGATGCAGGATCTTGCCGACTATCTCGGCATGCCGGCTATCGCGGTGGCGGAAGTGGCGACCTTCTACACGCTGTACAACACCAAGCCGGTAGGTCAGCACAAGATTTCTGTGTGCACCAACCTGCCTTGCGTGCTGTCCGGCGGCGACAGGGCGGCTGTGCACCTGAAGGAAAAGCTGGGCATTGGTTTCAATGAAACCACTGCGGACGGCAAGTTCACGCTGAAGGAAGGTGAGTGCATGGGCGCATGTGGCGACGCGCCGGTGCTGCTCGTCAATAACAAGCACATGTGCAGCTTCATGTCGAATGACAAGCTGGACGCGTTGCTGGAGGAGCTTGGGAAATGACCTGTCTGCATAACCGTCATATCAAGCCTCTGCTGCTGGAAGGTCTCGATGGCCAGAACTGGCACCTGGCCGACTACGTGAAGCGTGGCGGCTACGAGGCCCTGAAACGCATCCTGGCTGAAAAGATCACGCCCGAGCAGGTGATTGCCGAACTGAAGGCATCGTCGCTGCGCGGCCGCGGCGGCGCAGGCTTTCCGACCGGTCTGAAGTGGAGCTTTATGCCGCGCCAGTTCGATGGACAGAAGTACCTGGTCTGCAATTCCGACGAAGGCGAACCGGGCACATTCAAAGACCGCGACATCCTGCGCTACAACCCTCACTCCGTGATCGAAGGCATGGCCATCGGCGCGTATGCGATGGGCATCACCGCCGGCTACAACTATATCCACGGCGAAGTATGGTCGGTCTACGAGCGCTTTGAAGAAGCGCTGGAAGAAGCGCGCGCTGCGGGCTTTTTGGGCAACAGCATCATGGGCAGCGATTTCAGCTTCCAGCTGCATGCTTTTCATGGTTACGGTGCTTACATCTGCGGCGAAGAAACCGCGCTGCTGGAATCGATCGAAGGTAAAAAAGGTCAGCCGCGCTTCAAGCCGCCTTTCCCGGCAAGCTTCGGTTTGTACGGCAAGCCGACCACCATCAACAATACCGAGACGTTCGCAGCCGTGCCTTTCATCATGAGCATGGGCGGAGAAGCTTATGCGGCACTGGGCCGGCCTAATAACGGCGGCACCAAGATTTTCTCCATTTCGGGTGACGTTGAGCGTCCCGGAAACTACGAAGTACCGTTGGGCACGCCATTCGCGACCTTGATGGAGCTGGCTGGTGGCATGCGCGGCGGCAAGAAGATCAAGGCTGTGATTCCCGGCGGCTCGTCTTCTCCGGTAGTGCGCGGCGAGATCATGATGGATACCGACCTCGACTACGACTCCATTGCCAAGGCCGGTTCCATGCTGGGTTCGGGCGCCGTCATCGTGATGGATGAAACCCGCTGCATGGTGAAGTCGCTGCTGCGCCTGTCCTATTTCTACTATGAAGAGTCCTGCGGCCAGTGCACGCCCTGCCGCGAAGGCACGGGCTGGCTGTATCGCATGGTGCATCGCATCGAGAACGGCGAGGGACGCGCCGACGATATCGACATGCTGCATCGCATCGCCGACAACATCCAGGGTCGCACCATCTGCGCGCTGGGCGACGCGGCTGCGATGCCGGTTCGCGGCATGATCACGAACTTCAGGGACGAATTCATATATCACATCGAACACAAGCGGTGCCTGGTGCCCGCTTATGTTTAAAAGCCGTTTTGGCAAATCAGCTAACTAAGCAAATTAAGCAAATTAAGCAAATAAGCTAAGCGAACAAGCGAAAACGGACTTACTGAGGCAAAAGCCATGGTTGAAATAGAAATTGACGGCAAGAAGGTGGAAGTGAAGGAGGGCAGCATGGTGCTGGAAGCTGCCAATCAGCTGGGTACCTACATTCCGCATTTTTGCTACCACAAGAAACTGTCGATCGCAGCGAACTGCCGCATGTGCCTGGTCGAAGTGGAAAAAGCGCCCAAGCCCTTGCCGGCCTGCGCCACTCCCGTGACTAACGGCATGATCGTGCGCACCCATAGCGACAAGGCTGTCCAGGCGCAGAAGAGCGTGATGGAATTCCTGCTGATCAATCACCCGCTGGATTGCCCGATCTGCGATCAGGGTGGCGAATGCCAGTTGCAGGATCTGGCCATGGGTTATGGCCCTGGTTCCTCCCAGTATGCGGAAGAAAAACGCGTGGTCGTGTCCAAGGACTCGGGTCCCTTGATCTCCATGCAGGAAATGACTCGCTGCATCCACTGTACGCGTTGCGTGCGCTTTGGCCAGGAAGTGGCCGGCGTGATGGAATTCGGCATGCTGGGTCGTGGTGAGCATTCCGAAATTACTGCCTTCGTCGGCAAGACCGTCGATTCCGAATTGTCCGGCAACATGATCGACCTGTGCCCGGTCGGCGCACTGACGTCCAAGCCTTTCCGCTATAGCGCCCGTACCTGGGAACTGTCCCGCCGCAAATCGGTGAGCCCGCATGATGGCCTGGGTTCCAACTTGATCGTGCAGGTCAAGAGTGGCAAGGTCATGCGCGTACTGCCGCTGGAAAATGACGCAGTCAATGAATGCTGGTTGTCCGACAAGGATCGCTTCGCTTACGAAGGCCTGAATAGCGAAGAGCGCCTGACGACGCCCATGCTGAAGCAGGGCGGTCAATGGCAGCCGGTGGACTGGCAGACTGCGCTCGAATACGTGGCGCACGGTCTGCGCAATATTCGCCATGAGCATGGCGCCGATGCGATTGCTGCGCTGGCTGCGCCGCACTCCACGCTGGAAGAAATGTCGCTGCTGCAAAAAGTCGTGCGTGGCCTGGGTTCCGACAATATCGATTTCCGTCTGCGTCAGTCCGATTTCACTCTCGGCAGCGAAGTGACTCCGTGGCTGGGCATGTCCATTGCAGAGTTTGCCGAACTGAAGCGTGCCTTCATCATCGGTTCCTTCCTGCGCAAGGATCATCCTTTGCTGGCTTCGCGCCTGCGCCAGTCCGTCAAGCGCGGCGCGCAACTGAGCGTGCTGAATGCAACGGATGACGATCTGCTGATGCCGGTGGCGAACAAGATGGTCGTCGCTCCGTCACAGTGGCTGTCGGCACTGGGCGAAGTGGTGGTCGCTGTCGCACAGGCAAAAAATATCGCTGTGCCTGCCGGCTTCGAAAACTGCACGCCATCCGCAGCGGCCAAGCAAATCGCAACCGGCCTGATGTCGGGCGAACCGCGCGCCATCCTGCTCGGCAACGCCGCCGCTCAGCATCCGCAAGCTTCCAAGCTGCACGCTGCTGCGCAATGGCTGGCACAAAACACGGATGCGAAATTCGGTTATCTGACCGAAGCAGCCAATACCGTCGGTGGTTACCTGGCCAATGCCTTGCCATCCAAGGGCGGCAATGCGCAGCAGTTCCTGGAAAATCCGCGCAAGGCTTATCTGTTGCTGAACGTGGAGCCGGAGCTTGATTGCCATAATCCGCAAGTGGCACGCGCCGCGATGGACAGCGCCGAGATGGTGGTGGTGATGTCGCCGTTCAAGCACGGCATGGACTATGCCGACGTGCTGCTGCCGACTGCGCCCTTCAGTGAAACTTCGGGCACCTTCGTGAATTGCGAAGGCCGCGCGCAAAGCTTCAACGGTTCGGTCAAGCCGCTGGCTGAAACCCGTCCGGCCTGGAAAGTGCTGCGCGTTCTGGGCAATCTGCTTGAGCTCGACGGATTCGACTACAGTGCTTCCGAAACGGTCCGCAACGAAATGCTGGGTGCGTCGTCCGCGGCGGAAGCCCAGCTGCTGGGCCGCCTGAACAACAAGACTTCGGTGCAGCCGCAATTCGCGGCGGCATCCGCCGGCGGACTGGAGCGCATCGCCGATGTGCCGATTTACTGGACCGACGGCATAACGCGTCGCGCCGAGTCGCTGCAGCAGACTGCAGATGCCACGTCGCCCCAGGCCTGGGTATCGGCTGATCTGGCAAGCAAGCTGGGCATGGCCGCTGGCGAGCAGGTCAAGGTCACCCAGGGAAATGGAAGTGCCGTGCTGCCGGTCGCTATTGACCGTAACCTGCCGGCCAATGTCGTGCGTATCGCATCTGCTCATGCCAGCACCAGCACCCTGGGCAGCATGTTCGGCACTATCGTGGTGGAGAAGGCATAAATGAATGAAATGCTGACTACGGTTCAGACAACCGGCGAAGGAATATTTGGCGGCCTGTGGCCACTGGTCTGGAACATGGCGATGATCGTCGCCATCGTTGCGCCAGTGATGGTGTGCGTTGCCTACCTGACTTACTGGGAACGCAAGCTGATCGGCTGGATGCACATTCGTGTGGGTCCCAATCGCGTGGGCCCAGCAGGTTTGCTGCAGCCTATCGCCGATGCGCTGAAACTCCTGTCCAAGGAAATCATCATTCCGGCCAAGGCCAATAAAGCCTTGTTCGTGCTCGCGCCTATCATGACGATTGCTCCCGTGCTGACAGCATGGGCGGTGATTCCCTTCGGTCCCGAAGTGGTGCTGGCTAACGTGAATGCCGGCCTGCTGCTGGTGATGGCTCTCACGGGTCTGGAAGTCTATGGCGTGATCGTGGCTGGTTGGGCTTCCAACTCCAAGTATGCGCTGCTCGGTGCGATGCGTGCATCGGCACAGATGGTGTCTTACGAAATCGCGATGGGTTTCGTGATCGTCATCGTGCTGATGGTGTCCGGTTCGCTGAACATTTCCGAAATCGTACTGGGTCAGACACGCGGTTACTTTGCCGACATGGGCGTGAATTTCCTGTCCTGGAACTGGTTGCCGCTGTTCCCGATGTTCGTGATCTACGTGATATCCGGCATTGCCGAAACCAACCGTCACCCGTTTGACGTGGTGGAAGGCGAGTCCGAAATCGTGGCAGGCCACATGGTGGAATATTCGGGCATGTCGTTCGCAATGTTCTTCCTGGCGGAATACGCTGCGATGATCCTGTTCTCGGCACTGGCGTCGCTCATGTTCCTGGGTGGCTGGCAGGCACCGTTCGGCTTCCTGGAATTCATTCCGGGCTGGATCTGGCTGGGTATCAAGACTTTCTTTGTCGTGTCCCTGTTCATCTGGGCACGCGCATCGTTCCCGCGTTATCGCTATGACCAGATCATGCGCTTGGGCTGGAAGGTATTCATTCCGCTCACCGTGGCTTATCTGGTGATTGTCGCCGTCTGGATGCAGACGCCGTGGAACATTTGGCAGTAATGACTTTGTAGAGGCTTAGAAATGGCAGCCATTAAGGATTTTTTCGACAGCTTGATGCTGCGCGAACTGGTGAAGGGCTTGGCCCTGACCGGCCGGTACATGTTCGCTCGTAAGATTACGATCGAATTCCCGGAAGAGAAAACACCGATATCGCCGCGTTTTCGCGGTCTGCACGCGCTGCGTCGTTATCCCAACGGCGAAGAACGCTGCATCGCTTGCAAACTGTGCGAAGCAGTTTGTCCGGCGCTGGCGATCGGCATCGATTCCGAAGAACGTGAAGATGGCACCCGCCGCACCACGCGTTACGACATCGATCTGACCAAGTGCATTTTCTGCGGATTCTGCGAAGAGTCCTGCCCGGTTGATTCCATCGTCGAGACCGATACGCTGGAATACCACGGCGAGAAACGCGGCGATCTGTACTACACCAAGGAAATGCTGCTCGCCGTGGGCGACCGTTACGAAAAACAGATTGCCGCAAACCGCGAAGCGGACGCGCCGTACCGATAATTCACTATTAAAACCTGCATCAAGCCGGCTGCTCCATTATGTTTACAACTATCTTGTTCTATGTGTTCTCTGCGATCCTTGTGTTCGCAGCGGCTCGCGTGATTACCTCGCGTAGTCCGGTGCACGCGGCCTTGTTCCTCGTGCTCTCCTTCTTTACGGCGGCGGCGAACTGGATGCTGCTGAAGGCGGAATTCCTTGCCATCCTGCTTGTGCTGGTCTACGTCGGCGCAGTGATGGTGCTGTTCCTGTTCGTGGTGATGATGGTTGACATAAACACGGACAAGCTGCGTGAGGGTTTCTGGGGCCATCTTCCGCTGGCGATCGGCGTCGGCGCGATCATCGTGATCGAAATGGCGCTGGTGCTGACGCGCAGCTTCACGCTGACGGCTGCCGATGTGCCGCCCGAGACCGCCATGATTGGCGATACGCGTGAACTGGGCAAACTGATCTATACCGATTACCTGTATGCATTCGAGATCGCCGCTTTCGTGCTGTTGCTGGCCATCGTGGCCGCAGTGGCGCTGACGCTGCGTCGCCGCAAGGATTCGCGTTATTTCAATCCGGGCAATGCACTCAAGGTCAAGCGTAATGATCGTGTTCGCATGGTGAGCATGCCGTCCGAATCCGACCGCGCTGCGGGCAATGCTGCCGCAGCCCCGGAAAAACAATAAGGGGAGGGCCAAATGAGCTTGTCACTATCACACTTCCTGGTTCTGGGCGCGATCCTGTTTTCGATATCAGTGATTGGCATATTCCTGAACCGCAAAAACATCATCGTGCTGCTGATGGCAATCGAGCTGATGCTGCTGTCGGTGAACATGAATTTTGTCGCGTTCTCGCATTACCTCGGTGATGCGGCCGGACAGATCTTCGTTTTCTTCATATTGACCGTGGCCGCGGCTGAAGCCGCTATTGGTCTTGCCATTCTGGTGGTGCTGTTCCGTAATCTGAACACCATCAACGTGGAAGACCTCGACAGGCTTAAGAACTAATCACAATACAAGGATAAAGGGTCATCATGGCGGGGCAACTCAACCCTAACATTCTGCTGACGATTGCACTGGCACCGTTGTTCGGTGCTGCAATTGCCGGCCTGTTCGGAACCAAGTTTTTCGGCAATAAAATCGGCCGGGTCGGATCGCATAGCGTCACCATTCTCGGTGTGGCGCTCTCCTGCGTACTCTCCATCATGACCTTGATGGACGTGCTCGATGGCGCCACCTTCAACGGCACCATCTACACCTGGGCTGTCGTCGCCGGCATACCGTTTGAAGTGGGCTTCCTGGTCGACAGCCTGACTGCCATGATGATGGTGGTAGTGACCTTCGTATCGCTGATGGTGCATATCTACACGATCGGCTACATGCAGGAGGACGAAGGCTACAACCGCTTCTTTGCCTACATCTCCCTGTTCACTTTCTCGATGCTGATGCTCGTGATGAGCAACAACTTCCTGCAACTGTTCTTCGGCTGGGAAGCAGTGGGCCTGGTTTCGTATCTGCTGATCGGCTTCTGGTACGAAAAGCAGAGCGCGATTTTCGCCAACATGAAGGCCTTCCTGGTCAACCGCGTTGGTGACTTCGGCTTCATCCTCGGTATCGGCTTGCTGCTGGCTTATGCGGGTTCCATGAATTACGACGACGTATTCGCGCAGCGTGAAGAGCTGGCCCAGGTGATTTTCCCCGGCACCGACTGGATGATGCTGACCGTGGCCTGTATCTGCCTGTTCATCGGCGCCATGGGTAAATCTGCCCAGTTCCCGCTGCACGTATGGCTGCCGGACTCGATGGAAGGCCCGACCCCGATTTCCGCGCTGATCCACGCCGCGACCATGGTTACCGCCGGTATCTTCATGGTGGCGCGCATGTCGCCGCTGTTCGAGTTGTCCGAAACCGCCTTGTCCTTCGTGCTGATCATCGGTGCGATCACGGCGCTGTTCATGGGCTTCCTCGGCATCATCCAGAACGACATCAAGCGCGTGGTGGCTTACTCCACGCTGTCTCAGCTGGGTTACATGACCGTGGCGCTGGGTGCTTCGGCCTACTCGGTGGCCGTGTTCCATCTGATGACGCACGCGTTCTTCAAGGCCTTGCTGTTCCTGGGCGCCGGCGCGGTCATCATCGGCATGCACCATGATCAGGCCATCCGCAACATGGGCGGCTTGCGCAAATACATGCCGATCACCTGGATCACGTCGCTGCTCGGCTCGCTGGCTCTGATCGGTACGCCCTGGTTCTCGGGTTTCTATTCCAAGGACATGATCATCGAAGCGGTGGCGCGCGCCAATATCCCCGGTGCAGGCTTTGCATTCTTCGCTGTTCTGGTCGGCGTGTTCGTCACGGCTTTCTACTCCTTCCGCATGTACTTCCTGGTGTTCCACGGCGAAGAGCGTTTCGGCAAGGCGCATGACACGCATCACGATCAGCACCATGACGATCATCACGACGAGCATCATGGCCTGGCTCCAGGCGAGAAGCCGCATGAGGCGCCTTGGGTGATCACGCTGCCGCTGGTATTGCTGGCGATCCCATCGGTCATCATCGGTTACTTCACCATCGAGCCTTTGCTGTTCGGCGACTTTTTCAGCAACGTGATCTTTGTCGCTGAAGAGCACGGCGCGATGGCCGGTCTGAATGAAATGTTCCATGGCGCGCATGCAATGGCACTGCACGGTTTTGTAACGGCGCCGTTCTGGCTGGCTCTGGCTGGTGTGGCTGCTGCCTACTACTGCTACATGGTCAATCCGCGCGTGCCAGCCTGGTTCTATGACAAGTTCCGTGGCGTGTACACGCTGCTGGACAACAAGTACTACATGGACAAGATCAACGAGACGGTATTTGCTGCAGGTGCACGTACCATGGGCCGCGGCCTGTGGAGCGTGGGCGACCGTACCTTGATCGACGGCCTGTTGGTGAATGGTAGTGCCAAGGTGGTCGGCTGGTTCTCGCGTATCACGCGTACCTTCCAGACCGGTTATATCTATCACTATGCCTTTACGATGATCCTGGGCATTGCCCTGTATCTGGGCTATCTGCTGTTGCGGCCGAGCGTGTAATCAGGGCGGATCTCTAAAAGAAGAAACATGATGCAGTCTACATTTCCTATTCTTAGTTGGGCGATCTGGTTACCGGTCGCATTCGGTATCCTCGTGCTCGCCTTTGGTCGCGACGACAATCCGGGCGCTGCGAGATGGCTTTCGCTGATCGGTGCCATCGCCAGCTTCCTGGTGACTATCCCCGTGATCACCGGCTTCGATAATGCCGCCTCGGGCATGCAGCACGTTGAAAGGGTGGAGTGGATCGAACGCTTCAATATCTGGTATGCGCTGGGCGTGGACGGTATTTCCCTGTGGTTCGTGCCGCTGACCGCTTTCATCACCGTGATCGTCGTGATCGCCGGCTGGGAAGTGATCGAGAAGAAGGTGTCCCAGTACATGGGCGCTTTCCTGATCCTGTCGGGCCTGATGATCGGCGTATTTTCGGCAATGGACGGCCTGCTGTTCTATGTGTTCTTTGAAGCGACGCTGATCCCGATGTTCATCATCATCGGCGTGTGGGGCGGACCGAACCGCGTGTACGCCGCGATCAAGTTCTTCCTGTACACCTTCCTCGGCTCCCTGCTGATGCTGATCGCCGTGCTGTATCTGTACTTCCAGGCTGACGGCAGCTTCCGCATCCAGGATTGGCATGTCACGCCGCTGGCGATGATGCCGCAGATCCTGATCTTCCTGGCTTTCTTCATGGCGTTTGCCGTGAAGGTGCCGATGTGGCCTGTGCATACCTGGCTGCCGGATGCTCACGTGGAAGCGCCTACCGGCGGTTCCGTGGTGCTGGCCGCCATCATGCTGAAACTGGGTGCCTACGGCTTCCTGCGTTTTTCCATGCCGATTGCGCCGGACGCCAGCGCCTACATGGGCCCGTTCATGATCACGCTGTCACTGGTCGCCGTGATCTATATCGGCCTGGTAGCCATGGTGCAGGCCGACATGAAGAAACTGGTCGCGTATTCTTCGATTGCTCACATGGGCTTCGTGACGCTGGGCTTCTTCGTGTTCAGCGACATAGGCGTGCAGGGCGGCATCATGCAGATGATTTCGCACGGCTTCGTGTCGGGCGCGATGTTCCTGTGTATCGGCGTGCTGTATGACCGCATGCATTCGCGCCAGATCGCCGATTACGGCGGGGTGGTGCACGTGATGCCGCGTTTTGCGACCTTCTTCGTGCTGTTCTCCTTCGCGAATGCAGGTCTGCCCGCGACCTCCGGCTTCATCGGCGAATTCATGGTGATCCTGGCAGCGGTCGAATACAACTTCTGGATCGGCCTGCTGGCGGCAACCGCCATCATCCTGGGCGCAGCTTACTCGCTGTGGCTGGTGAAGCGCACCATGTTCGGCGCGATTGCCAACGACCATGTACATGAACTGACCGATTTGAATAAACGCGAGTTCTTCATGCTGGGTGTCATGGCGATCGCCGTGCTGGCCATGGGTGTGTATCCCTTGCCATTCACCGAAGCGATGCAGGTTTCCGTAGCGGAGCTGCTGCAGCATGTATCGGTATCCAAACTGCCTTAATGGTTAACCACGCTCAGGCAGATGCAACTATAGTGGCGAGAATATGAATAATCTGAATTTCATTGCGGCTTATCCCGAAATCTTCATGGCGACAGCAATCGTTGTCGTCTTGCTGG
Organism: Pseudomonadota bacterium; assembly: GCA_023422955.1. GTDB lineage: Bacteria > Pseudomonadota > Gammaproteobacteria > Burkholderiales > Burkholderiaceae_D > JAEZLB01. The sequence goes on along the minus strand of JAFAGG010000014.1, from coordinate 5,985 downwards.
TCGACCTGTTCGCATCCAGCAAGGACCGCACGATAACTTATGTGCTGTCGCTGGCAACGCTGGCAGGCTGCGCGGTACTGACCATGGCCGATTACAACAGCGGTGCGACTGAATACGCGTTCAACAACATGTACGTGTCGGACCCGCTGGCCAACCTGCTCAAGCTGTTTGTTTACCTGTCGGTGGCAGTGACGCTGATCTATTCCCGCGGTTATGTGAATGATCGCGAGATGGTGGGGCACAACAACCTGGGCGGCGAGTTCTACATGCTTGCCTTGTTCACCGCGCTGGGTCAGATGATCATGATTTCCGGCAATAACATGCTGATCATCTACCTCGGCCTGGAACTGAATTCGCTGGCTCTGTATGCACTGGTTGCACTGCGCCGCGAGCATTCGATTTCCACTGAAGCTGCGATGAAGTATTTCGTGCTGGGTGCACTGGCTTCCGGTTTCATGTTGTACGGTATTTCCATGCTGTACGGCGCCACCGGCTCGCTGGATCTGACGCTCATCGCCGAAGCGACTTCGGCAGGGCAGGTAGACCAGCTGATCCTGGTGTTCGGCCTGGTATTCATCGTCGCCGGTCTGGCATTCAAACTGGGCGCCGTGCCGTTCCACATGTGGGTGCCGGATGTCTATCAAGGTGCGCCGACTGCCGTTACCCTGTTGCTGGGTGCTGCACCCAAGCTGGCAGTGTTTGCGATCGTGGTCCGTCTGCTTATCGAAGGCGTTCCTTCGATGGCGATCGACTGGCAGCAAATGCTGATGGTGCTGGCTGTGCTGTCCATGGTGCTCGGTAACGTCACCGCGATTGCGCAGACCAACATCAAGCGCATGCTGGCGTATTCGACGATTGCCCAGGTCGGCTTCATGCTGCTGGGCCTGCTGTCGGGCGTGTTCGAAGGCAGCGATGCCGCAGATGCCGCCAATGCCTATGGCTCGGCGCTGTTCTACATGGTGACCTATGTACTGACCACGCTCGGTTCCTTCGGCGTGATCATGCTGCTGGCACGTGCCGGATTCGAAGCTGAAAACCTGGAGGATTTCAAAGGCCTGAACCAGCGCAGCCCATGGTTTGCCGCGGTCATGATGATTCTCTTGCTGTCGCTGGCCGGCGTGCCGCCCATGGTCGGCTTCTATGCGAAGCTGTCGGTATTGCAGGCAGTGATCGGAGCTGGCCACCTGTGGCTGGCCATCCTCGGCGTACTGGCTTCGCTGATCGGCGCCTACTACTACCTGCGCGTCATCAAGATGATGTACTTTGATGATGCGGTAGACAACACCGCCCTCAAGGTCAAGACCGATATGCAAGTAACCTTGAGCGCTAACGGCCTGGCCGTGATCGCACTGGGTATCCTGCCGGGCGCGCTGATGGCAGCCTGCGTTGCGGCGATGGCCAAAACGCTCGGTCTGTAAGCGGGCCGCGGCGTGGATGTATCGCTGTCCGCCTGGTTCGTCATCTTGTTGGCGGTGCTGGCCGCCAACTTGCCCTTCCTGAACGAGCGCTTTCTCGCTATTCTCCCGCTTTCCAGACCGGCCAAGCCGGTCTGGATGCGCTTGATAGAACTGACTCTTCTTTACCTGCTGGTAGGGCTGATTGCTTATCTGCTCGAAGGCCGCATAGGTCGTGTGCATAGTCAAGGCTGGCAATTCTATGCAGTGACACTATGTCTTTTCCTCGTGCTGGCCTTCCCAGGGTTTGTCATGCGCTATCTGCGCCGCAGGCAGGGCTAGCCGCTCATTCATCAGGCTTGCCGGAGAAACGCGATGGACGACGCTCACCTGAAAGAAACCCGCATAGACGGCGATATCGCCTATGACGGATCGCTGCTCAAGATACATCGCGACCAGGTGCGCCTGCCTGACGGCTCCAGCTCGCAGCGCGAATACATTCGCCATCCCGGCGCAGTCGTCATCATTCCTTTGCTGGACGACGGCAGGGTACTGCTGGAGCGCCAATTCCGTTATCCCAACAACCAGGTTTTCATCGAACTGCCCGCCGGGAAAATCGACCCCGACGAAGCGCCGCTGGATTGCGCCAAGCGCGAGTTGCGCGAGGAAACCGGTTACTCCGCCAAAGAGTGGCAATTCGTTTGCACCATTCACAATGCCATCGCGTATTCGGATGAGCATCTCGATATTTTTCTGGCCAAGGGGTTGGTAGCGGGCGATACGCAACTGGATGAAGGCGAGTTTGTGGAACTGATCACGACCACGCCCGCAGAAATGCTGCAATGTGTGAGGGAAGGGAAGATCACGGATGTCAAAACCGTGATCGGTGCCTTCTGGTTGGACAAGCTGCTGGCAGGGCAGTGGAAGCTGTAAAACTTCGTTAGTCATGCTGACGCAAGCTCAACTGTCTTCACTTTCTTCACTTTCTTCACTCTCCCTCATCGCATCACTGCAGCACCGCTGCAAACTGCCGGTGCCCATGCCTGCCTCTTTTCTCTCTTGCCAGAAGCCTGATTCACAAGCCAACTCCTTGTGAATCAACGGTATGGCATGTAAAATCAAGCGTTTATCCGACCGACCTCTACTCAATATTCATGGCTTTAATCGTACATAAATACGGCGGTACTTCGATGGGCTCCGTCGAGCGCATCAAGAATGTCGCCAGGCGCGTCGCGAAATGGCATGACGCGGGTTATCAGATCATCGTCGTACCTTCCGCGATGTCCGGTGAAACCAATCGCCTGCTCGGACTGGCGAAAGAAGTCATGGCGCAGCCGGATCCGCGCGAACTGGACATGCTGGCCTCGACCGGCGAACAGGCTTCCGTCGCCTTGCTGGCGATTGCGCTGCAGTCCATGGGCAAACAGGCCGTGTCCTACGCGGGCTGGCAAGTTCCCATCATGACCGACTCGTCCTACAACAAGGCGCGCATCCGTTCCATCGATGACACCAAGGTGCGCAAGGATCTCGATGCAGGCAAGGTGGTCATCATCACCGGCTTCCAGGGTATGGATAACGACGGCAATATCACGACGCTGGGCCGCGGCGGTTCCGATACGTCTGCGGTAGCGGTTGCTGCGGCGATGAAGGCAAAAGAATGCCTGATCTATACCGACGTCGATGGCGTGTACACCACCGACCCGCGCGTGGTTACGGAAGCGCGCCGGCTGAAAACCGTGACCTTTGAAGAGATGCTGGAAATGGCATCGCTGGGTTCCAAGGTATTGCAGATCCGCTCGGTTGAATTTGCCGGCAACTATCGCATGCCGACGCGCGTGCTGTCATCGCTGACCGACCCGCTCATTCCGCTGGAAGAAGAAGCCAACTCCGGCACCCTGATTAGTTTTGAGGAAGATACGAAAATGGAACAAGCTACCGTTACCGGTATCGCATTCAGCCGCGATGAAGCCAAGATCACCGTCATCGGCGTGCCCGACCGTCCCGGCATCGCCTATCAGATTCTCGGTCCGGTGGCCGATGCCAATGTCGAAGTCGACATGATCATCCAGAACCAGTCCGTCGAAGGCAAGACCGATTTTACCTTCACCGTGCCGCGTGCGGAATATGCGAAGGCAATGGATGTGCTGAACAAGGTCGTCAAAGAACACATCGGCGCCACCAGCATTGCCGGCGACTCGAAAGTGTCCAAGGTATCCGTGGTCGGCGTAGGCATGCGCAGCCATGTCGGCATCGCTTCGCAGATGTTCCGTACGCTTTCGGAAGAGGGCATCAATATCCAGATGATCTCCACTTCGGAAATCAAGATATCCGTGCTCATCGATGAAAAATACATGGAGCTGGCCGTGCGTTCGCTTCACAAGGCCTTCGGCCTGGAAAACGGAGAATGATCTGCGGCAAACGCTGCGCATTGACCGATTAACTATAAGAAGCTATTATTCAGGGCTTCTCTTCCAGTAAGAAATTACTGGACGCAAGTGTGGAGACGTGGCCGAGTGGTCGAAGGCACTTCCCTGCTAAGGAAGCATATGGGCTTAAACCTGTATCGAGGGTTCGAATCCCTCCGTCTCCGCCAGTAAGAATCAAATGAATCAAGCACCTACGGGTGCTTTTTTCATTTCTGGGGCAAAGGGAGACTTCCCGCCAATCTTCCCCCCGATTTTTGCCATCTCATTGGCATTTGCATCGCCATTAATCCAGTCGGCATGGTCCTCAAAAAATACTTTCTGCCCATTCCTAAGTTGTCGCAGCGCGATTCACAGATACGCCGTTTTTATTTTCTGGTCGTTTGAAACTTAAGCCTTCAGCCAGTAGCCTGAATCTGGCTGCCTCTAGCAGGGCTGCTAAATAAAGCGCTCAGCGTTGCTCTATCTGTGTAGCGACGTATGAACGACGACCCGGGCGTTAGCCCGTTTCACACAAGGAGATATGATGAATGAGTTGATCCAGCGCTTGATTGACCGCACCGGATTGCCTGAAGAAAAGGCGATGATGGCGGCGGACACAGTTCTTGGCTTTTTGAAGGAAAAGCTTCCCGGGCCCGTCGGTGCCCAAATCGATGGTTTGATGAACGGCGGCGGTAGCGGCGGTAATGACGGGAGCTTCGCTGATAAGGCGGCCAGCATGGGAAGCAACCTGGGCGGGATGTTTGGCGGCAAGTAATAGCCCGCCTGCTTTTCTACTCACATCAAATTTGACTGGAAGCGCCTTCCATTGCAAGTGCGCTGCACACGGCGGGGAAGGCGCAGAAATAAGAAACCCGCCGGAAGGGCGGGTTTGCACACGATGGGAAGCCGCGATCTAAAGACCCTGCTCGTCGTCGTCCCCGCCCATATATCTGGGATCAGGCGCAACATAGGCGGTTACTGGGCGATCCAGCATGTCTGGTGGAGCAATCCGTTGCAAGTCGAACGACTGTACGCTAGTGGCGACATTAAATACCAGCTGAATGATTTATCGCCAATAACAAATTTGATGTTCTCGCCGCCAGTCACGTTGACCCACTTGGTCTCTGGAAGGATTTCAATGGTTTTTTCGGCTGCAAACTCTGGAATCGGGTCGCCCAGAAAGGATACGGGCACCTCGGCGCGTTGAATTGCGCAAGCTGATAACAGCACAAGGCTTAACAAGGGGATGATTATTTGCTTCATGTGACGCACCCGCAAATAAAAAGCGAGGAATTTGGTGCTGGTATGTTTCCCGACCGCCAGCGCCGGTAGAGCAGCCTTCTTTCCATACGAACACCAAGCTGTCTACTCCGGTGCGGCCTGCAATCGCTATGTGATTTGACTACAGGCCGGCCTGCTATATCCCGATTTGTGGATTATTTTTTAACAATGAGACTGAAGGATTCTCATTGATGGGAATTGGAGGAGGCAACAAAAAACCGGAGCATGGCCGAAAACATTGCTGGGGCGATAGTGTTTTAAGGCAGGGCAAGCATCGGGTAAATTCGCTCCCCTTAAAGAAAATTGTGAGAATTGTAGAGCCAGATAAAAAAACTGGCTTTTTTGTTGGTCTGATAATGCATTTATTTTAAATGCGCCTATGATGAAGCTGTCGGTGGCGCGATAAACCCTGGCTTATTAGAAGATGTCTCCTGATCCAACGGTGCGAAAGTGCAGTTAGGGATACAGAATCAAAAGGCTGCGGGCCAAGGCAAACCCTTGGTAGTTGCACACAGACTCTAAAGCCCCGCGCTCCTTAACTGGAAGCGGGGCTTTTCATATGGTGCGGCATGATTAAGAGGACTGGTCACTATCAATCAATTCAACTGTATGGGAAGCCTACGGTTCCAAGCCCCTTAATGGTTGCATAGCCCTCTTCTAGACTGAAGGAGCGACAGTTTTGTCGTTAATTTCTCAAGCTGGGGGATAGGGAAGACAGCATAGAGATATACGAGAGCTGCGCCATCTACAGGTTCGACTCATGAGACAAGTTGTGCTTAGTGACAGTTTAAAAACTTGTTAGCAACTTTTGCGGTCTGAGTATGTTTGGCTTGCGTATCTGGAGGCCGAGATGTGGACGCAGGAGAACAGAGGAAGGCATGAGGTTGAGCGGTCCCGGGCAAAGC